>JBEDTP010000167.1:0-3516 GCA_040119075.1 Flavobacterium sp.
TATGACACTAATATACATTATAATTGGAATTATAGCAGGACTTGCAGGAGGATTTGGAGTTGCAAAAGCTCTAGAAAAGAGTAATGTTTCCAATCTTATTAAAAATGCAAAAAAAGAAGCTGGTTCTATTTTAAAAGATGCAAAAACAGAAGCAGAAGCCCTTAAAAAAGATAAAATACTACAAGCAAAAGAAAAGTTTTTAGAATTAAAGACAGAACATGAGCAGGTAATTTTATCGAGAGATAAAAAAATGGCTGAAGCCGAAAAAAGAACGCGTGACAAAGAATCTCAAATTTCTAGCGAACTTGCTAAAGCAAAAAAAGCAAGCGATGAATTCGAAATAAAGATTACAGAATATAATTCTAAAATGGATGTTTTAGATAAAAAGCAAGCAGATTTAGACAGATTACATAAAAGTCAAATTGAGCAACTTGAAGTCATTTCTGGACTTTCTGCAGAAGAAGCTAAAAATCAATTGACAGAGAGCTTAAGAGCTGAAGCAAAAACAGAGGCTATGTCTTTTATCCAAGATACAATGGAAGAGGCAAAAATGACTGCACAACAAGAAGCTAAGAAGATAATCATCAATACTATTCAACGAGTAGGCACTGAAGAAGCTGTTGAGAATTGTGTATCAGTATTTAATATCGAATCAGACGATGTAAAAGGAAGAATAATTGGTAGAGAAGGAAGAAACATTAGAGCAATTGAAGCAGCTACGGGTGTAGAAATTATTGTTGATGATACTCCAGAAGCAATTATATTATCTTGTTTTGATCCAGTAAGAAGAGAAGTTGCACGCTTAGCTTTACATAAATTAGTTACTGATGGGCGTATTCATCCAGCACGTATCGAAGAGATTGTTGCTAAAACGCAAAAACAAATAGAGGAAGAAATTATTGAAACTGGTAAAAGAACGGTTATCGATTTAGGTATTCACGGTTTACATCCAGAGTTAATTAAAATTGTAGGAAGAATGAAATACCGTTCTTCATACGGACAAAACCTATTGCAACACTCAAGAGAAGTAGCCAATCTTTGTGGTATTATGGCAGCCGAACTTGGTTTAAATGTTAAACTTGCCAAAAGAGCTGGTTTATTACACGATATTGGAAAAGTACCTGATACTGAAAGTGAATTACCTCATGCATTATTAGGAATGCAGTGGGCTGAAAAATATGGCGAAAAAGAAGAAGTCTGCAATGCAATTGGAGCTCACCATGACGAAATTGAAATGAAATCGTTGATTTCACCTATTATTCAAGTTTGTGATGCTATTTCTGGAGCAAGACCTGGAGCAAGAAGGCAAGTATTAGATTCTTACATACAACGTCTTAAAGATTTAGAAGCAGTAGCTTTTGGATTCCAAGGTGTTAAAAACGCATACGCAATTCAAGCAGGAAGAGAATTAAGAGTAATTGTTGAAAGTGAAAAAGTAAGTGACGAAATGGCTTCTACTCTATCTTTTGACATTTCACATAAAATTCAAACAGAAATGACTTACCCTGGTCAAGTAAAAATAACGGTAATTAGAGAAACTAGAGCTGTTAATATAGCGAAGTAGTTTTTTAGGTTATAGCAAAATTATAAAAATCGCGTTAATTTATTTTAATGCGATTTTTTTATACGATAAATTCTGAACATCATTCTTTAAAAAACTAATTACTGAACACTGAAAACTATTTTCTAGGATGAAAATTATTTATCACTTCAGTAAGAAATCTTCTATCAAGATGCATATACACCTCTGTTGTGGTAATGGATTCATGACCAAGCATTAATTGTATCGAACGTAAGTCAGCTCCATTTTCAAGTAAATGCGTAGCAAAAGAATGTCTAAACGTATGTGGACTTATGGTTTTCTTTAAACTAATTTTAACTGCTAAATCCTTAATAATCGTAAAGACCATTGCTCTAGTCAGCTGTTTTCCTCTACGGTTTAAAAACAATGTATCTTCATGTCCTTTTTGAATTTCAAGATGAGAACGCACAAGGTCTTTATACAAAAGAATATATTTTTCAGTACTATCACCAATAGGTACAAAGCGCTGCTTATTTCCTTTTCCCGTAACTTTTATAAATCCTTCTTCAAAAAACAAATCAGAAATTTTAAGATTTACCAACTCTGAAACACGTAAACCGCAACTGTAAAGTGTTTCAAGTATCGCTCTATTACGTTCGCCTTCTAACTTAGACAAATCAATCGCAGCTATAAGACTATCAATTTCAGCCGTTGAGAGTGTATCAGGAAGCTTTCTTCCGGTTTTAGGAACTTCAATAAGCTCCATAGGTGTATCTACCCTGTAATCTTCAAAAATTAAATAATTAAAAAAACTCTTTAAACCCGAAATAATCCTAGATTGACTTCTTGCATTTACCTTAGTAGACAATTCATAAATAAATTGCTGTACAATTTCTTCAGTAATATTTATAGGTGTAACTTCTATTGCATTTGAATTAAGAAAAGTAATTAGTTTTTCAATATCAAAAGAATAATTGTCAATCGTATTGGCAGCTAAACCTCTTTCAAGCTTTAAATAATTTTTATATTCTTTAAGGTATGAAAACCAATTTTTCATTAAATTCGTATATAATAATTATATAATATCATCGTTTAAAATTAATTAAAACTTTTACACTATGAAAAATTTATCTAAAGTAATTTTAAGTATTCTTTTTACAACAGCTTCAATTAGTTCATTTGCACAAGAAACTACAAATGAAACAAGTAGTTCAACATCAGAATCAAAATTTATTTTAAAAGGAGGGCTAAATTATTCAACCGTAACAAAAGGTGATTTTGATGAAGGACCAGATCCTAGAACAAGTTTCTATATTGGATTTGCAGGAGAAATTCCAATTACAGAAAATGTTTTTGCTATACAACCTGAGCTAATATATTCAAGACAAGGTTTTGAAACTAACACTACTATTTTAGGCACAAATTATAATACAAAGTATAAAATTGACTACCTAAACATGCCAATTATTGCAAAACTGTATCTTGGAAAAGCTTTTAACTTAGAAGTTGGCCCTCAATTTGGATTAAAAATAAACGAAAAAGTGGGAGATGAAGACGGAGGGAGTGAAAGCAATAATGTTAAAGATTTTGACACCGCACTTGCACTTGGTTTCTCATTTAATTTTGAAGGAGGTGCTTTTATTCATGCCCGTTACACTCAAAGTTTAAATGAAGTAGTAGAAAATAGCAATTCAAAAAACATGGTATTTCAACTAGGACTTGGCTTTAGATTATAAAAAACCTTAAATGAAATTCTAATTAAATAAGTATAAAATTATTCTAAACAAAAAATCCCGCCAAGGCGGGATTTTTAATATTATTTAGTTTACAAATTATAATTTGTAAACTAATCCAAAGCTAATAGATCTTAAGTCAGCACCTAAACCAAAAGAATTAGTTTTTTCAGCACCGTTTCCACCATTATCATTAGTAGTGTAACCTAATCCAGCCCATGAAGCTTCGATAGCGAAGTTTGGAGATACGAAATAGCTTAA
>JBEDTP010000168.1:0-3480 GCA_040119075.1 Flavobacterium sp.
GAAGCGGTTGACAATGCCATTATTACGATGCGACAAGTACGTAAATTAAATCCGGTTGAAAAAAACAACTTTGGTATTGAACGAAGTGATGATTTAATTCAAACATTATTATCAAACACAGAAGTTTTAAGCCTTACAGCCTGGGTTATTGGAATCATTACAGTTTTCGGGTCATCTATTGCATTGATGAACATTATGTTGGTTTCTGTATCTGAAAGAACGCGTGAAATAGGCATACGAAAATCATTAGGCGCTAAAAGAACTACAATTGCTTGGCAATTTTTTACTGAAACATTGGTAATTGGTCAGCTTGGAGGAATTGTTGGAATTATTCTTGGAATTTCAATTGGGTTTGCAATAGCAGTTGCAATTGGATTCACGTTTACCATTCCATGGATGGCAATCTTTTGGGCATTTGTTGTAACTTTTGCTGTTACTATTCTTTCTGGCTTAATTCCAGCTATAAAAGCGTCAAAACTTGATCCAGTTGAGGCGTTGAGGCATGAATAAATAAAAGTACAACGTTTTAGTTACGAAGTACGAATGGGAAAAATGATAAATTATTTTTTTAAATTCTGATTATTTCTTGCAGTTTTTATAGAAGCTACAATAATTGCCAAAATTTCATTCCCTTCTTTTAAAAGAATTTCTATTTCTTTTTTCAATTCTTGGTTTTTATTTATCTCTAATAAGATTTCAAGGAAAAAATTACTTTCGTCTGCTTCTTCCTCAACAATTTTTAATTTGTTAATAAAATCCGCAGTAGATTTTGCTCTTTGAGAAGCTCTATAATTTGCTCCAACAGAGCTTGAACATCTAATTAATTGATTTATATAAGCATTAAATTCCCGAGAACTAGGGAATTTTGAACATAAAAACGCGCAATCGAGAGTGAACTTTTTTGTTCTAGCTTTCATATCTATTTTCATGATTTTTGTTTTTGTTTTAACTTATAAACTTTCATGAATATTGATGTTACTTCTAATATCTTACATCTCACCTCGTACATTTAATCATTCTATCATTTCCGTAAATATCTTGTCGTAATTCAATATTTTTAAAACCTAATTGTTCTAATAATTCAACCGTTTCTTTTCCTAAATACTGATTAATTTCAAAGAATAACTGTCCGTTTTCAGTTAAACTTTCTTTTGCCAATTGAGCAATTTTTCGATAAAACAGCAAAGCATCATTATCTTCTACAAACAAAGCTAAATGCGGTTCATATTCTAAAACGTTTTTTTTAATTTCTTGCTTTTCAAGATTTCGAACATAAGGCGGATTGGAAACAATGATATCTAATTTAGTCGGAAGTCGAAAGTCAAAAGTCAAAAGATTTTCAACTTCTAAAATATTCTGGAGAATGAAATTTACTTCTACATTATTTTCAACAGCGTTTCGCTTTGCTACTTTTAAAGCTTCTTCTGAAACATCAATGGCATAAACTTCTGCTTGTGGAATATTTTTTTTAATTGAAATAGGAATACAACCTGTACCTGTTCCGATGTCCAAAATACGCATCTCGACTCCGCTCGATGTGACATCTTTCAGGTCAATATTTTGACTTTTGACTTTCGACTTTTGACTTTCTATAATCCAATCGACTAATTCTTCTGTTTCCGGACGAGGAATTAGAGTATGTTCTTTTACAAAAATCTTTGAATCGTAAAACCATGTTTCGCCAATGATATATTGAATGGGTTTTTCGGTTTTTAATTCTGAAATTATAGCTTTCCACTTTTGAACATCTTCTTCTGAAACTTCAAAATTAGGATTCAAAGCCAAGTCAATTCGTTTTAAACTATGCAGATATTCACTTAGAATAAAGAAGAAACTTTCAACTTCGTCTTTACCAAAAAGAGCGTCTAATTGCTCATGAAAATTATTTTTAATTTCTTTTAAAAACATTTATAATTTTTTAATCATCCAAACTTCACAACTATTATGACCTGTATTTCCCATTGGCGCATTTATATTATCAAAACCAATTCTTTTATACAACTTTTGAGCAGCATTCATAAAAGATAAGGTTTCCAAATAACACATTTCAAAACCTGCTTCTTTGGCAAATATTAAGCACTTTTCAATAATCCGTTCAGCATAGCCAGTCCCTCTAATCTCAGGTGAAAAATACATTTTTTGCAATTCACAAACAGTAGCATCTCCATTTTCTAAAGGAGCAATTCCGCAACCGCCAACGACTTTTCCTTCTTTTTCAACTACAAAATATTTACTTCTATCATTTTGATACACTTCAAATAAAGTATCTAAAATAGGGTCAGCATAAGCCGTACCTACTTTTGGCGCATCTAATTCATGAAAAATTTCTCGAATTATATGTGCAATTTGTGAATTATCATTTTGCTGGATTTCTCTAATCAACATATTTGGAAAATTGAAGTGTAAAAGTAAACAAATTGAAAACATGATATATTAAAGCTATCATAAAAATACTACTTTTGTAAAATGACTACGCATGAAAAATACATGGCTCGTTGCATTCAATTGGCAAAAAACGGATTAGGAACAACCTATCCAAATCCATTGGTGGGTAGTGTTATCGTTTATAACGGAAAAATAATTGGCGAAGGTTGGCATCAAAAAGCAGGAGAAGCTCATGCAGAAGTAAACGCAATAAATTCTGTAAAAGATAAATTTCTCCTTTCAAAAGCTACTATTTATGTAAGTCTTGAACCGTGTAGTCATTTTGGAAAAACGCCTCCATGTGCCGACTTAATTAGTTATCATAAAATCCCAAATGTAGTAATAGGAACAATTGATTCATTTGCTAAAGTAGCCGGAAATGGTATTAAGAAACTAATGGAATCTGGTGCTAAAATTACTTTAGGTGTTTTAGAAAAAGAATGCAAAGAATTAAATAAACGTTTTTTTACTTTTCATGAAAAAAAACGCCCCTATATCATTTTAAAATGGGCAGAAACCGAAGATGGTTTTATTGCGCCATTAGAAAAAGACGAAAAAAAACCAGTTTGGATAACTAATCAGTATTCTCGTCAATTGGTTCATAAATGGAGAACAGAAGAGCAAGGAATATTAGTTGGCACAAATACCGTTTTAGAAGACAACCCTAGCTTAAATGCGCGAGATTTTTTTGGACATAGCCCAATTCGAATTGTTATTGATAAGATTAACAAAATTGATGAAAATTTTCAAATAAAAAACAAAAAAGCAAAAACAATCATAATCAATAATCAAGAAAATTTAACAAAAAATATAGATATTATTTATAAAAAGATTATATTTGATACTATTTTTGTTGAAAATTTACTTAAATATTTGCATTTATCAAACATTCAGTCGTTAATAATAGAAGGAGGAGCAAAAACACTTCAAACTTTTATAGATAAGAATTTATGGGATGAAGCAAGGGTTTTTTCAAATGAAAATAAATTTCTAAAAGGAATTGAAGCCCCAAAGCTTAATTTTAAAAGCACCACTAATTTCAATGTGAATAAAGAT
>JBEDTP010000169.1:0-3446 GCA_040119075.1 Flavobacterium sp.
TATCAAATCTAAATTGTGTTCAATTACAATAATAGAATGTCCTTTATCAATTAAGGCATCAAATGATTTTAGTAATTTCTTAATATCATGGAAATGCAATCCTGTTGTAGGTTCGTCAAAAACAAATAACGCTTTATCCTTAATTGTTCCTTTTACTAAGAATGAAGCCAATTTAATACGTTGTGCTTCACCACCAGACAGTGTAGAAGAAGACTGACCAAGTTGTACATAACCTAAACCAACATCTTGTAAACATTGTAATTTTTGGGTTATTTTAGTTTGTTTGTGTTCGCTAAAAAAAGCTAATGCATCATCGATAGTAAGTTTTAAAACATCATCAATATTTTTGCCTTCAAAAGTTGCTTCTAATACTTCTTTTTTAAATCGTTTTCCGTTGCACGTTTCACATTCTAAATGCACATCGGCCATAAATTGCATTTCAATCGTTACTTCACCATCTCCTTTGCAAGTCTCACATCTTCCGCCATCTACATTAAAAGAAAAATGCTTTGGTAAATATCCTCTTAGTTTAGAAACACTTTGTTTAGAGAATAGATCTCTTATGTCGTCATATGCTTTTATGTATGTAACCGGATTGGAACGTGAACTTCTACCAATTGGGTTTTGGTCCACATATTCTATATGTTTTATGTTTGAAAAACTTCCGGCTAATTCTGTGAACTGACCTGGTTTTTCTCCAACACCTTCTAATTTCTTTTGAATAGCTGGAAAAACAATTTTCTTTACCAAAGTACTTTTTCCACTTCCCGAAACTCCTGTTATTACCGTTAAACAATCTAAAGGAAAAGTAAAATCTTGATTTTGTAAATTGTTTTCTCTCGCACCAATAATATCAATATGATTCTTGAATTTTCTACGCGTTTTTGGAACAGCAATTTCTTCTTGTCCGTTTAAATATTTCGCAGTTAATGAATCGGCTTTTAAAATTTCATCATACGTTCCTTGTGCAACTAAATAACCTCCATTTGTTCCCGCTTCCGGACCAATATCTATTATCATATCGGCAGCTTTCATAATGTCTTCATCGTGCTCAACAACTATAACGGTATTTCCTAAATCACGAAGTTCTTTCAATACTTCAATTAATCGTTCGGTATCTTTTGGGTGCAAACCAATACTTGGTTCGTCTAAAATGTACATAGAACCTACCAAACTACTTCCAAGTGAAGTGGCAAGATTAATTCGTTGAGATTCTCCACCAGATAATGTGGCTGAATTTCTGTTTAAGGTTAAATAACTTAGACCAACATTAAATAGAAAACCTAAACGATTATTGATTTCTATTAAAAGTCGTTTGGCAACTTTAGTATCGTATTCATTTAATTCTAATGTTTTGAAAAATTCGATTAACTTAACAATTGGTAAATCAACTAATTCTGAAATAGTTTTATTCGCAATTTTAATATAATTAGCTTCAGGTCTTAATCTTTTTCCTTTACAAGCAGTACATTTTGTTTTACCTCTATAACGAGACAACATTACGCGATTTTGAATCTTATAATTTTTCTCTTCTAACTCTGCAAAAAATGTGTCTAAACCAGTAAAGTATTTATTTCCTGTCCATATCAACTGTTTTTGTTCATCGGAAAGTTCAAAAATTGGCTTGTGAACAGGAAAATCAAACTTGTAAGCATTGTTTACCAATTCATCTCTAAACCAGCTCATGCTCTCGCCGCGCCAAGGATAAATACCATTTTCATATACAGAAAGTGCAGTATTTGGGAAAACTAATTCTTCGTCAATACCAATAATATTCCCGTAACCTTCACATTTTGGACAAGCTCCATAAGGATTATTAAAACTAAATAAATGAATATTTGGTTCTAAGAAAGTCATTCCGTCTAAATCAAAATTTGAACTAAATGAAAAACGCTTTTCAGAATTCAATTCTTGTAAAAAACATTCGCCTTTTCCTTCATAAAAAGCGACTTGAACAGAATCGGCTAATCGATTAAAAAATTCTTCTTCTTTCTTAACTACAATCCTATCAATAATTAATAAGACGTCTTTTACATTCAGTTTTTCCGCATCAACTTCGTCTAAACGAACCATTTCATTTTTGACTAAAATACGAGCAAAACCTTGTTGTAATAATACTTTTAATTTATCTTCTAATGGTCTTCCTTCTTCTAAATGAATTGGAGAAAGTAATAACCATTTGCTGTTTTCTTCAAAGGCTTCTATTTTAGAAATTACATCTGAAATCGTATCTTTTTTTACTTCTTGACCAGAAATAGGTGAGTAGGTTTTACCAATACGAGCAAATAATAATTTTAGATAATCGTAAATTTCGGTTGAAGTTCCTACGGTAGAACGTGCATTTGTTGTGTTTACTTTTTGTTCAATAGCAATTGCAGGGGCAATTCCTTTAATGTATTCTACTTTTGGCTTATCTAAACGACCTAAAAACTGACGCGCATAAGAAGACAAACTTTCCACATAACGTCTTTGTCCTTCAGCATAAAGTGTGTCAAATGCTAAACTTGATTTTCCTGAACCCGATAAACCAGTAACAACAACTAGTTTGTTTCGAGGAATAGCAACATCAATATTTTTTAAATTATGAAGTTGAGCACCTTTTATTAAGATGTTTTTTTTAGGTTCTAGCTTAGAAAAATCTGTTTTTATCATGGAAAAAAGTAAAGATTTGCAAATTTACACAATTTAAAATCATAAGCCAATATAATAGAGTCTTTGAATAATTTGATTTGATATTAGTTGAAAATGTTGATTTATTAAAATGTTAATATTATTCTTTTTAGTTTGCTAATAATAGTGTTTTTGATGATTAATTTTAAGAAATATTAACTTTTTAAATAAAAAGTTTAATGAATATTTGGTTTTTATATATTTTTTACTTTAAATTTGACCTTAATAACAATCTAAAAAAGATAGCCTATACATAAAATTACTTTTTGCAAAATTTAACCCAAATAAATTAAAAAGGTAATCTTATGGTTAATCACAAACTTCCAGACGGTGTTCTAGTTAAAAATTATATTGAAGGTGATGAATATGCTTTATCAATTTTAATAGAAAGACATCAATCTAAAATTTACGGATTCATTTATTCTAAGATTAATGATAAAGATTTATGCGAAGACATCTTTCAAGATACTTTTATTAAAGTAATTAAAACTCTTAAAGCAAAGTCGTATAATGAAGAAGGTAAGTTTTTACCTTGGGTAATGCGTATAGCACATAATTTAGTAATTGATTATTTTAGAAAATCGAAAAGAATGCGTTTTCAAAGAGATACGGATGAATATTCTATTTTTTCTCTTTTAACAGATACGAGTTTAAATGTTGAAAATCAAATTATTTTAGAACAAGTAGAGTTAGATTTAGGTAAACTTATTGAAGAGCTTCCAGATGATCAAAAAGAAGTTTTAAGAATGCGAATTTATCAAGATCTAAGTTTTAAA
>JBEDTP010000170.1:0-3445 GCA_040119075.1 Flavobacterium sp.
TTAATAAAAATGAGTAGAAATTAAAAACGACCCTATAAAAAATAGGGTTAAAATATTTTTTTTAATAAATTTAAGTATATTTGCACCAAATTAATGGGGTAAATTTTTAAAAATTCATTTTTATGGCAACTTTAAGATTTCAAGCTTTACAAAGCGCATCAGGTAGAAAACCTGTTTTTGTGGAAGAATTAGACAGAAAGTCTAAAATTTTTGGTTCAAATGTGTTTAACGACAAGGCAATGCGCCTTTTCTTAACAGATGAAGCATATAAAGCAGTTCAAAGCGCAGTTCAGCATGGGACTAAGATTGATAGAAAAATTGCAGAGCATATTGCAATGGGAATGAAAGAATGGGCCTTATCTAAAAATGTTACACATTATACACACTGGTTTCAACCTTTAACAGGAACTACTGCAGAAAAACATGATGCTTTCTTTGAAACTTCAATGGATGGAAGTGATCCTGTTGAAAAATTTGGTGGTACACAATTAGTTCAACAAGAACCAGATGCATCATCTTTTCCAAATGGAGGTATTAGAAATACATTTGAAGCACGTGGATATACAGCTTGGGACCCAACATCTCCTGCATTTATTTTTGGAACAACTTTGTGTATTCCAACAGTTTTTGTTTCGTATACAGGGGAAGCTTTAGATAATAAAACTCCTTTATTAAGAGCGTTAACTGCTATCGATGCTGCGGCTACAGATGTTGCAAAATATTTTGACAAAAACGTAAAAAAAATAACGCCTACGTTAGGTTGGGAGCAAGAATATTTCTTGGTAGATTCTGCATTAGCAGCTTCTCGCCCTGATTTAATGGCAACGGGTAGAACTTTATTAGGACATACTTCGGCTAAAGGTCAGCAATTAGATGATCATTATTTTGGTTCAATTCCTACAAGAGTATTACAATATATGAGAGATTTGGAAAACCAATGTATGTTATTAGGAATCCCAGTAAAAACGCGTCATAATGAGGTTGCTCCAAATCAATTTGAATTGGCTCCAATTTTTGAAGAAACAAATTTAGCAGTTGATCATAATTCATTATTAATGGATGTTATGCAAAAAGTTGCTGAACGTCATGATTTTAAAGTTTTGTTTCATGAAAAACCTTTTAAAGGTGTAAATGGATCAGGAAAACATAATAACTGGTCATTAGCTACAGATACTGGAATTAATTTATTAAGTCCAGGAAAAACGCCAATGAGCAATTTACAATTCTTAACGTTTTTTATCAATACAATTAAAGCAGTTCATGATAATGAAGAATTATTAAGAGCTGCAATTGCTTCTGCAAGTAACGACCATCGTTTGGGTGCTAATGAAGCGCCTCCTGCAATTATTTCAGTATTTATTGGGCAGCAATTAACGAAAGTTCTAGAAGAATTAGAAGGTGTTTCTAAAGGAAAATTATCTCCTGAAGAAAAAACAGATTTAAAGTTGAATGTTGTTGGTAAAATTCCAGATTTACTTTTAGATAATACAGATAGAAACAGAACTTCGCCTTTTGCGTTTACAGGAAATAAATTTGAGTTTAGAGCCGTAGGGTCTACTGCAAACTGTGCAGTTTCAATGACAACTTTAAATACGATTGTTGCAAAACAATTAAAAGACTTTAAAGTTGAGGTTGATGCTTTGATTGAAGGTAAAGACATGAAGAAAGATGATGCTATCTTTAATGTTTTAAGAGAATATATTAAAGGAACAAAAGCTATTCTTTTCGAAGGAGATGGATATAGTGAGGCTTGGGAAAAAGAAGCTAAAAAGAGAGGTTTAAGTAATCATAAAACTACTCCTGAGGCCTTAAAAGCTAAGGTTTCTAAAAAAGCAATTACTCTTTTTGAAGAAATGGGTGTAATGAACCATGTTGAGGTTGAATCTCGTTACGAAATCGAATTAGAAGAATATACTAAGAAAATTCAAATTGAAGGAAGAGTTTTAGGTGATATTGCTCGTAATCATGTTGTTCCTACAGCTATTAAATATCAAAATACTTTGATTGACAATGTAAGAGGATTGAAAGAAATTTTTGGTAAAGATTTTGAAGTTATTGCGAAAGAGCAAATTAAGATGATTAAAGATATTTCTGGGCATATTGAAGGAATTAATTCTAAAATTGATGCGATGATTGAAGCTCGTAAAAAAGCAAATTTACTTACTGATGCTGAAAAAATGGCTGCAACATATTGTAATGAAGTGAAACCATTTTTCGAGGAAATTAGATATCATTCTGATAAATTAGAATTATTAGTTGATGATGAAATGTGGACTCTAACTAAATACAGGGAGTTGTTGTTTACAAAATAATATGTGAATGCATTAGATTATAAAAGCCTTAATTTTTTGAGGCTTTTTTTATTTTTAAGAATACATTTAATCTGTTTTTTTAAACAATTCGTAGAAAAACGTTAATTTTTATGAATATGTATTACGGTTTGGTTTTTGGTTTATGTATATTTGTATCGGAAAAAACTACTAATTTTTTTATGTTACATAAATATTATCGCACCTACAGATAGTATATTTTATTTTTTTAAATACCAAAAACTTATTTTTTTTCAATTATAAAATACGATTAATAACCAATTAAATTTTATATTATGAAAAAAGTAATTTTTAGCATCTCAATGATGCTGTTCGCAACGGGAGCTTTCGCTCAATTTAATTTAAGTTTAGTTAACCAGGATGGATTTGGAAACAAATCAGATGTTAATCAATCAGGGATTTTAAATTATTCAGATGTTGACCAATTAGGAGTCTTAAATGACGCTGAAGTTGATCAATCTGGGATAATTAATGCGTCTGAAATTGATCAAGTTGGATGGTTAAATGGTGCAAAAGTAGACCAAACAGGTATTGCTAATTATTCTGATGTAGACCAACTAGGTATCGCTAATACTTCAGATGTTAAGCAAGCAGGATTTGCCAATGATTCAGATGTTGATCAAATTGGTATCGCTAACGATTCTAAAGTTGATCAAATGGGGTTCTTTAATGATGCAACAATTTTGCAAATTGGAGCCGGAAACGGAGCTGATGTAATGCAAATAGGTGTATCTAATGACACCTATGCTTTTCAATTAGGAGTTGGTAATTATTCTTATCAAATGCAAGTTGGAGAAGACAATAATGGTATTTCTCTACAATTTGGTGAGGACAACTCTAGTTATCAATTGCAATTTGGTGAGGACAATGATGCATTGCATTTACAATTTGGAGAAGATAATCTTGCTATTACTTCTCAAGATGGAACTTCTAATTTGTCTTTAATCATTCAAGATGGAACTTCTAACTTTGCATGGACTAATCAAGAAGATTTAGGACACATGAGCTTTGTAAATCAATTAGGAACTGCTAATATTTCACTTGTTAACCAAACGAAATAACTCTACTTTAGAAAAGAGAGATAGGTAAAATCCTGTCTCTCTTTTTTAATAATA
>JBEDTP010000171.1:0-3443 GCA_040119075.1 Flavobacterium sp.
CTTCTTCTTTTTTGGATCTTCGTAATACGAAACATCATCATCATCTTCCATTAAAGTGGCGTGTTCGGTTCTAAAACGTTCAGCAACCGCAACCAATTTGTTTATTTTATAAACGTTCATTTCGTCTGAAACCAAGTTCTTCTTCGAAATTTCTTTTCCTTCGGTAATGATTTGTGTTAGTAATCTGGCTTTTTTCAGTTGTAAAATGGCTTTTATTTGCATTTCTTCCAAAACCATTAATTCGTCGTAAAATGCTTTTACTTTTTTGGTTCGCTTTATTTCTTCAACTTTTAGCAATAATTCTTCCGCTACTTGATCTAAAGTTTTGAAAAAATAATCATAAGCGGCTTCACAACGTTCCTGTAAAAACGGAGCGTCCAATTTTTCCACGTGGAAAATTTTATGCAATTGCGACATAAATTTACTCGAAGGTGCTTCAATAGTAGAAATCACTTCATATTGCTGTTTTGCCCAATTGACATGTTTTGATTTTGGCGATTTTGGTGCTTCTGCTTTATAACTGAATTGATGATTGCGCCATTCTTGAATTAACTCTTTGAAATCGAATGTTTTAAGAAGGGTGTGAAGCAAAAAAGTGTTGGTTTCTTGTACCAATTCGTTTTGTAAAAGTTCTTCAGAAGCTTTATTTTCGGCATAACTCAACACATCTTCGTCGCTAGAAACACCATTCATGTTCAACGGAGAGAGTAAAATAAGCCCTTTTAAGGAACGTAACCGCGAAAGAGCGACATATGCTTGTCCTGGAGCAAAAACTTGCGAAACATCGAGCGCAGCTTTGTCAAAAGTTAGACCTTGACTTTTATGAACCGTAATTGCCCAAGCCAATTTAATAGGGTAGTGCACAAAAGTTCCTATTACTTCTTCTTCAACCTCTTTTGTGTTTTCGTTGAGTTTGTATTTAATATTTTGCCATTCATAACGTTCTACCTCAATAGTTTTCTTTTCTTCGGGAAAATGAACCATAATTTCATTGCTCGAAAGCGATTTAATTACACCCATTTTTCCGTTGTAAAACTGCTTGTCGAAATTAAGATCGTTTTTCACAAACATCACCTGCGCACCCACTTTCAATTGTAATTTTTCATCTAAAGGAAAAATTTTATCTGGAAAATCACCCACAATTTCAGGGGAATAGGTGAATTGTTTTTCTTTTAAATCTTCTAATGATTTTGCGTTTATTGCATCAGCTTTCGCATTATGAGTTGTTAAAGTAATATAACCTTTGTTCTTTTTTAAATCGAAATTAGGCTGTACAAACTGATTTAGAATGGCAATATCTGAAGTGGTAATTTTATTGTGACGTAAATTATTTAAAACAGCAATAAATTCGCTATCCGTTTGACGGAAAATTTTATCTAATTCTATGTATAATGGTGGATATTGCTGAATAATATGCGAATGGAAAAAGAACATTCCGTTATAATAATTACGCAACATTTGCCATTCTTCATTTTTAACAACCGGTGGCAATTGTAGTAAATCTCCTATAAATAAAACTTGTACACCACCAAAAGCACGTTCGTTTCTTCGTACTTTTTTCAGCATGAAATCGATTGCATCTAAAACATCCGCTCTAAGCATGGAAACTTCATCAATAATAAGTAATTCCATGTTGCGAATAATAGATCTTTTCGTCGCATTCATTTTAAAATGACGACCAAGCGTATCTCTGTTTTCAAATTTTATAGCGCCTGAAAATTGCGCAACTTGCTTATTATCAGGAATAAAAGCCGCAAAAGGCAATTGAAACATAGAATGAATAGTAACACCTCCTGCATTTAGAGCAGCGATTCCTGTAGGTGCAACAACAACCGTGTTTTTGTGTGTTGTGGCAATAATTTCTTTAAGTAATGTAGTTTTTCCTGTTCCCGCTTTTCCTGTTAGGAATATAGATTTATTAGTTTGATTAATAAATCGGAGTGTGTAATTGGCTTCGGCAGATAAAAATTCCATAAGGCGTATAGTTTATAATTCTTTTAGGGCAATTAGTTTTTAATGTTTATTTTCGTCAATTCGAGTAATTTTCAATCGAAAATTGTATCGAGAATAAGAAAATTATATCAAAAACCATTCTCGATACATTTTTTATTTCATTACATTACATAAAAAACACTCGAATTGACGTTTTTAGATAATTGCCTTAAATGTATTTATACTACAAATATAGAGAAATGTGGTAAAAAAAAATCCAGCAATTGCTGGATTTTAAATTATATAAAAGAAAATTATTTCTTTTCTTCTTCTTCAGTTGCTTCAACTTTTTTTGGTTCAGTACCTGCTTTAGAAGAATAATCTTTGTTTAATTTTTCTAAAACTTCTTTCGTAATATTATAAGAATCTTTTGAATATAAAATAGTTGCAGCATCACCTGTTCCATATATATAATCGTATCCTTCTTTTTTACCGTAATCCTTGATGTATTGCCTAAGCTCTTTAACAATAGAATCTCTTAATTGAGCTCCTTCTAATTGTAATTGTTGAAGTAATGCATTTTGCTCAATTCCTAATTGTTGTTGTCTTTGTTGCAATTCATAATCTTTTTGTTGCGCCCAAGCTTGACCTTTTACTCTAGCACTAGATTGTAAATTTTTTACTTCGTTTTCAAAAGCTCTGAATTTTGATTCTAATGGACGACCCATTTCTTCAGATTTAACTTTAAATTTTTCTTCTTCTGCTTTATACTTCGCGTAATCTTTCAATAATTCAGCAGTATCAATATATGCAGTTTTGAAATTTTCAGTTTTTTGTTCGTTCTTGTTACAAGAAATCATTGCGAATGCAATTCCTAAAATTAATAAGGCTCTTTTCATTTTTTAATTTAAATTTTGGTAAAAATAGTAATTAGTTATAAAGTTTTCAATAAAATTACTCATATAGATAATATTTATTAATAAAATATTTTTTGATTGTTTTTAACTATTAAAAAAAGATTAAATAAAAGGTGTTTTAAAGCGTTTTCTAAAAATTGACAATAATTTATACTGTTCGCTCTTCAATAACTAAAATAAACAGCTTTAAAATGATTTTTACTTGTTTTTTATAATGTAAATGTGTGAAGAAAACTCTTTTTTAAACATTCCAACCACATTTGAAGCAAAACCGATTAAAAATCCTTTTACGAAATTCATTTTTCCAGTTTTGTATTTTTCAGAAAGTAAGCTTACATAAAAACTATCAAACCACATGGGTTTTATTTTTTCTAATTCTAAATTATAATTAGCAGCTAACTTTTGAATCGATGTTTTTGAAAAATGCCATAAATGTCTAGGCACATCATAAGCCGCCCAAAACGCTGCATAATGTTTTGCATCAAAAGATTTATAGTTTGGAACTGCAATAATAATATATCCGTTTGGTTTTACAATTCTTTTCAATTGTGTAAACTGTTCGTCTAAATTTGGTACATGTTCTAAAACATGCCA
>JBEDTP010000172.1:0-3377 GCA_040119075.1 Flavobacterium sp.
GTATTGTAAATGGTAGAAAAAGCTCTAACCCATAATAGTTTCGGTTCAAATACTTTTCTTTCTTTAAAAGAATAATCCTTTATTTCAATTGAATTTGGAATATAGATTACATTTTGAAAACCTTTTTTATTAAATTCTGACAATAAGTACTTCGACGGGGCAACGTTTTGAAAAGCATTCTTGAAAAGCATTCTTGAAAGCTTAGGGTTTTTATTCAATCGTTTAGGCAGATCCCCGCCGTGTAAAATCGAAATATATTTTACATTAAAAATTCTTGCGATTTGACTGCAAAAAAAGGCATACCAAAAACTCGAAGTACTATAAGTATCAATAATTATATAATCTACTATTCTTGCATATTTAATAGTAGACAAAATCATATCTAATAAACGTAACTGTTGGTTTTTATTAGAGGAACTATAGTAAACCACAAACCCTTCTTCTTCAAAAGAGCCGCCCAATGTTTCAATCGTAGTTTTATTATAACCATGCTTGGATAATTTATTACCTATGTAGAGTACGCTTTTACTCATCGGTAATTGAAACTTTTAATAGTGATAGTGCATAAATAAATGCAGGAGCTGCTATGCGCATTGCAGCATGATTTATAGTTAAAAGCCAAAAAGTAATAAAACAAAAAACAAAAATGTTTTGTTTATTATTTATATATAATAATAGTGGCGTAATTATAAGAATAATTAAAGCTATTAAACCTAATGATCCATGTTCAGCCAACATTCTCGAAATCTCATTATGTGAGGCAGCTTCTATTCCTGATTCTGCTTCTCGATACTCTTTATTCTTTCCTACTCCGATGCCAAAAACAGGGTTGTCGAGAAACATATCTAATTCAGACTCTATAAGCGTCTCTCTTCCAGTTAGTTTACTTTCTTTCTCTCTACCTCTTGCATCTTGATTTGCATATCTTTTTTCAATTAGACCTCCAGTTTGAATTGAACTATAAAGCCACACTCCACTTAAAGAAAGTGACCCTATTAATAATAACATATAAATTTTACCTTTTGAAGTTGACTTTGTATGAATTTGCAGAAATGCAATTAAAATAAATATCATTAAAAAACCGGTTATAACACCACCTCTTGAAAATGTAACCAATCCACGGAATGTAATAAATAAAAACAAAATTATATTTATAATTAATATTTTTTTATTCTTAGAATTCAGAATTATTTTGGTAAAAAACAAAAAAATACCCAAGCCAAGAATCGTAGAAACCTGATTTGGGCCAAAACCTCCAGAAGTTTGAAAATTTGATTGAGTACTTGTAACAACATCTTTAATACTAGGTGCGTAAAAGTACATATAGATTATTGTTGGAATTAATGGGTAAGCTAATAAGTCAATTATATTTTTTATCTGTCTAAAAGAAATTTTTCTTTGATAACAATAAACAGAAGATACTAATAAAGTAACAGGTCCTACAATATTAAAAGTAATAGCTTTTCGAATATCTGTATCGAAATTCAAACTAAAAAAAGATAGTACAACTCCAGGAAAAAGTAACAAACCATATATTATGTATGGAAAAGAGTTTTTTGAAAAACTTTTATAAAACATTCCTATGAACAAAACACCCATTACACCATACTTAGCATATTGCTCAAAAAAATTCCCTTGTGTCATTCTCAAAAAAACTTCAGCACCTACTATATAAGATGCTACATAGAGTGCTTCATTATCTTCATTTTTATTTAAAATAACATATCTAACGCCAACAACAATTATAAGTATAGCATATAACTTTGAAACTACAGGCAGAACAAAAATCAATCCACCAAGAACAAGGTGAAAAAGTATATATTTAATATAAAGGTTAGTTCTGTTTTTTTCTAAATCCATTTTTGATAATATCCTATTAATTGTCTCAAAATTATGTCAGCTGTATAATTCTCTTTTACAAATGTATTGAAATTATCTCCTATTATTTTATTTTGTAAATCTGAATTTGGTAAGGAATTAAAAAGAACACGTAATGAATTTGGGTCTTTTGTATCAAATAAAAAACCTGTTTTATCTGAAGTAATAATTTTTGAACAGTATCCTACGTTAGTTGATAAGACAACTAAGTTAGACATCCCATACTCTAACAGAGTAACTGGAAACCCTTCATAAGTTGAAGCCAAAACTCCATATCGTGCTTGAGATAGAATATGATTAGTATCTAAACAACTGCCATATAAGTATACTGCATTATTAAGCTCATTTTCAAAAATAAAATTCTTTAATACTTTTGAATAGTCATCATTAAAATCTTTTCCTATAAAATGTAAAGTCCAACCTAATTTAGGTAACTCACTCAAAGCAAAACTTTTTAACAAAAAAAAATGATTTTTTGGAGACTTTAAATTTGCTAAACAAACAATTCTTTTCTCAATATCGCCTTTTAAATATGTTGTTTTTGTCTCATTAATTTTGAGTTCACAAAAATTAGGTATAAAAGCAATGTTAGCTGTAAAAAGATTTTTCATTGCCCATAATTTCAGTTCTTCATTTACAGAAAAAACGCCAGAAAAAAAAATAGAAAAACAAGGTATTAAAAAATTAATACCTTGTTCATTTGCTCTGTTTCCAAAATGGTCATGCCAAATGATTTTAACATTTGGATAAACTAATTTTAATAAAACTGCAAAAAAATATGAACTCCCATGAGCATGTATAATTTTAATTTTATTGAGTTTTATGAAATTTTTAAATTTTATAATCGCCTTAAAATCAAAGGTCTTTTTCTTGTTTAAAAAACAATACTTAACTGCAGAATTTACACTTTTCTTCAAACCTCCTTCCTGTCTAGTAACAATAAGACACGACAATTCAACTTTACTAACCAAACTGTTCGCTAAAGTTACTGCCATACGTTCAGCCCCTCCAGGCTCAAGACTGTCGATTAACTGAACAACTCTAATATTTTCTTTATTTTTTATTTGATTATTCAAAATAAGTAATCTATTGCGTTTTAAAATTCTTTTATAAGAAGTCTTTGTATTTCATTCTCAAACTTATCAATTGTATATTCTCTAGACCAATCCATTCCTGATTTTGCTTTTTTAGAATATTCTTCATGATTTAATAATAAAGCTTCTATTGTATTTGTATCTTTCATTAACTCTTCAGTTAAGAGAACTCCTCTATTTCCTCTATTCAACATAAAAGACACACATGAAACAGAAGTTACTAGTGGCACACAACCCCAAAACATGGCTTCAGCTACTACTTTTGGCCAACCTTCACTTTTAGAAGGTAAAATTAAAAAATGACTTTCTTGATATGCTTTTTCTACTACTTCTTTTGATTGGTTCCCTTTTAGCGAAACAAAATTTTGCAGTTTATTATCATTAATAAACTCAATAAGTTCATTC
>JBEDTP010000173.1:0-3368 GCA_040119075.1 Flavobacterium sp.
GAAATTACTTCAAAGTATGATACAGGAAAAACAAATTTAAATGCATTTAATTATTTAATATCTCTTGATAAAGGAGTACATAGGTTATTGGTTAAAGTTGAATCTTCTGGGAGCGATTATTTTTCAGCTCGTCTTGTGAATAAAGATTTAAGTGCAGCAAAAGAATTGTCTTTTTCTTCAGTTTATAAAGACTATTTAAAATCAGATTTTATTAAAACTGAAGAGGTGAAACTTGATTTTGAAAGTTATTTGGAAGCTTTATCAAGCAAAAATCCCAATAATATTTTATATAAGTTTTATTTGTTTAATGCTTATGAAGCAAACTCAAAAAAAGAACTTGCACATGATGTAATTGAAGGTTTAGATATTAAATTTCCTAAAAGTTCTTTGATTTCAAAATACTTTATAAAGTATTATACAATGGATGATGAGCAGGCTAAGATTGAAGAAATTGAAAAGAATATAGAAAACAATGATAAAGAATATTACTATACTACACTTTTAAAAATTAAAGATAGGTCATGGTTAAAAGACGCGCCTATTAAAGAGTTAGAACTTTATAGTAAAAAAGCTAAAAAGCATATTTCTAAATATTATTCATTAATGTTAGATTTTATAGTAGCATCAAGACTTTCAAATTTAGATGATATGCTGAATTTGTTAGATGATATTTTAAAAGAATCAAATCAAAATGACAAATTTGTAGTATTAAAAGCATCATTATATTCAAGTTTGAAAAATGATAAAAGTAAATACATATCTATTCTAGAAGATTTGATTTCTAAAACTGAAAACTTTGAAGCTTATAATGCATTAATAAATTTTTATAACGATTCAAATAGAAAAGAAGATGTTAAAAAACTAATGTTAAAAAGAATTTCGGCTTATCCAGATTTAAACTTCCTAAGAGACTCATACATTCAAGTTTTAATTAATGAAAACAACTATTTAGATGCGTTGAAATATATAGATGAAAATTTGGAAAATTTTCCGTATTCATTTTTAAATTTTGAGGAAAAAGCGAGAGTTTATAGTTTAATGAAAAAGAATAAAGATGCAGAACAATTTTATTTAAAAGCACTTTCACACAACTCTTCAAATAGTAAATTAAGAAAATCTTTATATGATTTAACAAATACTACTGATGATATTGAAGTTGTTGAAACAAAAAACATATATGATTTAATAAAAAAAAGAAGAAACACATCTTTACAAGGTGATTATGGGGTTACTTTGTTAATTGATGAGTTTATTGTAAATGTATTACCCGAAGGAGGAAGAAAATCTAAATCAAGATTTGTTTATGAAGTAACTTCTGAGTCAGGCATTGAAAACTTAAAAGAATACGATTTAGATACTTATAATGTAAATTTAATAAAATCTGAAATCATTAAGAAAAACGGAAGTCTGGTTCCAGCAGAAGTTAGTTCTAATACATTAGTTTTTACTAAACTTGAAGTAGGAGATGTAATTTATATAGAGTATGATTATTATTCTAATTCATATGGTAGATTTTATAAGGATTTTAATTCTTCTTATACTTTTAATGGAGCTTACCCTACGGTAGAGTCAATTTATACAATAGTACATCCTGTTGGATTTAATTTAAATGTAAACGTATCAAACGGGAAAATAGATTTTGTAGAGAAAAAAATTAATAATAAAACAGTAAAACAATGGAGAAAAATGAACGTTTCTGGACTTCCAATGAGCGAACCATTTTCTCCGGTAGATTCAGATATAACGAATAAAGTTACAGTTGGAACTATAAATTCTTGGAAAGTTATTTCTGATTGGTATTCAGATTTGGTGAAGAAGAATATTAAGTTTGATAAAATAACTCAAAATTCATTTAATCAAATTTTTCCAAATGGTGTAAACGGTTTAAATGAAAATGAAAAAGCAGAAAAAATTTACAAATATATATGTGAAAATATAACATATAGTTTTTTAGATTTTAGACAAAGTGGTTATGTTCCTCAAAAACCTTCTAAAACCATTTCTACAAAATTAGGTGATTGTAAAGATTTGTCTACTTTATATGTTACACTTGCTGAGAAAGCCGGTTTAAAATCTAATTTAGTTTTAGTATTAACAAATAATAACGGATTTAATTCTATCCCTTTACCTACAAATGATTTTAATCATTGTATTGTAAGGGTTATTATTGATGGGAAAGAATTTTATTTAGAAATGACAGATAAATATTTGCCTTTTAAATCTCTACCTGTGTCATTATATAAAGCAAATGCTTTAGTTATACATTTTGATAAAAATCAGAATTCAAGTTTAATAAATATTCCATTTGATAATGTTGTTAAAAACGAAATTTTCACCAAGACTGTAATTGATATTGAAGAAGATAAAAGGTCATTTACAAATTTTCATAGTTTTATAGGTTCTTCAAAAGCTTATTATAATGAGTTGTTTTCTTCTGCAACAACTGAGGATGTTAGAAAAAAAGAATTTGAGGAAATGTATAATGATAAAATGAATAAAGTGATAATTTTTAACTCTTCTAAGCTGTTGACAAACAATGTGTTTGATAAGAAGATTGAATTTGAAACTAAATTTAATATCAATGAAAAGTTACAGCAACTTGGAAGTTTAAAAATTGTTGAGATTCCATTTTTAGAACAAGTATATACAAAAAACGTAATTTCAAAAGATGTGAGAAGCTATCCAATAGTTTATCCAAATTACGAAAATGTGCATGAATATAACTCTGAAGTGATTTTGAACATTCCAAGTGATAAAAAATTTGTTGAAATTCCTGAAGGAAAAGTTCTAAAGTATAAAAATCATGTGTATTCTATAAATTATAATCTTTCAAAACAGAATCAGCTAATTGTAAAGAGAAGTGTAAGTTTAAACTGGGACAATGTTGAAACAAACGAATATCCTGAATACAAAAAATATGTTGAAGAGGTATTAGCAACTGAAGAACAAATAGTTGGCTATAAATAATTTATATTAAATAAGCCTAGTAATTTTACTAGGCTTATTTATTTTAAATGAGTAAGTTTTTGTTTTAGAAGTTCTATTTCATCTAAAATAGAAGCAATTTCTGCTTTGTTTTCTTGCTTAACAATTTCAAAACCTTTTTCATTGAAAAGCTCTGTAATTGCTTCTATTACGAATGGGTTTAATTCAAATTCATTTTGTAATTTAACTTTATACCAGGCTACTAAAGTTATTTTTAAGTTAAGGTTTAAGATTTCAACAAGTTTTTGAATTTGAACTTTTGTAGGGATTCTATTTCCGTTTTCAAATTTACTTATTAAAGCCTGATCAATTGAAGTAAGTTCAGCTAATTTTCTTGTAGAAAACTGCTTTTCAATTCTAGCATTTTTAAGTAATTCTTTCAA
>JBEDTP010000174.1:0-3364 GCA_040119075.1 Flavobacterium sp.
TGTAAATGGAAACTTAGTTTGGAGTAAAACATATGGTGGAAATTTAGACGATTTAGGTTATAGTGTTATTGAAAATGATGATTTAACTCTAACTGTTGCTGGTTATAGTAAAAGTAGCGATGGTGATGTTCCAAGTAATTTAGGAATGCACGATTTCTTTATTTTCAAAACTGATGCAAACGGTGGGTTGATTTGGAAAAAAAGTTACGGATTTATGAGTCATGATCATGCACATAAAATAATATCTACTTCAGATGGAGGATATTTTGTGACAGGTTTTGCTGATTATGCTGGAATTGGTCGCTCTGAAAATAGCGTTATGCATGGAGTAGGTGAGTATTACGGAATAAAATTAGATGCATCTGGTGAGAAAGAATGGGATGTATATTTCGGAGGAACTCAAAATGATAGAGTTTATGATGTTGTAGAATCTAATGATGAAGGTTTTGTTATGGTTGGGTATTCAGAAAGTTCTGATTTTGATGTTACTGATAATCATGGAAGTTATGATTATTGGGTAATTAAATTAAACACTTCTGGAAGTTTAGTCTGGAAAAAATCATTTGGAGGTTCAGGTTTAGATCAAGCTTATGGAATTGCTAAGTCAATAAATAATACATATTTAATTACAGGGACATCAAATAGCGAAGATGGGGATATCACATCAAATAAAGGAAACAATGATGTTTGGGTAATTTGTATTGACGATAACGGAACTAAAATTTGGGATAAATCATTTGGAGGGACCGGATTTGATGTTGCGAACTCAATTAAAACTATGTCAAACGGAAACTTTGTGATTTCTGGACATTCTCGTAGTGATGACATAGATGTTAATATTAATAAAGGACAAAATGACTTTTGGGTATTAACTATAAGCCCATCAGGGCATTTATTATGGCAAAAAACATTTGGAGGTTCTAATTATGATTTTGCGTATGATGCAATTGAAACTGTAGATAAAGGAATCGTAATTGTTGGAGAAACCGAAAGTAATGATGGAGATGTAATTGAAAATAAAGGTATAAAGGACTTGTTAATCATTAAAGTTAAATAAAAAAGAGTCTTTTTGCTCTTTTTTTTATTTAAATGTTTAAATGTTTTAAAAAAAACACTTAACTTTATGTTAAACTAACCAACTAATCGTAACTATGACTGCAGAATACCAAATTATAGATAAAGAATTAATAACTTCTTTGTCATTTCCTAATACTGAAGTGTTGGAAGATATAGATGATATAAAACAAAGAAAACAAGATTTAGATAGAGCTTTAACTTTAGGAAATCTTGAACATGTTAAAATGAAAATATATTTTGAAGATGATATGTCTTTTAAAGTGGTAGAAACAACTATTTGGGGCGTAACTGATAACAGGGTGATTTTAAAACAAGGTGTTGTTATACCGGTTAATAGAATACATAAATTAATTTAAAATAAGAATCCTGTTGAAAAACAGGATTTTTTTATATTTCAATTTTAATTGAACATTCAAAAAAACAATTAGGTTTTAAAACCTGAATGCTTTCTTTCTCAAAAATATTTCCAGTTGAATTTTTATAATCTGCATAACCAGTCCAAGGTTCAATGCATAAAAATGGGGCTTTTAATTTTTTCCAAATGCCTAAATGTGGGAAATTATTAAAGCTCATTTTTAAGTAGTCTTTATTTAAATGCTTCAGTTTTACAGAACTTGATTCTATATTTTTAAAAATTAAAGTGTCTTTTTCAAAATAACTTTCCGAAATAATTAAAACATTTTGATTACTCTTAAGTTCTTCATTATAGCCAGTGAATAAACCATTGTCTAATTGATGGGTTTTGAAGCTTTCTAACGCATTAAATTCTAAAGAGTACTCATTTGTGCTATATTGTAAATTAAATGCAGGATGAGCACCTATATTAAACGGCATCTCAACATCAGAACAGTTAACTACTTTATATGAAATAATAAGTTCACTATCTTTTATTTCGTAGTCTATAAATAATTCAAAATGAAAAGGAAAATTTTTAAAAGTTTTTTCGTTTGATTGTAAACAGAATAGGGCAGAAGTTTCTTTTTGTTCAATAAGTTTAAACTCACAATCTCTTGCAAATCCATGTCTGTTTAAAGAATATTTATTCCCGTCAATATAATATTCGTTATTTTTCAAACTTCCAACAATTGGAAATAAAACAGGTGAGGTTTTGTTCCAAAAGTTTTCATCAACTTCCCAAATGTAGTTGAAGTCATCTTTGTTTAACGAAATCAATTCAGCACCCAAAGTATTTATGGATGCTGAAATTTTAGTATTTGAAATGGGAATAATCACTTTTTAAAATTTCGTTTTAAAAGGCTGTAAATTACAGTGTCTGTAAATTCGTTATTATAGTAAAAATTCTCTTTAAAATGCGCTTCTTTGGTAAATCCACTTTTTATTAGAACGCGTTCAGAGGCAATGTTTCTTGCATCGATTACTGCTTCAATTGAATGAAAATCAAGTTGATTGAAAACGAAATTTAAGAGTGTGTTTACTGCTTCTGTAACGTATCCTTTTCCTGAGTATTCAGGTGATATCATATATCCTAATTCTGTTCTAGAATGTTCAAGTTGGGTTCTATAAAAGCCCATTATTCCAATACATTTATTATTGTTTTTTTCGGTTACAGCCCAATTAATATCTGTATTTGCATCAATATTGTCATTAATTATTTTTATATGTGCCAATGCTCCGTCGATATCAACAAGCAAAGGTCTTGGAATAAATTTCATTGTTTCTGGGTTGCTTCTTAGCATCAAAATCTCAGGTGCATCATCATTAGTTAACTTCCTAAAATATAAACGTTCTGATTTAAGAGTGGGAAAAGGTGTAAAATTTAAAGTTCTCATTTATTAATATATTTTAACGTATTTGTCTACGAATGGTAGATATTTTAGTTTAAAATAAAGGTATGTAAATTTATCAGTTAAAAGAAAAATTAAGCTAAAAGAATAACTTTAAATTAACTTCTTTAGACCTATGTCTTAACAGAGATTTCAAGTATTATAAGCTAAATTTGTGATGCTAAACATTTTTATTAAGTCAAAAAAAAATAATAATTTAAAATATAACCAACAACCAAAAAGGGGAAGTAAATAGAAGCCTTATCGTTTTGAATTATTTGATATACTAATTAAAAAACTAATCATTATGAAAACAATTGTTTTAATATTATTATGTATAACATCATTGGCATTTTCGCAAAATAAAAATAACCTTAGCGATTTAAATAATGATAATTTAGAATTAAGAGAATTACCGGAAATTGTATTAAAAAGGATAGGTAACGATTTTTCAATTTATCTTCCAGATAGGCATCCTGATTTGAATGTTCAACAAATGCAGG
>JBEDTP010000175.1:0-3359 GCA_040119075.1 Flavobacterium sp.
TGCAGGAATAAAAAAATTAAAAAAATATGTTTGGAGATATAATGGGTATGATGGGTAAGATTAAAGAAACCCAACAGAAAGTAGAAGAAACAAAGAAACGTTTAGATTCGGTACTTATTGATGAAAAAAGTAGTGATAATTTAATTGAAGTTACGCTTACGGCTAACAGAAAAATAAAAAAAATTACTATCGATGATAGTTTACTTACTGATAAAGAAATGTTAGAGGATTATTTAATTAATACTTTAAATAAAGCAATTGAAAAAGCTACTAATGTTAATGAAACAGAATTGGCTGCCGTTGCTAAAGAAGGAATGCCAAATATACCTGGAATGGATATGTTTAAATAAAAAAAGCAACTCATAGAGTTGCTTTTTTTATAATTCAATTTTAGATAAAGCTTCTAAAACATAAGTATGCATCACTTCTTTATAATCTAAATGAGTTACCATTCTTAATTTACCTTGTCCCATTGAACTTATCAAAATATTTTTCTGCTTCAATAATTCCATAAATTTAGATTCATCAACATTTTTTTTCAACTGAAAAATTAAAATATTTGTTTCAACATCTTCTACTTTTTCAACCCAAGACATCGTTTTTAGTACTTCTCCTAATTCTTTTGCTTTTCTATGATCTTGTTCTAATCGTTGAACATTATTATCGAGTGCGTAAATTCCGGCTGCAGCCAAATAACCTGCTTGACGCATATTTCCTCCAAAAAGTTTTCGTACTCTAATTGCTCTTTCAATATGTACTTTTGTACCCAATAAAACAGAACCAACTGGAGCACCAAGTCCTTTAGACAAACAAACAGAAATAGTGTCAAATAATTGTCCGTATTCTTTTGGACTTTGATTTTTAGCAACTAAAGCATTCCATAATCTAGCGCCATCTAAATGATAAATCAATTTATTTTGAATACAAACCTCTTTAATTGCTTTTAAATTATCCATTTCATAACAAGCTCCTCCACCTTTATTGGTAGTATTTTCAATACTTATCATTTTTGTAACTGGTGCATGGTAAAAAGAAGGATCACTAATTACGTTTTTAACCAATTCTGGTGTAATCATCCCTCTATCTCCATCGACTAAATGACAAGAAACACCGCTATTCGCAGCAACTCCTCCTCCTTCATATAAAAATATATGCGACCATTTATCACATATAACTTCATCTCCAGGTCGCGTATGAACTCTTATTGCAGTTTGATTTGCCATAGTTCCAGAAGGAAAAAAAAGAGCAGCTTCCATCCCAAACATTTCTGCAACTTTTGCTTCTAATTCATTAACTGTTGGATCTTGTTTAAAAACATCATCTCCAACATTTGCATTAAACATAGCTGTAAGCATATCTGGAGTTGGTTTTGTTACCGTATCACTTATTAAATTAATTTCCATAATATTAAAAGGAATGTCTATTTTTGTGCTGTAAAACTACAAAAATAATATGATTACTACAGAACAAGTAAAGGATATTATAGAGCGTCTTGGTGCGTTAAGGAGGTATCTTTGACATCGATAAGAAACTTATAGAAATATCAAACGAAGAAGAAAAAACGTTTGCACCTGACTTTTGGAACAATGCAAAAGAAGCAGAAATAATTGTTAGAAATTTACGTTCCAAGAAAAAATGGGTCGAAGATTTCAATAAAGCTAATGAATATGTTGAAGAGCTTCAAATAATGATGGATTTCTTAAAAGAAGGAGAAATTAGTGAAGGAGAGGTTGAGGACTTGTACAACAAAATGATTCTTCATATTGAAGACATAGAGTTTCGTAATATGCTTTCTGATGAAGGAGACAGTTTAAGTGCTGTGCTCCAAATTACTGCGGGCGCTGGTGGAACAGAAAGTTGCGACTGGGCTTCAATGCTTATGCGCATGTATTTGATGTGGGCTGAAAAGCAAGGCTATAAAATTAAAGAATTAAATTACCAAGAAGGTGATGTTGCAGGAATTAAAACCGTTACTTTAGAAATTGAAGGCGATTTTGCATTTGGGTATCTTAAAGGTGAAAACGGTGTACATCGATTGGTAAGAATTTCTCCTTTTGATAGTAATGCTAAAAGACACACTTCATTTGCTTCGGTTTATGTATATCCTTTAGTCGACGATACTATAGAAATAGAAATTAATCCTGCAGATATTGAGATAACAACAGCTCGTTCTAGTGGAGCTGGTGGACAAAATGTAAATAAGGTGGAAACCAAAGTGCAATTAGTTCATAAACCAACTGGGATTCAAATTCAATGTTCTGAAACACGTTCGCAACACGATAACCGAAATAGAGCTATGCAAATGCTAAAATCGCAATTGTATGAAATTGAATTGAAAAAACAACTTGAACAACGTGCTGATATTGAAGCAAGTAAAATGAAAATTGAATGGGGTTCTCAAATTCGAAACTACGTTATGCATCCTTATAAATTGATTAAAGATGTTCGTTCAGGGCAAGAAACAAGTGATATAGATGCCGTAATGAATGGTGAAATCGACCAATTTTTAAAAGCTTATTTAATGTTAATGGGGCAACGAGAAGAAGAATAAATTAACTAAATATATAAATGAAAACAAAATTATCTGCATTATTACTTTTTACCTGCTTATTAATGTCGGGGCAAACAAAATTTAAACCAGGACACTACATTAATTTAAATAACGAAAAAGTTATTGGTTTTATTAAAGATTATGACTGGAAGAATAATCCATATGAAATTGAATTCAAAACTACTTTAGACGATAATAGCCATTCTATTATTAATAAAGATAATTTAAAAGAATTTGAAATTTACGAAAATTCAAAATATATAAACACTGAAATTCAAATAGATAAATCAAGTAATCTAAATAATCAAATAACTTCAGAAAGAGAATTAATTTATCAAAAAGAAAAAGTACTTTTAAAAGTTCTGATTGAGGGCGAGGCAAGTTTATATCAATATCAAGATGAAGGTGTTGAAAAATTCTTTTATTCTTCAAACGGAGTCCTATTTGAGCAATTAGTATTTAAGCTATTTCTAGCTAGTGAAAAAGATGTTGCAGAATTAAATTTAATTAATACTGTTTCTTCAAACTCATTAATTCTTAAAAATGAAGGTTATAAAAAACAGTTATTTCAAAATGTTAATTGTAATTTTCAAAGAGAAAAAATTTATAACTTAATTTTTGCTAAATCTAAACTATATAAATATTTTGAAGAATATAATAAATGTAAAAAGGCTAGTTACAAAACTTATAAAAAGAATTTTGAGACTCAACTTAAATTAAAAGGGGTTTTAAATTTAAATTTTAATTCATTAAACTTAAATTATTTTATTGATGAATATCTTTCAAAAGATTTTGGAATTTCTACAAT
>JBEDTP010000176.1:0-3343 GCA_040119075.1 Flavobacterium sp.
ACAAAGTTTTACCAATTATGAAATTATCATCATTAATGATGGCTCAACAGATAACAGTTTAGACATTATTTCAACATTTGAAGATTCTAGAATTAGAATTTATTCCCAAGATAACAAAGGCGCAGCGGCTGCTCGAAATTTAGGAATTAGAAAAAGTAATGGCGAATTTATTGCGTTTTTAGATGCTGATGATTATTGGTTTCCCAATCATTTAGAAGAATTATTTAAACTCACAAAACAATATCCAAATTGTGGTTCTTATTGCTCTAGATACCAAATTAAGAACACAAAAAAAACGGTAACAATACCTATATTTAAAAACATTTCTACTGACTATGTTGGAATTATAGAAAATTATTTTGCTTCTAATCATCCATTTAAAATAAACATAACCTTAAATCAAATGATTCCAAAAAAAATCCTAATTGAAATGGGTTGTTTTACTGAAGGAATCACAAATGGTCAAGATTTAGAATTATGGACTAAAATTGCTATTAAATATCCTGTTGCGTTACACAATAAAACAACAGCTATTTACAACAATTATTTACCTAATACACTTTCAAAAAGAAGTATTAAAACTATGAATTTAATGGATTTTAATCAGTTCAAAGAAGCAGAAAACAAGAATTCTGACTTAAAAAGCTTTTTAGATTTCCATCGAATATTTTACGCTAAACATTATAAAATAATTGGTAACGATGAAAAAGTTTATTTTTATTTAAAAGATGTTGCCAACGAAAATCTCTCTTTTATGATAAAAGTACTATTGAGAACACCTTCAAGCATTTTAAATATACTTTTCAAATTGAAGAATTGGTTATTAAAAAAAGGAATTGAAATTTAAGATTTTAAATAATCTTTAAACTCTCTAATATAATCTTCTTCTTTAAAAACATCAGAAGCAATAACTAAACAAACTGAACCTGAAGAAAAATTCTTTAATTCGCGCCATATTCCGTTAGTAATTAACAACCCTTCAAATGGTTTGTTTAAAGTAACTATTTTTTGCTCCTTTCCATCATTGAGAATTACATCAAAACTTCCAGACAACGCAATTAAAAACTCTTGCTGTTCTATATGTGAATGTCCGCCACGCTCAGCAGCACTAGGCACATCGTACAAATAATAAACACGCTTTATTGGAAAAGGGATTACATCATTTTCTATAACAGAAAGGTTCCCTCTTGGATCTTCAATTTTAGGGATTTTAAGTAACTTACAGTTTGATATGTTCTGCATATTTATTTTTTCCTTTTATAGCTTGGTTAAATAATTTACCAATATTTGAAAAAGCAATTTTATCTTGTTTTAAATCAAAAAACAATTTTAATAACACCCAAAATAAGTACTTTTTATTAAAAATACGATAAAAAACTGCACTCTGATTAAAATATTTCAATTCGTTAGGAATAACTTGAGTAGTAGTTTTATTATTATGAGTAGCTAAAGTCTTGGGCGCAAACCCAATTTTCAAGCCGCTTTTTTTGGCATCAGCTAAAAAAATAGCTTCTTCTCCAAGCGTTATAAAACTACCTAATCCAAAATCTTCATCAAAAGAAATAACATTATAAATACTTTCTCTTTTAAATACCAATTCAATTGATGATGCATTTAAAATTTCAAACCAATTTAATTTTGGTCGGAAATTTTCAGGATATTTTTTTGAAAATCTACCTGACTCTATTTTAAAACGGAACCTAAAACCATCATATTCATTACGCTTATTGAGAGTTTTCAATATTTTATCAGTAAATCTTATATCAAAAACTACATCATCATCTGTAAATACAAGTATATCTTTGCTAGAATTTTGAATGGCAACATTTCTACTTTTAGACAAACCTTTTTCAAAAACATTAATAACTTTTACCGTTTCAAAATCAGATTTTAAAATGTTTTCGTTTGTAGTTTGATTGACAATTAATATATTGAAATTATAAAAACCAGAAAACATGAACATTGACTGCAAAAAATCGAGATTAGTTCGATTCATTGTAGCAATTAAAATTTCAATATCTGATGTATGATAGGTTTTTGTCAATTGTATTATCTTTACGCAAAGATACTAATTTAGATTGTAGAAAATTAATATGAAAGTACTATTACTTGGTGAATACAGTAGGTTGCATAATTCTTTAAAAGAAGGATTGGTTTCTTTAGGTCATGAAGTAGTAATTGTTGGTTGTGGTGATAAATTCAAGCAATTTCCTGTTGATTATTCTATTTATGCTAAAATTTGTAATCAAAATAAAATATCCAACTTTTCTTTTAAAGCAATTCGAAAAATAACTTCTATTGATTTTGAAAAAATTGAAAAAGCAATTCGATTTTACTTTTTAATTCCAAGTCTGATTAATTTTGATCATGTTCAATTGATTAATTCTGATGCGTTAGAAACCTATCCTATTTTGTCTCGCTTTTTGTATAAAAAACTGTTTGCCAAAATTAAGTCGAGAAGTTTATTAGTATGTGGAGATGAAGCTCCGGTTATAGAATATTTGTTAAAAAAAGAAATAAAATATTCTATTTTGACTCCTTATTTTGAAGATAAATCACTTGAAAAACAGTTTAATTTTCCGTTGAAATTCATTACTTTAGAATATAAGAAAGCGTTTAATTGGTTAAAAGAGCATTGTCAAAATATTATAACTTCCGATTTAGATTATGAAATTCCAATGCAAAAAATGGGGATTCAAACTACGTTTATTCCCAACCCCATAAATACAGATAAAATTGAATATTCTCCTTTAAAAATAGAACACAAAATTATTATTTTCTTAGGGATAAATAGATTGAGTTATCTTAAAAAAGGAATTCCGTATTTTGAAAAAGCCTTAGCAATAATTAAAGAAAAATATCCTGAAAAAGTAGATATTATTATAACTGAGAATATTCCGTATAATGAATACATTTCTATGTATAACAAAGCTCATATTGTTCTGGATCAAATATATGCTTATGACCAAGGGTATAATGCTTTAGAAGCAATGGCAAAAGGAAAAGTAGTTTTTACAGGTGCTGAAACGGAATTTTTACATCAGTACCAATTAAAAGAAAATGAAGTTTGTGTAAATGCACTTCCTTATGTAGATGATATTGTAGAAAAACTGAGCTTATTAATTGAAAATCCAGATTTAATTTTAGAAATTTCAAAAAGCGCAAAAGCTTTTATTGAAAAAGAACATCATTACAAAACTATTGCAAGTACTTATTTAAGGACTTGGGAAGTTTAATGTAATTCTTTACAAATAGTAAAACAACCAAAATCATAGCAAATTCAAATGGAAAACTAAATCTACTATTGTTGCCAAATGTCACCAATGCTTGTAATACAGCACTC
>JBEDTP010000177.1:0-3302 GCA_040119075.1 Flavobacterium sp.
TAACCTATTTTACCTACTTCAGGATTAGCAATATGCATTAATCCAAACAAAACAGAAGTTACAATTAAAGGAATTAATCGATTATTAGTTAATAAACCTATTCCTTGCATCATGTGCCCTCTAAATAAGTATTCTTCAAAACTAGTTTGCAAAGGAATAAGCAAAATTGCAATTATTAAAAAAACTAAAAATTTATTGAGTTTAAAATTAAGCACAAAACTTTCTGGGCTTAGATAATAAGCTCCTAAAACCATTACCATACTTATTAAACTCCAAAGTGAGAATGAAAAAAAGATTCTTTTCCAATCAATATTTTCCCTAGAAGTAGTTAATATCGTTATAGATTGATTTTGGACAAATTTAACCCAAAATAATAAAAACAAACATGCGATTGACAATGGAGCAATAACAAATAAAAAAGTTCCATTTACACCAATCATTTTGATAGTTTGCTGAATTATTTCAGCAGTATCAATTCCTTCAGATTCTTTGTAATTCCATACCATTAAACCAATAAATAATAAAGGAAAAGGCAAGTATAACCAAAGATTTGGTTTTTTCTTTTTTAATTGTTCAATAAACATATTATTTCATTTAGTTAGTACAAAGTTAATTCTTTTCTACAATGTACTATTTTTTCTTTCTTTGTAAAAAATAAAAATTATGATAACAATCTATCACAATCCAAAGTGTTCTAAATCTAGAGAAGGAATTTGTTTTTTGGAAAACAAAAATATAGAATTTGAAACCATAAAATATATTGATGAAACAGTTACAATAGAAGAGTTGCAATCAATCTTAAAAAAATTAAACTATAAACCTATTGAGTTAGTTCGAACTAAAGAAAAAATATGGATCGAGAACTATAAAAACAGGCAATTATCTGATGGTGAAATCATTAAAGCAATGGTTCAAAACCCAAAATTAATTGAAAGACCAATAATCATAAATGGTAACAAAGCAGTTGTAGCAAGACCAGTAGATAAGATAAACGAAATTTTATAAGTCTTTTAACAAAGAATTGTGATTTCGCCATTAAACCAAAGGGTATTTTTGCAATCTAAACTGAAATCATTTTAAAAATCAATCATGTCAAACATTAAAAAGTTTATTACATTTAGTTTATTTTTCATTACATTCTTAGGTTTTTCACAAATGAAACCAGAAATAAAAAAAATAACAATTTCTGGTGTAATTTTAGAAAAAGGAACGAATATTCCGTTGGAATATGCAACTGTAATTTTACAAAATGCTCAAAAACTTGAAATTGTAACAGGAGGTGTTACAGATATTGATGGAAAGTTTAGTTTTGAAGTGAATTCGGGTATTTATAATGTTAGATATGAGTTCATTTCTTTTAAAACAGTTACAGTAAAAAATAAAAATTTAAATACAGATACTAATCTAGGTACAATTTTCTTAGAAGAAGATGTTGCTCAATTAAATGATGTTGTTGTTGTAGCAGAAAAGTCAACAGTTGAAATTAAACTAGATAAAAGAGTTTATAACGTTGGTAAAGATATGATGGTTAAAGGTGGTACTGTAAGTGATGTTTTAGACAATGTCCCATCAGTAACGGTTGACCCAGACGGTACAATTGCGCTTAGAGGAAATGAGAATGTTAGAATTTTAATAGACGGTAAACCATCTGGTTTAGCAGGCATTAATATTGCAGACGCCTTAAAGCTTTTACCCGCTGACGCAGTTGAAAAAGTAGAAGTAATTACAAATCCTTCAGCTCGTTATGATGCAGAAGGAAGTGGTGGAATTATCAATATTGTTTTAAGAAAAGGAAAAGCTCAAGGCATCAATGGTTCTGTTGTTCTTTCCGCTGGAGATCCAGAAACATATGGAATAAGTTCAAACTTAAACTTTAGGTCTGATAATTTTAATTTATTTTCAAATTTTGGGTACAATTATAGAAATTCTCCAGGTAATTCTTTAAATGATGCGGAATACTTTAATCCAGACGGAACAACAAGTAGTTTTGTAAACGAGAGAAGAACAAATGAAAGATTAAATGAAGGTTATAACGCTAATTTTGGAATTGATTTATTTTTAGATAAAAATACAACTTGGTCAAATGCACTTACTTTTAGTAAAAGTAGAGGAAAAAATCCAGACGATGTTTACTTTTATAATTTTGATAATACCTTCACGCCCACTTTTATAAGAAACAGATTCAACGACCAAAAAAGTAATGATTTCAACTTTGAATATTCTACAAACTTTACAAAAAACTTTAAAAAAGAAGATCATAAACTAACTGTAGATATTGCAATTTCTCAAAATAGAGACAACGACAATTCAATAATTTACGATCAAATAGTTGGAGACAGTAGTTCTTTATTTACCGAATCAACTTTAAATAATCAAAAGCAACAGCGTAACTTATTCCAAACAGATTATGTGTTGCCTATTGGTGAGAATGGTCGTTTTGAAGCTGGCTATAGAGGAAGTTTTCAAAAAAACTTAACGGACTTTGAAATAGAACCAAATACGTTATATTCTAACACTTTAGAATATAATGAAAATATAAATGCTTTATATACTCAATATGGAAATAAAATAAATAAATTCTCTTATTTCTTAGGGTTACGATTTGAAGATAGTGATATAGATGTAAATTCATTAACTTCTAATGATTATAACAATAAAAAATACAATAACTTTTTCCCAACAGCTACTGTGAATTATGAATTTTCAGATTCAAATAGTATGAGTTTAAGTTATAGTAAAAGAATAAATAGACCTAGAGGGCGTTTTTTAAACCCGTTCTCTACCTATTCAAGTAACATTAATATATTTCAAGGAAATCCAGATTTAAATCCGGCTTATACAAATGCAATTGATTTAGGCTACCTTAAAAGATGGAATAAATTAACATTAAATTCTTCTGTATATGTAAATATTACAGATGAATCATTTCAATTCATACGAAAAGAATCTGGGCTATTTGTAGATGGAATACCAGTAATTTTGAGTACTCCAATTAATCTTTCTAAAGAATATAGAGCGGGTTTTGAATTTAATGTAAATTATACACCTTACAAATGGTGGAAATTAAACGGGAATTTAAATGTTTTCAGAAATGAAAACAAAGGAGATTATGAATATACTGATTATTTAGGAAATGATGTGGTTCAAAATTTTGATAATGTTGCAACCTCATGGTTTACAAGAATATCTTCAAAAATTACTTTACCATATAAGATAGATTGGCAAACAAATGTTACCTATAACGCTCCACAAAATAGTGCACAAGGTAAGCGTTTAGATATGACATCGGTAAATCTTGCTTT
>JBEDTP010000178.1:0-3262 GCA_040119075.1 Flavobacterium sp.
GTTAAATCAGAATTTAAATGTTCGCAAACATAATAACTATCCTTTAAACCAATTAAATCGAAATTTTCATAAAATGCAATCGGATTTGGCGTCCCAATACCTTTTTCTATTAGTAAAGTAGCAAATTCAAATGAACGCTTAGCTTTGGATTTACGAAAGTATCTATATGCAATTTTATTAACTAAATTTGGAGATTTAAAAGATTTTATATTATAGATTTTTTCTTCAATTTGAAAAAGTTTTATAGTATTACGATTCCCTTTAATGAAAATTTCGCCTGAATTATTAAAATTCAAAATTGAATTTAATATAAGTTTTTTAACTTTATCATATAAAGGATTCACTTCAAATACAGCCATTTAATCTTTTCTTTGGTTAATTTCTTTACGAATTAAATTAGGGTCAATTGTAATTCTTTCTACACATAGTCTATAATTAAATTCTGCATCCTCTTTAGACCAAACAAAAGTGCTTGCATCCTCAGAAAGATACTTAAATCTAAACCCTTCATAAGCCTCACAATTTTCATCAACAATAGGAATTGCACCACATAAAATTGATTCGAAAAAACGATACGACCAAATGCAAACTCCACTTGGGCATAAAACGAACTGAGACTGTCCTAAAACCTTAAAATATTCATCATCCCATGCTTTAATGGGAAATTTTCTTCCTCTGTTTGAAGACCAAATTTTTAAATCTCCAATTTTCATTGAAACCGAACTATCAATATTAAAGAAATTATAAAATTTACTTCTCCACTTATTTAAAAAACTATCAGTAATTGGTAATGAAAATTTTTCTAAAGTGATATTATTTTTTATCCAATTAGAAATTAATTCATTTCTGTTTTGAGTTATTAAACCCGCAAAAGTATATTGGTATTCTCTTTTATCTTTCCATAAAGTTTTACAATAATTTGTTATTGCAAATGGAAATATTAATGGTTTGTCTAGACTTTTTATACCTGTCTTAGGCATTTCATGATTAATTGTTAGAACTTCAGACATATTAAAATCAGAATCATTTTCTGACACCTTATAATCCATGTTGAACTTCTTTTTCAGCATTTTAAATTTAACTTCTTGCTTCTTTGGTATCATGACAACTATACCTGATTCAGAAATGGCGTGAATTGCCCTTAATTCTTGTATTTTTTTTATTTTATAATCGATCTTTATCGTAGAATTAATCATGAAAAATAAAGGTTTTATTAAGAAAGTTACAGAACAACAAACTTAACAATAAAATTGAAAACAAACTTGTATATAAATATAAATACTAATTTTTTATTTACTTTTGTTTTTTAAATAAATTCTCATGAGCGTTAAAAACTTCCTAATTCAACGATTAACATATTTCAATAGACTTAATACTAAAAAGCAAGTTATTAGTTCAATCATTAACAGCAATGATTTAAAAAATAATGGGGTAATTAATGTTCATGGCATTGACGATAGAAATGCTGGTGATTGGAACTGTGGTCCACATTTGTATTTTGACCAATTACAAGGTAAATCACTTGATATTTCTGGGTATAAAAGTCCTGATAAAGAAATAACATCTAATTATATTGAAAAAATTGTAAATAACTCACTCATTATTGGTGGTGGTGGTCTTTTAAACAGAGGCAGTTTTGAAAGACAAATGAAAATGTTTGAAGATATTGCTCAAAAAGGAAAGAAAACTGTTCTTTGGGGGCTAGGCCATAATGAAAAAGACAGAAGAAATTTTGGAAAAGTTAACTCTTATAATGTCGATACTTCTAAATTTGGAATTGTTGGTGTTAGAGATTATAACATGAAAGAAGAATGGGTACCATGTGTTAGCTGTTTACATCCTATAATGGATACAAAAAACCCAATTGAAAATGAAGTTGGTGTAATTTTTCACAAAAAAACTTTAAAAAATAAAAATTTACTTAATAAATTAAGTCATTATCCTTCATCTTCAAACACAACAAAAATTGAAGACATTATTGACTTTATTTCAAAAACTGACACTGTTGTTACAGACAGCTATCATGCTATGTATTGGTCAATGCTTTTAGATAAAAAAGTTGTTGCGTTACCTAATTCGTCAAAATTTTATAGTTTTAAATACCAGCCTACTTTTTCTGATTTTAATAATTTTGAAAACGATTTAAAAAAGGCTCAAAAACATTCAGGTATTCTAGAAGAATGTAGAGAAATAAACATGAAGTTTTCCGAAAAAGTATTTGATTACTTAAATCTTTAACCATGTCTCAAGATATAAATTCAGAAGTACACAACGCTTACGAAGTAATTAAAAATGGAGGAATTATACTCTATCCAACTGATACTGTTTGGGGAATTGGTTGTGATGCTTCAAATGAAGAAGCAGTTGCCAAAATTTATGCATTAAAACAACGTGAAGAAAGCAAAAGCATGATTTGTCTTATGAATGGTGAAAAAATGCTTTACGCTGTATTTCCAAAAATACCAGAAGTAGCTTGGGAAATTTTAGATTTATCTGAAAAGCCAACAACGTTAATATTGGATGGACCAAAAAATGTTGCTAAAAATATTATTGCAGATGACAATACACTTGCAATTCGAATTGTAAAAGAACCTTTTTGTTATAAATTAATGGAACGTATGAAAAGACCATTGGTTTCAACATCTGCTAATATTTCAGGAATGTTTACTCCAAAAACTTTTAAAGAAATTAGCCCCGAAATTTTAAAAGGTGTTGACTATGTAGTAAATTTGCAAAGAGATAAAATTTGCAAAAACCCTTCAACAATAATAAAGTTGTCATTAGATAACCAAGTGAAGATTATTCGCAAGTAATTAATTTGAAGATTTGAAGATTTGAAAATTTAATAAATGATTTTCAAATTAAACAATTTTTCAAATTTTCAAATTGAAATATGAATTACACAAAAGCACTTACAAATCCTATTTTTGAAACAATATCGCAAGCAGCTAAAGAACTAAATCTTGAATGCTATGTTATTGGTGGATTTGTTAGAGATTATCTATTAGAACGTGATTTCAAAAAAGATATAGATATTGTTGCTGTTGGCAGCGGAATTGAATTAGCTTTAAAAGTTTCTGATTTATTGCCTAACAAGCCTAAAGTTCAAGTTTTTAAAAACTATGGAACTGCAATGTTGCGTTATAAGGAAATTGACATTGAGTTTGTTGGTGCTCGAAAAGAAAGTTACCAATCAGACAGTAGAAATCCTATTGTTGAAAATGGCACTTTAAAAGACGATCAAGACCGTAGAGACTTTACC
>JBEDTP010000179.1:0-3221 GCA_040119075.1 Flavobacterium sp.
GTAGTGACTAATGATGATTTGTCTAAGTTAATGGATACCAATGACGCGTGGATTCAAGAAAGAACAGGGATTCAAGAAAGAAGACATATTATTAGAGGAGAAGATACCACAACTTCTATGGGAGTTAAAGCCGCAGAGATTGCAATTGAGCGTTCGGGTATTTCTAAAGAAGATATTGATTTTGTTGTTTTTGCAACTTTGAGTCCCGATTATTATTTTCCTGGGCCAGGAGTTTTAGTACAACGTGATTTAGGATTAAAAACAGTTGGTGCATTAGATGTTCGTAACCAATGTTCAGGTTTTGTATATGCTATTTCCGTAGCCGATCAATATATTAAAACAGGAATGTATAAAAATATTTTAGTTATTGGTTCTGAAGTACATTCAACAGGTTTAGATATGACAGATAGAGGTCGTGGTGTTTCTGTAATATTTGGAGATGGAGCAGGAGCAGCTGTATTGTCTAGAGAAGAGGATTTATCGAAAGGTATTTTGTCTACACATTTACATTCAGAAGGACAACATGCAGAAGAATTAGCGCTTGAAGCACCGGGAATGGGGAAACGTTGGGTAACCGATATTATTGAAGATAACAACCCAAATGACGATAGTTATTATCCACACATGAACGGACAATTTGTGTTTAAAAATGCGGTAGTTCGTTTTAGCGAAGTAATTAACGAAGGTTTACAAGCTAATAATTTGGAGGTATCTGATATTAATATGTTGGTTCCGCATCAGGCTAATTTAAGAATTTCTCAATTTATTCAATCTAAATTCAAACTTTCTGATGATCAAGTGTATAACAATATCCAAAAATACGGTAATACAACTGCAGCATCAATTCCTATTGCTTTAACGGAAGCTTGGGAAAAAGGAAAAATTAAAAAAGGTGATTTAGTGGTTTTAGCAGCTTTTGGAAGTGGATTTACTTGGGGAAGTGTTATCATTCGTTGGTAATTTTTTAGAAGATAGAGAATAGTAGTAAGGGAAAAGATAAAATTTTTAAGATAATAAAAAGAAAGTGGTTCAATTGAATCACTTTTTTGTTTTAAAAACTTCTGACTTCTGGCTTCTAACTTCTAACTTCTTGTTATATTTGCACCTTTAAAAACAATAGAAAAATGACTTTACAAGAAACATTAACCATTCACATTCAAAAAGCAGTTCAAAGTTTGTTCGATTTATCATTAGATAAAGTAGAATTTCAGGCAACTAGGAAGGATTTTGAAGGCGATGTTACTATGGTCGTTTTTCCATTAGTTAAACAATTAAAAGGCAATCCAGTTGAAATAGGAACTAAAATAGGAACGTACTTAGTAGAAAATGTAGCTGAAGTTGCTCGTTTTAATGTAGTTGGTGGATTTTTAAACATTGTTATAACCGATGCTTTTTATGTTGATTTTTTCAATTCAATTAAGAATGAAGAAAAGTATGGTTTTGTAACTCCAAAAGAAGGTGAAAAGGCTATTATGGTCGAATATTCTTCGCCAAATACAAACAAACCTTTGCATTTAGGTCATGTTCGTAATATTTTATTAGGATATTCAGTTGCCGAAATTATTAAAGCTTCAGGTAAAAAAGCCTATAAAACACAAATTATCAACGACCGTGGAATTCATATTTGTAAGTCAATGTTGGCTTGGCAAAAATTTGGAAACGGACAAACTCCTCAGTCAACCGGATTGAAAGGCGATAAGATAGTTGGAACTTTTTATGTAGAATTTGATAAAAACTACAAAAAGGAAATTACCGAATTAATGGCTCAAGGAAAAACCGAAGGAGAAGCTAAAAAAATGGCTCCGTCTATTCTTGAAGCACAAGAAATGCTTTTAAAATGGGAAGCTGGCGATGAAGAAGTTGTAACACTTTGGAAAACCATGAATCAATGGGTTTACGATGGTTTTGAAGAAACATATAAATCAGTTGGTGTAAATTTTGATTCGTATTATTACGAGAGCAATACGTATTTGTTAGGGAAAGAAGTAGTGCAATTTGGATTAGAAAAAGGGATTTTTGAAAAAGACCCAGATGGTTCTGTTTGGATTGACTTAACTGCTGATGGTTTAGATCGTAAAATTGTATTGCGTTCAGATGGAACAGCAGTTTACATGACACAAGATATTGGGACAGCAATACAACGTGTAAAAGATAATCCAGATATTGGTGGGATGGTTTATACTGTGGGTAACGAACAAGATTATCATTTTAAAGTGTTGTTCTTAATTTTGAAGAAATTAGGTTTTGAATGGGCAGATAGTTTATATCATTTAAGTTATGGAATGGTAGAGTTGCCTTCTGGAAAAATGAAATCGCGTGAAGGAACCGTTGTAGATGCAGATGATTTAATGGCCGAAATGACTGCTACTGCTCAATCCATTTCAGAAGAATTGGGTAAACTTGAAGGCTATTCAGAAGAGGAAAAAACGAGTCTATATAAAACCATAGGTTTAGGTGCTTTAAAATACTATATGTTAAAGGTTGATCCTAAAAAGCAAATGATGTTTAACCCAGAAGAATCGGTTGATTTTGCTGGAAATACAGGCCCGTTTATTCAATATACGTATGCTCGTATTCAGTCTATTTTAAGAAAAGCAACTTTCGATTATAAAAATGTCACACTGAGCGCAGTCGAAGTGTCTTTACACGAAAAAGAGAAAGAATTAATAAAACAAATTCAGCTTTTCCCTGAAACAATTCAAAGCGCAGCACATAATCACAGTCCGGCTTTGATTGCAAATTATACGTATGATTTGGTTAAAGAGTTCAATTCATTTTATCAAAATGTATCTATTTTAGGTGAAAGTGACGAAGCTTTAAAATTATTCAGAGTACAATTAGCAAATAAAGTAGCTGAAGTAATTCAATCATCTTTTCAATTATTAGGAATTGAAGTTCCTGAAAGAATGTAATTTTTGCTAAATAAAAGTGAAACAATCAAAATCGTATTTTTTCAAGACTTTTCTTGCAATGCTTTTAGCAACTGCATCGTTTTTGATATTCAAAACATTTCTACCAAAAAGAATTTTTGATGAAAGTTCGACTTTAACTGAAAATGTAGTAATTGATAGTTTGCTTTTAGAAGCTGTAGCGGATGCTGAAAAAGAAGATATAAAAGACACTTTAGCAAATAAAAAAATAGATTTTAAACCAGTTTCAGGTGTTAAATTTCCGTCTGAAACTTTTAAAGTATATAAAGGAAATCAGTATTTAGTGTCTTT
>JBEDTP010000180.1:0-3214 GCA_040119075.1 Flavobacterium sp.
AATTGTACATTTTTCCTGAAAACTCAAATTACCTGGAAAGGAGTTTTGATTTTAGAATAAGTACCGCACAAGTTAATCTTGAAGAATCACAATTTACAACATTACCTAACATAAATAGGGAATTAATGATTTTAGATGGTTCTATTGAAATTATTCATGAGAGTTATTATTCTAAAATAATGAACAAGTTTGATACTGATTCATTTAAAGGCGATTGGAAAACTTATGCAAAAGGAGTTTGTGTTGACTTCAACATTATGACCAAAGCAAATTGTGAAGGTAAAATTGAGGTTTTATGTTCAAAATCTAATCAAAAAATAAAAGTAAATAATTTAAATGATTTTTTAATACTCTATGTTTATAAAGGTGAAATTGCAATAGAGTTAGCAAATAAAAATCATAAATTAAAAAAAGGAGATGTTTTTGTTTTGAAGGAAAAAGAAAATTTCGAAATAAACTTTATAAATACAAGTGAAATAATCGTTTCAAAAATTGATATTAAATAAAAAATCCCAATCATTTGATTGGGATTTTTTATTTAATATTTTATTGATTCATGGAAATTAAAAATTCCTCATTATTTGCAGTTTTTCTGAAACGATCATGAATAAAATCCATCGCTTCAATAGGATTCATATCAGCAAGATATTTTCTCATAATCCACATTCTTTGCACCGTACTATCATCTAATAATAAATCATCTCTACGGGTACTTGAAGAAACTAAATCAATAGCTGGGAAAATTCGTTTGTTAGCAATTCTTCTGTCTAATTGAAGCTCCATATTACCAGTACCTTTAAACTCTTCAAAAATAACTTCGTCCATTTTAGAACCAGTATCAGTTAAAGCAGTTGCAATAATACTCAATGAACCTCCATTCTCAACATTACGAGCTGCACCAAAGAAACGTTTTGGTTTTTGTAAAGCGTTAGCATCTACACCTCCACTCAGTACTTTACCAGAAGCTGGTTGTACAGTATTATAAGCTCTTGCTAAACGAGTAATAGAGTCTAATAAAACTACAACATCATGTCCGCATTCGGTTAAACGTTTAGCTTTTTCTAAAACAATATTTGCAATTTTAACGTGTTCTTGTGGCTCACGATCAAAAGTTGAAGCAATAACTTCTCCTTTAACACTTCTTTGCATGTCAGTTACCTCTTCAGGGCGTTCATCAATAAGTAAAACTATTAAATAAACTTCTGGATGGTTTGCTGCAATTGCATTTGCAATTTCTTTAAGCAACATTGTTTTACCCGTTTTTGGTTGGGCAACAATCATACCTCTTTGACCTTTACCAATAGGTGAAAACAAATCGATGATTCTTGTAGAAACGGTACTTTGCTTTTCAGCTATATTAAACTTTTCTTTTGGAAATATTGGAGTTAAATGCTCAAAAGAAATTCTATCTCTTACTTCTTGTGGATCGTGTCCGTTAATTTTTGAAACCCTAACTAAAGGAAAATATTTTTCTCCTTCTTTTGGAGGACGTACTACTCCTTTTACAGTATCACCGGTTTTTAAACCAAATAATCTAATTTGAGATTGAGATAAATAAATATCATCAGGAGAAGACAAATAATTATAGTCAGAAGAGCGAAGAAAACCATACCCATCTGGCATCATTTCTAAAACTCCTTCACTTTCAATAATTCCATCAAACTCAAATTCTGGTTCTCTAAAGTTAGACTTTGAGTTTTGTTTAGGATTTTGTGCAGAAGGATTATTCTTCTTATAACTTGGGTGATTTGGATTGTTTTGATTTGCCTTATGATTTACATTTTGTTGAGGCTTTTTAACTTCAACATCCTTTTCATCAGTAGTTTCATTTTTTACTTCTTCAACTTTATCAGAAGAAACAACCGCAACTTTCTCTTTATAAATCTTAACTGGTTTTGTTTTAGATATAGGCTTAACCTTTTCTACAACCGGAGTTTCAACTTTGTCGCTCTCTAAAGCAGTTTCGGGTTTAGCTTTAACTTCTTTTTGAACAGTAACACGATTTCTTTTAGGTTTAGAATCTGTTTTTTCATTAGAAACAGTTACGCCTTTAATTACATCGGATTTTACAGTTTCAGGATTTGCAGCTTGTAAATCTAAAATTTGGTAAATCAATTCATCTTTTTTTAAAGTTCTGAATTTTTTTACTTTAGCAACTTTAGCAATTTCTTGCAAATCAGAGAGTTTCATCTCTTTTAAGACTTCAATATCAAACATGGATAAATTGTGAATTATTTATTTATAAGAATAATAAATTTTTGTGATAAGATTTTTTTTGGGGGTTGTAACCTATCGCAGTATGAAGTACTTACGATAACACTATGCAATAATACGAATAAAATTGAATTAAACAATAGTTTTTTTACAAAAGAAAACATATTTTTGCTTTGCAATTTTACAAAAAAATGATTCAACGCATTCAAAGCTTATTTTTAATTTGTAGCATTATTATAACTGCTGTACTTCCTTTTTTCTTTTCATTATGGACAGAAAATGAGGATAAAGTTGTTTATTTTAATGAGTCAATATTATATATAGTGTTTTTTGCTGGAATTTCAGCATTAGCTGCATTGAGTTTATTTTTATTTAAAAAGAGACAAACGCAATTTGTTTTAAACAGATTGGCAATCATATTTAACTTTATTTTACTAGGATTTTTTGTTTTTCGAACACTAAACTTATCCGGAGAAATGCAAATTTCAGAGAAGGGTATTGGGATGTTTCTTCCTACTATTTCTATCGTTTTACTTGTTTTGGCTAACAGAGCAATTAAAAAGGACGAAGATCTCGTAAAATCTGTGGATCGACTACGTTAAACCTATCATCTTAGTTTTATTAGTGCGTAGAAAAACCCGAAACTTTCGTTTCGGGTTTTTTGTTTTATATATTTTACAAGCTACTTCTTCCCTATTTCTATTACTTCAAGGTTTTGAATTTTATCTTTAGCAATTTCAAATCGTAACATTGTTCTAACTTGATGAAATCCGTGCTTTCCAGCTGCACCAGGATTCATGTGCAATAAATTTAATTTTTTATCAAACTGGACTTTTAAAATATGAGAATGACCACATATAAAAAGCTTTGGAGGATTTTGAAGAATTTCATCTCTTACATTTATATTGTATTTATCAGGATAACCGCCAATATGTGTAATCCACACATCTACATCTTCGCACATAAATCTATTATTCAACGGAAACTCTTTTCTTGCTTC
>JBEDTP010000181.1:0-3210 GCA_040119075.1 Flavobacterium sp.
TTAAATAATCATAAGAGTTTTTATAATCACCAATATTATTATAATATTGATTGATTAGTTCAAAAAACCTTAGCTTCAAAACAAAAGAGTTTGAAAAATCTAACGGTTTTACCTCTTTTAATATTTCAAAAGCCTTTTCATTATCATTTTTTCCTAAATATGCTTCAGCTAATAATAACTTTGATTCAAATAAAATGCTTTTATTTGAATAAAATGAAATTACTTCATTGAACTTTTTTTGTTTTAATTTTACATTGACAATATTGTTGTTTACATTAAAAATAAGATTATTGTAATTTAAAGTATCAATATGTTTTAAACTGATTTCTGAAATCTGTAGAGATTTATTATAATTGAATAATGCATTTTCATAATCTTTTTTTAGAAAATAATAATAGCCTAAGTCATTGTATGCAGAAGGAATTATTAGAGAGTCTCTTTTAGTATTTGTATAGAGCAATTTAATTTCAGTTTTTAACTGAGTAATTGCTTTGTCGTATTGCTCAAGCTGTAAGTAAAGTCTACTTTGAATATTATAACTCCATAAAGGATAATCTACACCTAGAGCAATTAAAGTATTTATTTTTTTATTTACATCAAATACTTTAGAATAGAGATTTAATTTTAGGTACGACTCTTGCATTCCTACATAAATATCCATTCTTTCTCTATCAAGTAAGTTGAATCTTTTATTTTTTATTAACTCATTAAATTTTGAAATTGCGTCTAAATGACCATTCTGTATTTGACTAATCAAACCAAGAGTAAATAAAAAATGTTTTTTTAATTCATCATTATCATGATGTTTCTTAAGTAGTTTTTGAAACTCTGAATTAAAAAAGAGAATATTTTCTTTCTTATCTTCATTGCTTAAGCTTCTAAAGAAAGTAACCTTATTATTATCTTTCTGATTTTTAAATTCTTTTTTAATTAATTCGTTAGAATAACTATTAAGAATAAAAAGGAGAGATAATAATAAGGTAAATTTATTCATTATTTAAAATAGGTAAATGTTTCGTTATTCTCTATTTTCAATAAACTTTCATAGATAAGTTTAATTACATTTTCTACGTCATCTCTATGAACCATTTCAACAGTAGTATGCATATACCTTAATGGCAATGAAATTAATGCAGATGCAACTCCGCCGTTACTGTAGGCAAATGCATCAGTGTCAGTTCCAGTAACTCTTGATGAGGCATGACGCTGAAATGGAATTTTATTTTTTTCTGCTGTTTCTACAATCATTTCACGAAGATTGTTTTGTGTTGCAGGTGCATATGCAATTACAGGTCCACGTCCCATTTTTAAATCACCTTCAATTTTTTTATCAATCATAGGAGTAGTGGTGTCATGGCAAACATCGGTAACAATAGCAACATTTGGTTTAATTGTTTGTGTGATCATTTCTGCACCTCTTAATCCAATTTCTTCTTGTACTGAATTTACAATGTATAATCCAAATGGAAGTTTCTTTTTATTTTCACTTAATAATCGAGCTACTTCAGCAATCATAAATCCTCCCATTCTGTTGTCTATAGCTCGACAAATAAATTTATTTTCGTTTAAAACCTCAAAAGTATCAGGATACGTGATAACACAACCTACATGGATACCCATTTTTTCAACTTCTTCTTTTGTATCACAGCCACAATCTATAAAAATGTTGCTAATTTTTGCGGGCTCTTCCTTGTCTCTATTTCTTGTATGTATTGCAGGCCATCCAAAAACACCTTTTACAATTCCTTTCTTAGTATGAATATGAACTCTCTTTGAAGGGGCAATCATATGATCACTTCCACCATTTCTAATTACATATATAAAACCATCATCAGAAATATAATTAACATACCAAGCAATTTCGTCGGCATGACCTTCAATAACTACTTTGAAAGGGGCTTCCGGATTAATAACACCAACAGCAGTTCCATAAGTGTCAGTTATAAAAGTGTCCACATATGGTTTTAAATAATTCATCCATATTTTTTGTCCTTCTGCTTCATATCCAGTTGGGGATGCATTATTTAGATATTTTTCTAAAAAAGTTAATGAACTTTTTTTTAGTATTGATTTCGAACTCATAAAATTTAATTTTTTGCTAAATTAAAAAAATGCATTAATACTTATATAATAATTAAGTATTTTTGAGTTATTATCTATCTAATTTAAATTTAAATGAAAAACTATACCTTATATATAGTATTATTATTATTATCATTAACAATAAATGCTCAAGTTCAAGATACTTTAAAAGTAACATCGCAAGATTCTACTGTTTTATACTCTATAGAGCTTCAAGAGGTAGTTGTAACAAAAAGTGGAGTTAAAGGTGTAGATGAAGAAAGAAAAAAAGTATTAATTTTAAAAAGACGTGTTTATAAAGTTTATCCATATGCTAAATTAACTGCAGAAAAATTATTACAGATTAATGAAACAATGGCAAAACTTAAAACGAATAAGGAGAAAAAAAAATATTTTAAGTTAGTTGAAAACTATTTACAAGAAGAGTTTGAGCCCAAGCTTAAAAAATTATCTCGAAAAGATGGGCAAATTTTAGTTAAATTAATTTATAGACAAACTGGCGCTACTACTTTTGATTTGATTAAAGACTATAAAAGTGGTTGGAAAGCATTTTGGTCAAGTAATACAGCAAAACTGTTTGATATTAATTTAAAAACAAAGTACAATCCATACGACGTTTTAGAAGATTTTTATATTGAATCTATATTGGTAACTGCATTTAAAGAAAAACACCTTATTCAACAACCATCTGCAAAAGATATTGATTTAAAAAAGTTAGCACTTACTTGGAGAGAAAAAATCGAAAAAGCAAAAGAAGCTAAGCTTGAAAAACAAAAACTAGAAGAATCTAAAACTGATAATTAGAAGCTTTATCCCGCTTTCCGCTGTATCTTTTTATTTTTTTTGAGAAAAAAGATAAAAAGGATGCCGCTTTAATCGGGGCTATGGCATTTGTTTTTAGTTTAAAATTCATTCCAATCCACAAATTCTATGTCATCTGAAGATTAAATTTCAAAAAGTGTAAAAAAACTTTTGCTTGTAAATACTTAGTAATCAGGATTAAGAAAAAAAGATTAAAAAAGAATTAAAAAAAGGCTTGTGGGAATGGAAAAAGGTGCTAATTTTGCACCCGCAATCAAGGCAAGTTCATTAACAAATTGAAAAGATAACGTAAAGTTGTTGACTGGT
>JBEDTP010000182.1:0-3164 GCA_040119075.1 Flavobacterium sp.
TGCGCCAATAAGTGCTCCAATTATAGCTGCGGCTAAGAAAAAAAATATTAGTACCGCTACCGTAATTTTTTCATGGGATAATGTGCCAAAAGCACGATTGATTTCAAGATACGACAAATATTTAGTTTGGTCTGATATTATGAAGACTGAATTGTTATTGCTTTACCCAGAAATTAAAAATGACACTGTTCAGATTGTTGGCACACCTCAGTTTGAATTCTATTTTAATGAAAAATATTTTAAAAATAGGGATATGTTTTTTAATGAATTTGGTTTAGATAGTAATAAAAAAACAATCTGTTTTTCTGCAAATGATTTGTCATCTCCCTATGAAGCAAATTATCTTGAAGATGTTTGTGAAGAGATTTCAAAAATAGAAGAAAGTATTAGACCACAATTACTCTTTAGAAGGTGTCCAGTTGATAAAACAACAAGATTTGATTTTGTTTTAGAAAAATATAAAAGCATTGTTTTTCCTGTAGATCCAGACTGGAAAATAGAAAATAATAATACTAAATCTTTTGCAAGTATTTACCCAACTATCAATGATGTCGTATTACTGGTTAATACCGTTAAGCATTGTGATGCTGTGATTAATCTAGGAAGTACAATGGCTCACGATTTTGCTGTATACAATAAGCCTTGTTTATATTTGAATTATAATCCTGTAAATAATTCAATTTTTAAGGTAGAAATGTCTTATAAGTTTCAGCATTTTAGAACTATGGATAACCTTGTAGCTGTAGGATGGATCAATAGTAAAAGTCAAATTGGTGAACTAGTTAAACAAGTTTTATCTACTCCGAATGAAATTGGTGAAGATAAAATTACATGGATGCAAACTATTGTACAATTTCCATTAGAGAACAATAGTAAATCAATTGTGAATTCAATACTTAAATAAATGCACGTATGTTTTTTAACCAATGAATATCCAAAAGAAGGCTTTCCGCACGGGGGCTTGGGTAGTTTTGTAAAAACTATGGCAGAGGCATTGGTTCTTAATGGTGTTCAAGTTTCAGTAATTGGTTTAAATTATACGTTATCATATGAAGATGAGAAGTTAAATGGTGTAAGGGTTATTCGTGTTAAAAAAAGTAAAGTAAAAGGATTAGCTTGGTATTTTAATTCAAAAGCGATTACAAAGACGATTGCCAATTTACATCAAACTAATCCAATTGATATTGTTGAAGGAGCGGAGTTGTCTTTTGCCTTTTTACCAAAAATTAAAAAAGTAAAGTACATTATTCGTTTACATGGTGGTCATCATTTTTTTGCTGAAGGCGAAAATCGAGGTATTAATAGGTGGAAAGGATATCAGGAAAGGCTTTCTTTTCAAAAAGCAGATGCTTTTATTGCTGTTTCAAAATATGTAAAAACACATACAGAAAAATATTTAAGCTATCAAAATAAACCAATCGAGGTAATTTTTAATCCAATTAATACAGTTTTGTTTAAGCCTTTGAATACTGAGGTTGAACCTAGTAATATTACTTTCGCAGGTACTCTTTGTGAGAAAAAAGGAGTGAGGCAGCTCATTCAAGCATTCCCATTTATAAAGGAAAAATTTCCCAACGCAATATTACATTTGTACGGTAGAGATTGGTTTTTTCCAGATGGTAGTTCTTATGTAAAAATGTTGCATGAACTTGAATTACCTAAGTTAGGAGCTTTAGCCAAAAATATTATTTTTCACGGAGCAATTTCTTTTAATGAAATACCAAATGCTTATGCTAAAGCGGAGGTATGTGTATTCCCTTCACATATGGAAACTTTAGGTCTTGTTGCTCCTGAAGCAATGGCAATGGAAAAGGCAGTTGTTTTTACAAATAAAGGACCTGGTCCAGAAGTTGTTTTTGATGAAATAAATGGATTGTTATGCAATCCCCATGAACCATTTGATATAGCAAATAAAATTTGCTGGGTTTTGGAAAATGGAGAAAAAGTAGGGCTAATGAGAAAAAAAGCACGAATAGATGTTTTAAAACGCTTTGATATTGCTATTTTAGTAGAAATGAATATTCAATTTTATAAAAATCTACTTTAGAGCATGAACTTGTTTCAATACATATATTCTGATTATAAGAAATATAAAAAATACGGAGGTAATTTTTTTACAATTTTATTTTTTACACAAGGGTTTTGGGCCGTTTTTCAATATCGTGTTGCAAATAGTGTATTTAAAATAAAGTTCCCAATTGTGAAACAAATTTTGCAACTGGTTTGTTTGTTTTGGCAAAAAGGGATTGAAATAATTACAGGAATTTCAATTCCAGCATCTGCAAAGATTGGTCATTCTTTTTATATTGGACATTTTGGCGGAATTATTTTAAATGCTAAAACAGTTATTGGTAATAATTGTAATATTTCGCAAGGAGTAACAATTGGAGTTTCTGGTCAAAATGAGCATAGAGGTGTGCCTAGAATAGGAAATAATGTTTATATAGGTGCTAATGTCGTTGTTGCAGGTAAAATTGTAGTAGATGATAATACTTTGCTTGGAGCATGTTCATTAGTAAATACTAATGTTACTATAAATAGTGTGATGTTAGGTGTGCCGGCAATTAAAGTTTCAGAAAAAAGCTCGGAGGGTTATATATAATATGAAATTAGTTGTTTTTTCATCAGCACCAATAGTTAATTTTAATAAGGAAATGTACATGTACGCTCCTTATGAAAAAGAGATGCAATTATGGGCTAAATATGCCGGTGCAATAGAGTTTTGTTGCCCTATTTGGCAAAATGATAAAAATCTTTTAATTTCAAAGGTCAGTTTTTCAATTCAACCAACTGTTGAATTGAAAGATTTTGATGTTACTTCTTTAAAAAATGCATTTTTAGCAATTCCAAGTATAATAAGTAATCTGTTTGTTATTTGTAAAGCGATGAAGCAAGCAGATCATATTCATTTGCGTTGCCCTGGAAACATTGCTCTTTTAGCGTGTTTTGTTCAAATTTTATTTCCAAATAAAAAGAAAACTGCAAAATATGCAGGAAATTGGGATCCTAATGCAAAACAACCGTTAAGTTATAGATTGCAAAAATGGATTTTATCCAATACTTTTTTGACTAAAAACATACAAGTTTTAGTTTATGGTAAATGGGAAAATAGTACAAAAAATATTAAGCCTTTTTTTACAGCTACTTATTCTAAAAAAGAAATA
>JBEDTP010000183.1:0-3161 GCA_040119075.1 Flavobacterium sp.
GTCCAATCTTTTTATTAAGTCTCCAACTTAAAGATTTTGTTAAATCTTTTTTTCTTGTTTTTCCACTTTCTATTTTTCCAAAAAAATCATCGTATTTGATAACTTTTTCACCTAAAATTAAATCTAAAATTCCCATAAATTCTTTTCGTATGGCTTAATTGTGCATAACGTGTTGCCGCTTGTGGCAGTTGCGTAAATTTAAGACAAAAGATTACAAGTACAAAACTCCTCGTGGAATTTTCGGAGAAAATTCCGAACACAAGCCTAGCCTAGCAATTGCTACAAACGGCTGTTGTACACAGTTTATTTAGCTCTTCTAATATCAAGCCTGTCAATTTTCCAATATATGTATTCTCCAATAACATTTGAATCATTTGTCCAATTTCCAATTTCTAGAGTTATGTCTCCAAAGTCTGCTATTATTGGGTTAATCTGTAATATTCTCCCATAAGCATAATAACTCCAGTCAGAATTATTCGCTTTCTCAATTCTTTTTTCCGATTTTACATTTTCGCTAAAAATGACTTCCCAATCCAATGGATATTCTAGTTGTTCAAACTCTACATTTAAAATTTCATCTTTTACAAACTCTTCACCGTAAAAAAATGCTTGATATTCATTTTTCAGAATAGAAAATGTTATTGTACCCTCATATAGGTCTAATTTTTGAATAGTTTTTATTTGTACTCTGTGCGTCATTTTTAAATTGTGTACAACGTTTCGCAGCTAAAAGAAGTGGCGACGAGCCAAGACCAAGCCAAAACAAATATAAAGCAAACTTTTGAATTTTCGGAGAAAATTCGGAAGTATGCCTTTGCCTAAGCCATTACTTTTAACTGCTGTTATAAGGCGTTTTTCTTTAGTTTGTCCGCAAAAATCAACATTAAGAGTATTCCTATTCCCATTATTAAGAATATTGAACCACCTACATAATTGAATTTTTTGTTTTCTTTGTAAATTATTTTTTCATTATCTCTAATCTCATTTATTCCCAATATATGCCCATTAAATTGTGGTAAAACTGTTTGGTCAATGTAAAAAGAATAGGTTTTACCAATTTTAATATTGCTTTTAAGTTTATTATTATAAGCTTGATCTTTTGTTCCAATATAAATTCCGTAAATCTTATCAGTTTCTGAAATCTCAAAGTCTAGTGAATAACTACGTCCTGATTTTCCGCTTTTAAAACCTTGAATTTTTAAGTTAGTAACTGTTCCTTCAAACTTTTGAAAATCTTTTGTTTCCTGATGTCCTCTATAAATTAATAATATTCCGCAATATATTAAAATTAGTGTTAAGAATATTAATGTTGTTTTCTTCTGTTTCAATTCTGAAGTTTGTTTTTTAAAATGCCTTTATAACTAGTTTATACTCGCTACAAAGTAGCGTGTATACACCCAAAATAAGGCTGTTTGTCGCTATTGTGTAACGTATTATTTTCAAAAGTAAATAAAAAAATAGAATTATAAATCATCAAACGGACTTTTTATTTGTTGTATACTTTTTGTACTTACATGGGTGTAAATTTCTGTAGTTTTACTGCTGTTATGACCAAGTAATTCTTGTATATAACGCAAATCGGTACCGCTTTCAAGTAAATGAGTTGCGTAACTGTGTCGTAACCAATGTAATGTAACTGGTTTTGTAATTCCTACCTTTGTTAATGCTTGTTTTAATACTTGCTGTAAGCTTCTATTATCATATGGATTTCCAACTGTTTGTCCTTCAAAAAGATAGTTTTTTGGTTTAAACGCTAAATAATACTCTCGTAACATTTCTAAAATTTTCGGACTCAACGGTACAATTCTATCCTTTTTACCTTTTGAGTTTTTTACCATAATAATGTTCCTTTTAGAATCTATATGAACGGGTTTTAAAGCTAATAATTCACCACATCGCAAACCACAACTATAAATTAACGATAGCATCATTTTGTGTTTTGTGTTTGCATGTGCATTTAAAATGGCTTTCACTTCTTCTTTGCTCAAAACATTGGGCAATACTTTTTCACGCTTTGGTCTGTGAATTTTGTCCAGTTCTAAACTTACATTTTGTATGGTTTTAAAATAAAGTTTTATTGCGCTAACAAGTTGGTTTTGATAGGTGTATGATAAATTATTCTTTAAAATATAGTTATTATTATAGTAAACAACATCTTCATTTGTAATTGATGCTATTTCTTTGGTTTTAAAAAATATCAAAAACGATTTCAAAGCTTCTGTATACGTCTTTATAGTGTTCTCACTATATCTTTTTGATTTTAACCAATAAGAAAATTTCTGTAGATGCTTCATTCCTTCTTCCGATGGTAGGGAAGTGGATTGAGGTTCTAGATTAAATAGTGTACGATTGTTTTCAGTATCTAAAACATACCACACTTTTTTAGATTGACTCCAAAAACTACCGGATATATTTTTTACTTCTTGAATTAAGTTGGAATCCTTTTCGAATAATATAAAAATTACATTTTGATTTTTATGAATTCCTATTTTATAGGTAAATGGGTTGGGCATATAGTTGAAATTTTGGCGTTTAGAATTTCAAAATTACAAAATAGAACAATATGTTTAGTAATTGTTTTCCAAAAATATTTGGCTAATTTTACTCAAAATAGTTCCAATGGATTTTTTAAAACGAATCAACACAAAAGCAAAAACAGAAGATAATACTGGTTTTGGAAGTAATTCCTCTAATTATGGAGGTCGATTTTTAACCAAAAATGGAAATGCTAATGTTAGAAAAGACGGAATTGGTTTTATTGAAAGCATAAGTTGGTATCATACCATGCTTAACATTCCACGATGGAAATTCTTATTTATCATATTGCTTTTTTATGTTGTAGTTAACTTGTTTTTTGCCATTTTGTATTTCTTAATTGGGGTTGAGCATTTAAACGGAATTACTGCAAATACCAATTTAGAAAAATTTGGTCAAGCTTATTTTTTCAGTGTGCAAACCTATACTACTGTGGGTTATGGCCACATTAATCCTACTGGTTTTTTGGCAAGTTTCGTTTCTTCAATTGAAGCTTTAATTGGTTTGTTAACTTTTGCAATTGCAACGGGTTTGTTTTACGGTCGTTTTAGCAGACCAAGCGCTTTCGTGCGTTTCTCGGAAAATGCTATTATTGCTCCTTATCAAAATGGAAAAGCACTAATGTT
>JBEDTP010000184.1:0-28420 GCA_040119075.1 Flavobacterium sp.
AAATCATTTTCTCAAGTGAAAAGTCAAAATAATAATATTTGGTTTCATTATGTTGGAAAAAATATGATTACAGAGAAGGCTTCATTTACTTTAGAAGCAACTATGCGATATGCCAATGGTTTTTCAGAAAAGCAACAATGGTTTATTCGACCATCTTTAGATTATAAATTTACTTCTAAAATTACAGGTAGTATTGGTTTTACACATTATGATACCTATGTATATGGAGATCCAGCATTAAATAAAATTACGAGTCCAGAAAATCATGTTTGGATACAAGGTATTTACACACACTCAAAAGGAGATTTTAAATTTGTTCATCGTTTAAGAGATGAAAATAGATTTGTGGGAATTGCTAAATTAAATACAACTTCTGGTGATTTTGAAATTGGTCATTATGAATACCGAAATAGGGTTCGTTATATGTTTTTAGCTAATTATGCATTGACAAAAGTTGATGATAAAACGAAACTTTTTGCTGTTGTTGGAGATGAAATGTTTTTAAATATTGGCTCAAATGCTGGAAAAACACTTTTTAATCAAAATAGAATAATTGCTGGATTAGGTTATAATATAAATTTAAATCATCAATTACAATTAAATTATATTCATCAAAATATTTGGAATTTTTCGAATACAATACAAGAAATTAATCCAACTGTAAGAATGTCATATATAACAAATTTTGATTGGACAAAAGAAGAATAATTTTTTAGATATATTAAAAAAAAAACCGATTAGAATTTCTAATCGGTTTTTTTGTTAGTTTTTTAAAATTATGTTTTCTGAATAAAAATCACCGTTATTATCAATTCCTTGAATGCTTAGTAAAATTTCATTTTGATTAAAATGTGGTACTGTAATTTCAAATTCGCCCAATTCATCGGTATATATACTCGGTTCCCAGTGAATCGTTCCATATTGATTGAATGAATTGCTTTTATAGTCAATATATTTCGGGTTTTTATAAAGTTCAAGTTTTTCAAATCCATTTTTAATTGTTAATGCTTTGGATTTAACTTTTGTATTAGAAGTAGATTCTGTAAAATCAATTTTTCTATATATTCTGATAGATCCATTCATGCCATCATTTCCCATTCCAAAACCACTTTTATTAATGTATATTTCATCTATTTCATTCAGATTTAAACTGTATAGTAAGTTAAAATCAAAAAGAGGTGAATTATCTAAATAAACAACTGGACTTCTATTACCGCGAAAAGATTTACTAACTCTCGCTCTGATTGTAACATTTCCTCCTTCAGTGCTTACATCATAACCATGTGAAGAAATAAATGATAATACATCCCTATATGACCCAAAATCTTCATCAGTTATTTTATAGCCTTTAGCCATATTGTTATTATATTGTTTTAAAAAATTCATTTTTACTTTATGAACACTTACAACTGTTACATTATTTAACTGAATTTGATTTTCTAAAGCAGGGAAATCAAAATTTTCTCCATCAGATGAAGCTACATATGATATGCTGTTACAAAATTGTTTGTTTATACTTATTGGTTTTATAAATTTTCTATTATTATTTTTTACAACAGAATATATGTTTAAGCTTTGAAGTTTGCTTTCATCTTTTAAAAGTGAGAAATGAAAACTAGTTGAATCAATTGCTAAAATATTTTTGAAAACAAAATTATTGTCTTTATCGATTTCTGCTAATTCATTTACCCCATTCATTGAAAACAATCTAAGCTTCATTTTTGAAGGATTATTAATTACTTGATTAATTTTGCCTTCAATATCTAGTCCAATATCAAACGTGTATTTTTCTATTATATTACTTTTTATAATTTCTCTCCACTCTGTTTTTGGAGAATTATTTATTAAAAATAAATCTAATTCGTAATGTTTTTTCCTATTCAATTGGTTTAAAAAATAGTCTGAATTATTTATCTTATTTTTTAAATAATTATTAAATACTAATTCATCATTAATTGAATTTAGGGAAGAAGTATTGTTTTTTGGAAGTACACTAATGCTGAAATTTGACATTCTATCTTTTGTGTTTCCACTAATTTTTATGCTATCACCTTTTTTTACTTGATTTGAAATGATAAGTTTAGGATTGTTTTGAATTGGATTGTAAATTATTCTTTCTGACAATAAATTAAGTTCTTCATCTACAATTCTAATTGTATTAATCCCTTTAAAAAGAACGTCTTTATTTATGATTAATTCTTTACTTGTTTGTGTTTCAAAATTTAAATTTATATTATTTACAAAATCATTTTTTTGAATAAGTATTAAATATGCTTTGTTTTTTGATTTTTCTAAAGTCGTTTTATTTGTGTTAACTTTTAAGATAACTTTATCTTCAAATGCAAAATTGTTTGCAATTATGTTAATACCTTCAATTAGAGGAAGTGGTAATTCTTTAACTATTGTTGAATTTTTGTTTTTTAGTTCTAATTTATATTTTTCATTTTGAACATTTAGAATTTGAAATTTTCCTAAACCAAATTCATTTGTTGAAAAAGTATTAATAATATTATTATTTGAGTCTTTAACGATAACATCGGAAATTTTTACACCATTTCCTTCACAATCTTTTATTGAAGCTACAACTGTATTGTCTGATTGATATAATAGATTTCCACCTTCAAAAGAAAATTCAATTTCCAAAGCATCTGAAGAATTATTGTTTTTAATTACTTTGTCTTTAGTATTTATTATTTCAAATTTCTTTAGGGTTGACTCATCCTCAGGAAAATTATTCATATAATTAGTATATGCATGAATATAATATGTTCCTGATTCAAGGTTTTCATTTAATTTTAGTTGCCCAACTATAATTCCATTAGAGCTATAAAATAAATGCTTTTTAATTTCATTTTTGTTTTCATCATAAACATTAATGAAAACATTTGTAGTTTGATAGTTTAATTTACTTTCTTTTTTATCAATTATGTAGCCCTTAAACCATAATGTTTCATTGGATAGGTATATACTTTTATTAAGATGCAGATAAATGTTTTCTCTGTCTAATTTATAATGGTTAATTATAGAAGAAGTTATTTTTTCTTTAGAAGAGCTACTAAAATCTTGTCCAAATGTTGTTTTAGTTAGTAAAAGAAACCCGAAAATTAAATATTTTAAATTCATTTTTTTTTGTAAAAATAAAAAAAACTGCTCGAATAATCCAAGCAGTTTTATTAAATTTATAAAAGAAAACTTACATCATTCCAGGCATTCCACCACCCATTGGAGGCATAGCTGCGCTTTCTTCTTTGATGTCTATAAGTGCACATTCAGTTGTAAGAATCATTCCAGAAACAGAAGCTGCATTTTCTAGTGCAACTCTGGTTACTTTTTTAGGATCAATAATTCCAGCTTTAAGCATTTGAACATATTCACCAGTTTTTGCGTTGTAACCGAAATCATTCTTTCCTTCTAATACTTTAGAGATAACAACTGAGCCCTCACCGCCAGCATTTTCTACAATAGTTCTTAAAGGTGCTTCAATGGCCTTATTTACAATTTGAATTCCAGTTGCTTCATCTGCATTTTCAGACTTTAATTTAGCTAATACCGCTTTGGCTCTCACTAGGGCAACTCCACCACCAGCAACAATTCCTTCTTCAACAGCAGCTCTTGTAGCATGTAAAGCATCGTCAACTCTATCTTTTTTCTCTTTCATTTCTACCTCAGAAGCAGCACCTACATATAACACAGCAACACCACCAGCTAATTTAGCTAATCTTTCTTGTAGTTTCTCTCTATCATAATCAGACGTTGTTGTATCAACTTGTGCTTTGATTTGGTTTACTCTTGCTTTAATGTTATCAGCGCTTCCTGCACCATTTACGATGGTTGTATTGTCTTTGTCAATTGTTACATTCTCAGCAGTACCAAGCATCTCTAAAGTAGCATTTTCTAAAGAGTATCCACTTTCTTCGGCAATTACAGTACCGCCAGTTAAAATAGCAATATCTTCAAGCATAGCTTTTCTTCTGTCTCCAAAACCTGGAGCTTTAACTGCAGCAATTTTCAATCCACCTCTTAATTTATTGACTACTAAAGTTGCTAACGCCTGACCGTCAACGTCTTCTGCTATAATTAACAAAGGTTTTCCAGACTGTGCAACGGGCTCAAGTATTGGTAATAACTCTTGTAAGTTTGATATCTTTTTATCAAATAACAGAATGTAAGGATTGTTTAATTCTGCAATCATTTTGTCTGCATCAGTAACAAAATAGGGAGAAAGATATCCTCTGTCAAACTGCATTCCTTCAACTACATCAACGTAAGTATCTGTTCCTTTTGCTTCTTCAACCGTGATAACTCCTTCTTTTCCAACTTTACTAAAAGCTGTTGCAATTAATTCTCCAATTGTTTCATCGTTATTTGCTGAAATAGATGCAATTTGTTTGATTTTATCTGTAGAGCTACCAACAGTTTGAGATTGTTTTCCTAAATCTTCAACAATAACTTCAACAGCTTTATCAATTCCTCTTTTTAAATCCATTGGGTTTGCACCTGCTGCAACATTTTTTAATCCTTCCTTAACAATTGCTTGCGCAAGAACAGTTGCAGTTGTCGTACCATCTCCGGCTAAATCATTAGTTTTAGAAGCAACTTCTTTTACCATTTGAGCTCCCATGTTTTCTAATGGGTCTTGTAATTCAATTTCCTTAGCTACAGAAACACCATCTTTTGTTACTGATGGACCTCCAAATGATTTACTTATTATTACGTTTCTCCCTTTTGGACCTAAAGTAACTTTAACTGCATTTGCTAACGCGTCAACACCTCTTTTTAACCCGTCTCTTGCTTCTATATCAAATTTTATATCTTTTGCCATTTTATTTTATTTTAATGAATAAGTAATTAACCTAAAATTGCGTAAATCTCATCTTCTTTCATGATAAGATAATCAGCGCCTTCATATTTTAGTTCTGTTCCAGAATATTTTCCATACAATACTGTGTCTCCAACTTTAACAGTCATTGTATGATCTTTTTTACCGTTTCCAACTGCAACTACTGTTCCTTTTTGTGGTTTTTCTTTTGCAGTGTCAGGAATAATTAATCCTGAAGCAGTTGTAGTTTCAGCAGCCATTGGCTCTATAACTACGCGATCTGAAAGTGGTTTAATGTTTAGTGACATAATTTATTATATTTAATTTTTAGTTTGATGGATACTAATTTTCAGAAATTGTGCCAAAGCATTTTTATGACAAAATTTCTTGTAAAAAAAAAGCCAGCACTGACAGGCTGGCATTTTAAAATATTGTTTCAGCTTATTTTGCAGCTTCTTCAGAAGAAGTTGCAGTTTCAGCAGCTTGTTGAGTTGCTTCAGGGGTAGTAGCGATGGTTGTAGTTGCTGGAGCAGCATCATCGTTTCCTAATATTTTTGAACCACTTGTATTTCCATTATTAAAAGCAAGTGTAGATAATAATATTAATGCAATTAAAATACCACCTAATGTCCAAGTACTTTTATCTAAAAAATCTGTAGTTTTTTGTACACCACCTAATTGTTGTGAACCTCCAAAAGAAGAAGATAATCCTCCACCTTTAGGGTTTTGAACCATAATTGCTAATATTAATAAAAAGCAAACTAATGCTATTGCGATTAAAAAACCTGTGAATCCCATAATTAATTATTTTGTTGTAAATCTTTTATTTTTTTTATTCGGTCTGCAAAGAAACTACTTTTTTCTGGATATTTCAAAATTAAAATTTCATAAGCTTGTATTGCTTTATTGAATTTCTTTTGTTCTAAATAAACTTTAGCCAAAGTTTCTGTCATTAGGTGCGTTGGTTCGTCATTATTTAGAATGATATTAGAAGGAGTTTTTACATTTTCTTTTATAGGAGAAATCTTTGGGTTTAATTCAATAAAACGATCAATTATTTCAGTCTTTTTTTGTTTCTCTTCCTTAATCTCTTGTGTTTCGATAGATTCTTCTCTTTCAATTGGAGTTATCTTTGTTAATTGGAGCCATTCTTGAAACGAATGTCTTTCATTATTTTCAAAGGCTAATGGTTTTCCAATATCTAAACTATCATTCTCATGTATTATTTCGAGTTCAGAATCTACACTTTTTATTTCTTCAATTACTTCGCTTTCAACAACACTTATATTATTTATATTTTCAATTTCTTCATCAATTAAGTTTCTTTGAATAGTTGTGAACTCATTTGAAGTAATGAAATCAAAAAGTATTGTTCTGTCAGCAGTATTAGCTGCTGTTTTTTTTAACTCATAATTATATCTGAAACTATCTTGATTTAACAACCCTCTTAAATGAAGAACTCTTGCTGCTTGAAAATAGGGAAATTCTTGAAGAACTGTTTCCAAAGTAACAGTTTGCTTTTCATTTAAAGCATAAGGTTTATTAAGTAAGTATGTTAAATCTTTAGTATTCAAATTGTTATTCTTTAAATTACCATTTTGCTAATGATTCATTGAATATGTCTTGTGTAATTCTTTCAAAAATTTCATCAAGAGCGGTTGTTAATCTACTTCCTGCCATTTGATCGTTTGCTGGATAATCATGGAAAAAAGAAAAACGTTTTTCGAAATTATCTTCTTCTTTATTTTTGTTTGAAAAACGGACATTTACTGCAATTGTTAGTCTGTTTTGGGCAGCAGTTTGATTAGCAGTTGCTGTCATTGGCGTAATTCTATATTCAACAATTTCACCTTCATATAATAAATCTCCTCCTTGATTGGTAAGATTTAAACTTGTTTGATTCTGTAGAATTTCTTGTAATCTAATTGTAAATGTTCTTTCAATTCCTGGCTCAACAAGTTCTGCATTGTTTTGGAAATAGTTTACCTGAAAAGTATCTGCATCAATTTTTCCTGTTCCGGTAAAATTATAAACTCCACAACTATTTAGAATTAATCCAATAAATAATGTATAAATAACTTTTTTCATGTTTAACTTATAAATCGTATTGTTTGATTTTTCTGTAAAGGGTTCTTTCTGAAATTCCTAATTCATCAGCCGCAGCTTTTCTTTTTCCGTTATTACGTTCTAAAGATTTTTTAATTAACTCTATTTCTTTAGCTTCTAAACTTAATGTTTCTTCTTCCTCAACTGTTTCTGCAAAAAGATAGTTTGAATCATCGTCTTCATTATCTATAAACTCTTCTTGAATAATTTCGTTTCTAGTTTGAGGAAGTAATTCTGGTTTGTTTTCATTTTCAAAGATAGAATTATCTTCATTTTTATCGTAAATTCTTTTAATTAAATTTTTGTGATCTTCTTGAACTTTAGAGTTTTCATTTTGCATTAATTCAAGGGTCAGTTTTTTTAAATCATTCAAATCGCTCTTCATATCAAAGAGTACTTTGTATAAAATTTCACGTTCGTTACTAAAATCATTTTCAGACTTCTTGGTGTTAATAACCGAAGGTAAATTACTTCCTTGCTGCGGTAAATAACCTTTTAAGGTTTGTAAAGAAGTTTCTCTATTGGTTTCAAGTACAGAAATCTGTTCTGCAATATTTCGTAACTGTCTAATGTTTCCACTCCATCTGTATTGCAAAAGGTATTGTATAGCCTCGCTTGACAATTTAATAGGAGGCATTTTATATTTATGGGCAAAGTCAGCTGCAAATTTTCTGAACAATAAATGTATGTCCTCTTTTCGTTCTCTTAAAGGAGGAAGCAAAATTTCAACTGTACTTAAACGATAATATAAATCTTCTCTAAATTTTCCTTTTTCAATTGCATCAAACATATTAACATTTGTCGCGGCAACAATACGCACATTTGTCTTTTGAACTTTTGAAGAACCTACTTTAATGAATTCTCCATTTTCTAAAACACGCAATAAACGAACTTGTGTTGTTAAAGGTAATTCTCCAACTTCGTCTAAAAATATGGTTCCTCCATCTGCAACTTCAAAATAACCGTCACGAGCATTTGTGGCGCCAGTAAATGAACCTTTCTCATGACCAAATAATTCACTGTCAATCGTTCCTTCTGGAATTGCACCACAGTTTACAGCAATGTATTTTGCATGTTTTCTGTGTGAAAGCGAGTGTATAATTTTTGGAATACTTTCTTTTCCAACACCACTTTCTCCAGTCACTAAAACAGAAATATCAGTAGGAGCAACTTGAATAGCTTTTTCTATGGCACGATTAAGTTTTGGATCGTTTCCAATGATTTCAAATCTTTGTTTTGTGGCTTGTATAGACTCCATAATTATTGCATTTCTGAATACCCAACAGCTTCACCTATTAATGTAGCAGTTGTACAATCATTTATTTTAACTAAAACAAAATCTCCAGGCTTATAATTTTCTTTTGGAAAAACAGCTACAGTGTTTTCAGAATTTCTTCCAGACCAATGTTTGTTTGATTTTTTAGACTCTTTTTCAATTAATATTTCAACCGTTTTGCCTAAAAAACGTTGTGTTCTTTCTAATGATAATTCTTGTTGTAAATCAACAACTTCTTGTAATCTACGTTTTTTAACTTCTTCTGGCACATCATCTTCAAGTTTTCTAGCTGCAAGTGTTCCAGGTCTTTCAGAATACGCAAACATATACCCAAAGTCATAATTTACATATTTCATCAAAGATAAAGTGTCTTGATGGTCTTCTTCTGTTTCTGTTGGAAACCCAGTAATTAAATCCTGCGAAATTGAACAATCAGGAATGATTTGTTTTATTTTATCAACCAATGCCATATACTCTTCGCGGGTATGCTGACGATTCATTTCTTTTAATATTCTTGTACTTCCGCTTTGAACGGGTAAGTGAATATAATTACATACATTTTGATGTTTTGCAATAACATGTAAAACTTCTTCATGCATATCTTGTGGATTTGATGTAGAGAAACGAAAACGCATCTTAGGAAATGCTTTTGCACACATGTCTAATAATTGAGCAAAATCTACAGAAGTGGCTTTTTGCATTTCTGAGGCTTTGTCGAAATCTTTTTTAAGTCCGCCACCATACCATAGATAACTATCTACATTTTGACCTAATAAACAAACTTCTTTAAAACCTCTATTCCATAAATCAGCAATTTCATCTAAAATACTTTGTGGTTCTCTACTTCGTTCTCTTCCTCTAGTAAAAGGAACAACACAAAATGTACACATGTTATCACATCCACGTGTTATAGAAACAAAAGCATTAATTCCGTTACTGTTTAGTCTAACAGGAGAAATATCACCATATGTTTCTTCTTTAGAAAGAATAACGTTAATAGCATCTCTACCTTCTTCAACTTCATTTAATAAATTAGGAATATCTTTATAAGCATCTGGTCCCACGACTAAATCGACAATCTTTTCTTCCTCAAGAAATTTTTCTTTCAAGCGTTCAGCCATACATCCTAGAACGCCAACTTTCATATTTGGATTTATGTCACGCTTTACTGCGTTATATTTTTCTAGTCTTTTTCTAATAGTTTGCTCAGCTTTATCTCTAATAGAACAAGTATTTACTAGGACTAAATCAGCATCTTCTAAATTTTGAGTAGTGTTATAACCTTGGTTGTTAAGTATTGAAGCTACAATTTCACTATCGGAGAAATTCATTGCACAACCGTAACTTTCTATAAAAAGTTTTTTAGTGTTTTCTTTTTTTTCTTTTAAAACAAGTTTAGTTCCTTGTTTATTTTCGTCAATTGTCTTTTCCATAAAAGTTCTTTCTCTTTTTGCAACTGCAAAGATAATACTAAAAAGTAAAATATGACAACTTGACAGACTTTCATTGTGTATTTTAACTTTAAAAAGTGAAATCTTATCTTAATTTTAGTTCTAAAAACATAAAATTTAAAAAAAACCCATACTTTTGCGCCAAACAAAGTTTATAATGGCGAAGAATTTAGTAATAGTTGAGTCACCCGCAAAGGCAAAGACAATAGAAAAATTTTTAGGAAAAGATTTTCAAGTTGAATCAAGCTACGGACATATTGCGGACTTACCATCTAAAGAAATAGGAGTAGATGTGGAAAATGGTTTTAAACCGAAATATCAAGTTTCTCCTGATAAAAAAGCTTTAGTAAAAAAACTAAAAGACTTGTCAAAAAAAGCGGATATGGTTTGGTTAGCTTCCGATGAAGATCGTGAAGGAGAAGCTATTTCTTGGCATTTAGCTGAAGAATTAAAATTAGATGAAAGCAAAACAAAAAGAATTGTATTTCATGAGATTACGAAGTCGGCAATTCAAAAAGCTATTGAGAATCCAAGGGGAATTGATTATAATCTAGTAAATGCTCAACAAGCGCGTAGAGTGTTAGATAGATTAGTAGGTTACGAATTATCGCCAGTTTTATGGAAAAAAGTAAAAGGAGGGTTGTCTGCAGGTAGGGTTCAGTCAGTTTCTGTTCGATTAATTGTTGAACGTGAAAGAGAAATTCAGGAATTTAATCCGCAAGGAACGTATTCTATAACTGCTGAATTCACAAATGAAGCTGGAAAATCATTTAAAGCAAAACTTCCTAAAAATTTTAGCACTCAAAAAGAAGCAGAAGATTTTCTGCAAAAAAATATAGGTTCGAATTATAAGGTAGCTGATTTAGAGAAGAAACCAACAAAAAAATCTCCAGCTGCACCATTTACAACTTCAACTTTACAGCAAGAAGCAGCTCGTAAATTATATTTACCTGTTGGAATTACAATGCAAATTGCACAAAGATTATATGAAGCCGGTTTAATTACTTATATGAGAACCGATAGTGTGAATTTATCTAATGAAGCAATGGCATCTGCAGAAGCTGAGATTATTCGTTCATACGGTAAAGAATACAGCAAGCCTAGAAATTATACTTCAAAAAGTAAAGGTGCTCAAGAAGCTCACGAAGCAATTCGTCCTACAGATATGTCTTTGCATACTGTTAATATTGATAGAGATCAAACACGATTATACGATTTAATTTGGAAAAGAACTTTGGCTTCTCAAATGAGTGAGGCGCAATTAGAGCGTACAAATGTTAAAATTGAAGCAAATAGCCATAATGAGGTTTTCGTGTCTAGTGGAGAAGTAATTAAGTTTGAAGGCTTCTTAAAGGTTTATCTTGAAGGGCATGATGATGATGAGGAAGAGCAAGAAGGAATGCTTCCGGCAATGAAGGTAAATGAAAAATTAATTAATACTTATATTCAGGCAACTGAGCGTTTTTCTAGACCGCCGACACGATACACTGAAGCTGCTTTGGTTAAAAAACTAGAAGAACTAGGAATAGGTCGTCCATCAACTTATGCGCCAACAATTTCAACGATTATTAATCGTAATTATGTTGAAAAAGGAAGTTCTGAAGGTGTTGAAAGAAAGTATACACAAATATCTTTATTGGGTTCAAACATGAAGTCACAAGTTTTGACTGAGAATGTTGGTTCGGATAAAGGAAAATTAGTTCCAACTGATATTGGGACAATTGTAAATGATTTCTTAGTTAAAAACTTTTCGGCAATTTTAGACTATAATTTTACTGCAAAAGTGGAACAAGATTTTGATGAAATTGCTGAAGGGAATATCAATTGGGCAAACATGATGAATGAGTTTTATTCTAAATTTCATCCTAATGTTAAGGAAGTTGAGGAAAATGCAGAAAGAGAAAGTGGTGAGCGAATTTTAGGAACCGATCCAAAATCTGGTAAGCCGATTTCTGTTCGTTTAGGTAAATTTGGACCGATGGCTCAAATTGGAGATGCTGAAGATGAAGAAAAGCAATTTGCAAGTTTAATGTCTGATCAAAACATTGGAACAATAACTTTAGAGGAAGCATTAAATTTATTTTTATTACCTAAGAATCTTGGTTCTCATAAAGGAGAAGAAGTTGAAGTTAATAATGGAAGATTTGGTCCTTATGTAAGATTTGGAAAAATGTTTATTTCTTTGCCAAAAGGCGAAGATCCATTAGATGTTACCTTAGATAGAGCAAAAGAATTAATTGCTGAAAAAGAAGCTGCTGATGCTCCAATTGCTACTTTTCAAGAATTACCAGTTCAAAAAGGAGTTGGTAGATTTGGTCCATTTATAAAATGGAATGGGATGTTTATTAATGTAAATAAAAAGTATAATTTCGACAGCTTGTCACAAAAGGATATTGTTGAGCTTATTGAAGATAAAATCCAGAAAGAAATAGATAAAGTAATTCACGATTGGAAAGAAGACGGGATACGAGTTGAAAAAGCAAGATGGGGGAGGTCAGTTATCTTAAAGGGTAAAGTAAAAATTGAATTAAGTAAAGATGTAGATGCGAAGGCTTTAACTCTCGACGAGGTAAAGGAAATGATTGAAAAGAAAGCGCCTGCTAAAAAAGCAACTGCAAAAAAGAAAGCTCCAGCAAAAAAAACGACTAAAAAGTAGGATATGGTTTTTGATTTTCTACAACCGTTATCAAAATCATGTGTTGATTATATTGACGGACTGTCAACACAAGCTTTAGGAAAAAAAATTACATTGCATACGGAAAGTGATTTCCCAAACTTAGATGTAGTTTCAATTGCTATTATTGGGGTAAACGAGTTTAGGGGCTTAGAAAAAGAAAATACGCAGGAATCGTTAGATGGATTTAGAAAATCGTTATATAGTTTGTATCCAGGAAATTGGAATATTGCTATTGCCGACTTAGGAACAGTTGAAGCTGGTGAATCTTTGAAGGATACTTATTTTTTAGTACAAACCATTTGTGAAGATTTATTGAAAAAAAAAATCATACCTATTATATTAGGTGGAAGTCAAGATCTTTCTTATCCAATTTACAGGTCGTATGACGGATTAGATCAAATGGTGAATTTCGTTTCTGTCGATAATAAATTTGATTTTTCAAAAGAAAGCGCTAACTTGGCTAACTCTTTTCTGTCGAATATAATTGTAGAGGAACCAAATAATCTGTTTAATTATAGCAATATTGGGTACCAGACCTATTTTAATTCTCAAGAAGAGATTGATTTGATTGATAAGCTTTATTTTGAAGCATATCGACTTGGTGAGGTTTCAAATAATATTGCAATTGCTGAGCCTGTTTTTAGAGATGCTGATTTTGTAAGTATAGACATGACTTCGGTTCAGTCTTCTTTTTCAGGAAATTTCATTGATTTTAATCCTAATGGGTTTACAGGGAAAGAAATTTGCGCATTATCAAGATATGCTGGAATTAGTGATAAAGTTTCTTCTTTTGGAATATTTAATTTTAATTATACACAAAAGGAGTTCAATTTAGTGGTTCAGGTAGTCTGGTATTTTCTTGAAGGATTTAGTTTTAGGTCAAATGAGTATCCATTTGGAAGTAAAGAAAATTATTTGAAATATACCGTTTTAATTGAAGAGGATGAGTTGGTTTTTTATAAAAGTGATAAGACGAGTAGATGGTGGATTGAAATACCAATAATTTCGAATGTTAATAATAAATTAAAAAGGAATACGTTATTACCTTGTTCATACGATGATTATTTAGCATCTTGTGAAGGTCAAATGCCTGAAAGATGGTGGAAAGCACTGAGAAGAAATATTGTTTAAAGAAAAATAGTATAAAATAGTTAAACCTAAATTTTGTAAATTTTAATATATTTTTAAGATTTTTTTGAAAAATAATTGTTTTTTTCAAAATTATTAAATAGGTTTACGCCTTTAAAAGAAAAATTATAATTAACCCCAGTTTATATGAAGAAGTTAGTTGCATTTACGTTGATTTTGTCATTTTTTGCTAGTTGTAGTAAAGGTGATAGAGGTGAGTTAGTAGGTGTCAAAGGGAAAAAATGGCATCCAGAAAAGCCTTATGGAATGACATTAATTCCAGGCGGAGCCTTTATTATGGGTAAATCGGATGATGATTTAGCTAATATCCAAGACGCGCCAACAAAAACAGTTACAGTTCGTTCATTTTACATGGATGAAACTGAAATCACTAATAGTGAATATCGTCAATTTATCGAATGGGTAAAGGATTCTACTATAAGAACAAGGTTAGCGATTCTTGCTGATGAAGTAGGGCAAAAGCCTGCTGAAGGAGGAAGAAGTGGTAAAGATGGTGGAAGTATTGGGGATTATGCTTTTGCTGATGCTAATGTTGAAGAAATGTCAGCTTACGACAAATATATGTATGAAAACTATTACAGTATTGGTACTGATGATGATATGTATGCTGGTAGAAAGCTAAACAAAAAAATAAACTTACTTAATGATCCTCAAAAATATCCAGATGAGTATTATGTTGAGGTAATGGATTCTATGTATTTGCCAGAATCTGAATCATATAATGGTTTGAAAACTATGGATATGTCTAAATTGAAATTTAAATTTAGAGAGGTTGATTGGAATCAAGCTGTTAAGAAAAAAGGACGTAAAGGGCTTTATGAAAACACTAAGCCTATAGAGGTTTATCCTGATACAACTGCTTGGATTAAAGATTTTGCTTATTCATATAATGAACCAATGCATAATGATTATTTTTGGCACCAAGCTTATGGAGAATATCCTGTAGTTGGAGTTTCATGGAATCAAGCTAAGGCTTTTTGTGCATGGAGAACTTTATATAAGAATTCTTATATTAAAAAGAAAAAAGGTAGAGATCAAGTAAACTCTTTCCGTTTGCCAACTGAGGCTGAATGGGAGTACGCTGCAAGAGGTGGAATAGAGTCTGCTACTTTCCCATGGGGAGGTCCTTATGCTAAAAATGACAGAGGTTGTTTTATGGCTAATTTTAAACCAAATAGAGGTGATTATGCAGCTGATGGTGCTTTGTATACTGTTGAAGCAAGATCATATGAGCCTAATAATTATAACTTATACAATATGGCAGGTAATGTTTCGGAATGGACTGAGTCTTCTTATGATGCATCTGCGTATGAGTTTGTTTCTACAATGAATCCAAATGTTCCAGATCGTAAAAACCAACGTAAAGTTGTAAGAGGTGGTTCTTGGAAAGATGTTGGTTACTTCTTACAAGTAGCAACACGTGATTTCGAATATGCTGATTCAGCTAGAAGTTACATTGGATTTAGAACTGTACAAGATTATATGGGTACAGGTTCTACAGGAACAAGACCTAAATAGTATATATTAACCAATTTTATATTTTAACTTAACTAACTAACAAATTTTATTATGGGATTTTTAAGCAAAAAAGCAATGAATTTCGCTTACGGTATGGGAGCGGCAGTAGTAATCATCGGAGCATTATTTAAATTAATGCACTGGCCTTTCGCAAGTGCTATGTTGATTGTGGGATTAGGAACGGAGGCTTTAATTTTCGGTTTGTCTGCATTTGACACTCCAGAGGAAGACTTAGATTGGACTTTAGTTTATCCGGAATTAGCTAATGGCGTTGCTGGTGATAAAAAAGCTAAAAAAGATAACCCAGCTGAAGCTCAAGGATTATTGTCTCAAAAATTAGACAATATGTTAAAAGAAGCTAAAATTGACGGTGCTTTAATGGAAAGCTTAGGTGCAAGTATCAAAAATTTTGAAGGTGCAGCTAAAAGTATTTCTCCTACTGTAGACTCAATTGCTTCTCAAAAGAAATATTCTGAAGAGATGTCTCAAGCAGCAGCTCAAATGGAAGCTTTAAATAGCCTTTACAAAGTACAATTAGAAAGTGCTTCAAGAAATGCTGAAGCTAATAAAGAAATTGCTGATAACGCAGCTAAATTAAAAGAACAAATGCAGTCTATGACTTCTAACATCGCATCTTTAAACTCAGTTTATGGAGGAATGTTAACTGCTATGAATAACAGAGGATAATTAGTTTTATCGAAAATTAACTAAATTAATAATCAAAAACTAATTAAACAAAATGGCAGGAGGAAAATTAAGTCCTAGACAAAAGATGGTTAACCTGATGTATCTGGTTTTCATCGCGATGCTAGCAATGAATATGTCAAAAGAAGTATTATCTGCTTTTGGTATTTTAAATAACAAAATAATTGAGTCAAATGGAATTGCTGATGTAAGAAATAATTCTTCATTTGAACAATTGGCTCAAAAAGCTTCTGAGCAACCGTTACAATATGGTGATAAGAAAGCTAAGGTTGAGAAAATTAGAAAATTATGTCAAGATTTTTCTAAATATATTGAGGATATTAAAACTAAAGTTACAGCTGATTTAGAAAGGGATGAAGATGGTAATTTGCCATATGAATCTATGGATAAAGGTGATGTAATCGATGAATTATGGTTTAGTGGAGATAGGCCTTCTAAAGATGGTCAAGCATTTTTAGATAAAATGGCTTCATTTTCGGCTGAATTAAAGAAAATTGGTGGAAGTTCTATTTCTGATCCAGAAATGAAGAAAATTGAAGCTCGTTTTTCTACAAATCCAGTTGTTTCTAAAAAAGCAGGTGCTGAACTTCCTTGGTTAGAATATAATTACAAAGGTTTTCCTATGATTGCTTCTGTTACTAAATTATCTCAATTACAAGCAGATATTAAAACAACGGAAAGTGATATTATTAATGGAATGTTTCAATCTGATTTAGTAGCTGCTGCATCTTTGACTGCATACCAACCAATTGTTGTTCCTGAAAAATCAGCGTTCTTTCAAGGAGAAGCTGTTAAAGGAAAAATTATTTTAGGTAAATTTGACCCTTCATTAGTTGCAAAATCTGTAATTGTTAATGGCCAAACTGTTAAGGCTGAAGCTGGACAAGCTAATTTTTCTTTCAATGCTGGAAGTGTTGGAGAACATGAAATTACTGGTTCATTTAACTTTGACGAAGGTGGAAAAGTTGTAAGTTTACCAATTAAAGGAAACTATGTAGTAGTTCCAAGACCAAATTCTGCAACAATTTCTGCAGATAAAATGAATGTTGTATATAGAGGTGTTGTTAATCCAATGACAATTTCATTTGCTGGTATCTCTGATGATAAAGTAAGCGCTTCTGGTGCAGGTTTATCTAAAGGTTCAGGAGTTGGAAAATACAATATGAGTCCTGGTTCTGGACGTGAAGTTACTATTAATGTTACTGGTAAATTACCTGATGGTAAACCAGTTGCTGACAAGAAAATATTTAGAATTAAAGATATTCCAGCTCCTATGGGGACAATCCGTGGAGAATATGATGCAAAAGGGCAAAAGAACAGTTTAGAAGTTTCTTCTGTTGGTGCTAAATTGGAAGATTTTGATTTTGAGTTGAATATTGATGTTGTTGGATTTAACATTAAGGTTCCAGGTCAACCAACGATTGTAGTTTCTGGTACTCGTATGGATGGTAGAGCAAAAGCTGCAATAGCTAAAGCTAGTAGAGGTGACTTAGTTGTTATTTCTGAAATCAAAACAAAATTAAGAGGCAGTAATATCATGTTAAAGAAAACTGCACCTTGTACATTTGAAGTACAATAAAAATTAACTTTCAGAGTTTATTTATAAACTAAAAGAATTAAAAAAATGAATTGGAGAAATCTTATATTAGTAGTCGCATTAGGTTTAAGTTCAACTTTAGCCTTTGCCCAATCTAATTTATTAAATGCAAAAACACCTGATCAAATAGGGAAGAAGACGGAAGCTGAGCAAGTTGCTGACAATGATAAACCAATGCCTTATGGTTATGTACATGATAGAGATATCTTGATGGGTAAACGTACTTGGGAAATTGTAGATTTAGATGAGCGTGTTAATTTTCCTTTCTATTTTCCAATTGAGGGTGATTTAGGACCTGATAGAAGACCATTATACAATGTTCTTATTGAGGCGATGAAAGATGGTAGAATCACTGAAATATATGATTCTAGCTACTTTACAGATAAAAAATCTTTAAAGGATATTGAGGCTTCATTAGTATTTATTGATACTACCGATGCAGGTAGAGAATATTATAATGCAGGCGAAGCTATTCCAGAAGAGTATATTACTAAAACTTTAATTGAAGCATATCATGTTGATGCTTACAAAGTTGTAGGATATTGGTATTTTGATAAACGTCAAGGTGAATTAAAATACAGAATGCTAGGTATTTGCCCAGTTGTTCCAGATGTTTATACATTGAATAATGATGTAAAAGATTATATCGAATTGTTTTGGGTATATTTCCCAGCAGCCAGAGATGTTTTACATGAAGCAAAAGCTTTCAATGATCGAAATTCTGCAATGCCGTTTACTTTTGACCATTTGTTAAATGCTCGTCGTTTTAGCGGTGTCATTTACTTAGAAGAAAATGTTTATGGTGACAGGTTGATTAAAGATTACATGAAAGAAAATGCTCAAATGCAATTATTAGAATCTGAGCGTGTTAAAGAAAAGATTAGAGATTTCGAACAAGACATGTGGAATTATTAATATAGTTTTTCTCCAATTCATAAAAAACTCTTACCAATGGTAAGAGTTTTTTTTATTTTTGTACTATGATAGATTATTTAATTGTTGGTTCTGGAATTGCAGGAATTTCATTTTCTGAATTTGCTTTAAAAAACAATAAATCAATTCTTGTTTTTGATGACGACTCACAACCTTCTTCTAGGGTTGCTGGGGGAATGTATAATCCTGTTATTTTAAAACGTTTTAGCGAGGTTTGGAAAGCAAAAGAACAATTGGCCTTATCATCAGTTTTTTATAAAAAATTAGAAGATAAGCTTTCATGTAAGTTTGATTATCAATTGCCTGTTCATAGAGTTTTTAACTCTATTGAAGAACAAAATAATTGGTTTCAGGCTTCAGATAAACCAAATTTATCATCTTTTCTTTCAACAACATTATTAAATAATACCAACGATGCTATAAATGCTAAATTTGGTTTTGGAGAAGTTGTGCAAACAGGTTATTTGGATGTTAAATGCATGGTAAACGCATACTCTAAATATCTTATGGACAAAAATCTATTGTTTACTGAAAGAATTGACTATTCTCTTTTTGAGATTAAAGACGATTATATCGCTTATAAGAACATTAATGCAAAGCACATTATCTTCGCTGAGGGTTTTGGTATGCATTCTAACCCATTTTTTAATAATTTACCATTAGATGGAACTAAAGGTGAATTATTGTTGATTAAAGCGCCTAATTTAAAACTTGAAGCAATTATTAATGCAAGTATTTTTATTATTCCTGTTGGTAATGACTGTTATAAAGTAGGTGCTACTTATGATTGGAATGATAAAACTAATTCTATAACTGAATCTGCTAAAAACGAATTGTTATCTAAATTTAACGACTTAATCAATTGTGATTATGAAGTTCTAGAGCACTTTGCAGGTGTACGCCCTACTGTTAAAGATAGGCGTCCATTGGTTGGTACACATTCGGAATATTCAAATGTTCATATTTTAAACGGACTTGGTACTAGGGGTGTTATGCTAGGTCCGTTTTTAGCTCAGCAATTATTTGAGTTTATTGAAAATAAAATTCCGTTAGATGAAGAAATTAATATCAATAGAATATATAAAAAAGGAGCTAATTTATAGTTCCTTTTTTGTTTTTGTATCTTTTTCAAAATGGATAAACATGTTTGCCCATATATTTCTTGAAGTTCTCATTATAAATGGCATAGCTGCAATTAAAGTTATAATTATTGCAATAAATGAGTTTGTTAAACTTGTATTTAAAAACACATAAGAAATAATAAAGGCAGCAACAGCAAAAGCAATTCCTACAGCATAACTCACATACATCGCTCCATAAAAAAAAGAAGGTTCAATTTTATATCTAGTATTGCAATGACTGCATTTTTCATGCATTTTGTAAATTTCCGTCAAATTATACGGATTTTCATTCAAATACATACTTTCTTCATGGCACTTTGGACAACTTCCTGTTAAAATGCTATATAGTTTGGATCCTTTTTTTAACATTTGCAAAAATTTTATACAAAGATACTACTTAAGGTATTTATTTGTGTAATGATTATTACAAAAGAAGATGTTAAATATTCATAATTTGTCGGTTTCCTTTGGTGGAACGTATTTGTTTGAAGAAGTTACTTTTAGATTAGGTTCAGGTGATAGAGTAGGATTAGTTGGTAAAAATGGAGCGGGTAAATCAACTATGTTGAAAATCCTTGCGGGCGATTTTAAACCAGATTCTGGTGTTATTGCTACTGAAAAGGAAGTAAAAATGGGTTTTCTTCGTCAGGATATTGATTTTGAACAAGGAAGAACTGTACTTGAGGAAGCGTATCAAGCATTTGAAGAAATTAAAAGAGCCGAACTTAAATTAGATGAATTAAACCATCAATTGGTAACTCGTACTGATTATGAGTCTGATGAATATTTGAAAATTATTGAAGAACTTAGTGATGTAACACATCATTATGATGTTTTAGGAGGTTATAATTACGTTGGAGATACTGAAAAAATTCTTTTAGGTCTTGGTTTTAAACGTGAAGATTTCAATAATCAAACTGATACTTTCTCTGGTGGATGGCGTATGCGTATTGAATTAGCAAAATTACTTTTACAATCAAACGATATTTTACTTTTAGATGAGCCAACAAATCACTTGGATATTGAAAGTATTATATGGTTAGAAGGGTTTTTACGAAATTTCTCTGGAGTAGTCGTTATTGTTTCGCACGATAAAATGTTTTTAGATAATGTTACCAATAGAACCATCGAAATTTCATTAGGTAAGGCTTACGATTTCAATAAACCTTATTCACAATATTTAGAGTTGCGTCATGAAATTCGCGAAAAGCAACTGGCAACTCAAAAAAATCAAGCTAAGAAAATTGAAGAAACAGAGAAGTTAATTGAAAAATTTAGAGCAAAAGCATCTAAAGCATCAATGGCGCAATCTTTAATTAAAAAATTAGATAAAGTTGAACGAATAGAGGTTGATGAAGATGATAATTCAGTAATGAATATTTCTTTTCCGGTTTCTCAAGTTCCTGGAAGGGTTGTTGTAGAAGCAGAGCATGTTACAAAATCTTACGGAGATAAAACTATTTTAAAAGATATTTCATTACTAGTTGAACGTGGAAGTAAAATTGCTTTCGTAGGTCAAAATGGTCAAGGAAAATCAACTTTTATTAAAGCAATTGTAAATGAGTTTGAATACGATGGAAATGTAAAGTTGGGCCATAATGTGCAATTGGGTTATTTTGCACAAAACCAAGCTGAATATTTAGACGGTGAGATTACACTTTTAGATACTATGCTAGAAGCTGCAACAGATTCTAATCGTTCAAAAGTAAGAGATATGTTAGGCTCGTTTCTTTTTAGAGGCGATGATGTTGAAAAGAAAGTAAAAGTATTATCTGGAGGGGAAAGAAACCGTTTGGCGCTTTGTAAGCTGCTTTTACAGCCTATAAATGTACTTTTGATGGATGAGCCAACCAATCACTTAGATATTAAGTCTAAGAATGTTTTAAAGACTGCATTGCATAAATATGAAGGTACATTGTTATTAGTTTCTCACGATAGAGATTTTTTACAAGGTTTAGCGAATGTTACTTATGAATTTAAAGATCAAAAAATAAAAGAATATTTAGGAGATATTAATTTCTTCTTAGAACAACGGAACGCACAAGATATGCGAGCTTTTGAAAAGGTGGATGAAGTGGTGAAACCTAAAGAGAAAAACGAAGCAAAAAGTTTGTCTTACGAAGATCAAAAGAAAAACAAATCGTTGCAAAATAGATTAAGTAAAATTGAAAGTAATATTCAACAATTAGAAAAAGACATTCAAAAAGATGATAAGGAATTGGCCTCAAATTATGATAAGCTAATTGAAAATGCTTCTTTTTTTACGGCTTACGAAAAGAAAAAGAAAGAATTAGATAAATTATTAGAAGATTGGGAAGTCGTTCAAGAAGAAATAGATTCTTTGTAATAAACTATAAATTAGAAAGACAAGAAAAATATAAAGTCTTAAAGTTAATAACATCAAGTTTTAGCTTTAAGGCTTTCGATTTTAAAAACATTTTGACCTCTACTTAAAAGGATGACGTTGATTCCATTCTAAATTGGGTTCAAGGCTTTGAAATATTTTACCAATATATTTATTAAAAAGTGAATTTGTATGAAAAATAAAGCCCGACATGTAAACAGGCTCTGCTCCAATTGAGCTTTTTATTTCTATTGCAGTTCGTCCAAATATAATTTTTTTGAAGCTATTTTCAATACCAAATTCGGTCATGTTGTACAACATATTTAAATACAACATATTATTTTTCTGAATTTCGTCATCATAACCAAGGAAATACGTTTCTAAAACTTCTCCGTTTAGTAAAAGTGTGTGAAACCCAACAAGTCTATCTTCTAAGAAATATCCGAAAATTTTAAATCTATCTCCACATTGTTTTTTAAAGGCTGAAAAATGATTATCAGCCAAGAAAAAAGTGTTGAATGGAGCATTTTTAGCAACATAATGATAGAGTTCGTTTATTCTGTCTTCAAATACTATTACGTCTTCTAAACCAAGTTCTTTTTCTATTATTCCGTTATATTTTTTATGTGCTCTTTTGTATTGGTCTCTGTATTTTTTGGTAAAAGCAGCTACATAATCTTCCTTTGATTTCCAATTTTCATTTAAATTGAAAATCATGTTAGGTTGCGCGTTAAATTCGTATAAATTTTTAAAAGAATGTTTTTTAAATTCGGTAGCATTGTATTCATAAAAATCTTTAAAAGAAACAATGTGTATTTTAATGCCTTTGTTTTTAAAATAATTTATAAGCTCGTTACTACATTCAATTAATAATTGACTCAAGCGTTTATGATTAATTTCTTTGGTAAGTGCATAGGCATTTTGACCTGTAATCATATTGTTTCCAAGAAAGAGAACATGAGAGGCAAAGTTTTTAAAAATAAAATTTCTTACATGTGTTTTTAAGCAACTGTCTCTTTCTCCAAAAGATTCTAATTTGTTTAAGTCTAAATATTGAGAAAGTAATGTGCCAATTAATGATTCATTTTCAAAAATCCCAATATAAAAGCATTCCATATTTACAGGTGCGGATTGTTCTAACACTTGTAAATAAGGTATTTGTAAAAAATGATTTGATACAGCTACTTCGTTCCAGTTTTCCGGAAGATTTGCAATTGATGTATATACTTTAAAGGTAATGTTTTCCAATATAAAAAAAATCGTCCTACAAAAATAGGACGATTAGTATTAAATAAAATGTTAAAGGACTAACATTTATTAGTTTTTATTTCCAGCTACAAATAATTCCGCCCATAATTGTCATTACTACAATCCAATATCCAGAAGTTATTGCTGCATATTTAAATGATTTTTGTTCAAATAAACAATTTGTTGCTACAATTGGTAATGCAATAAACATTCCCGACATAAAGCCATGTAACGCACCATGTTTGAAGGTTCTAAAAACATCTTGATAATCAGCCATAAATGCGGCATAAGAAGGTAATGCTTCTGCTTCGTTTCCACCTACCATTCCTAAAGCTCCAAATTGATGAATAGTTAAAGGCATCATGATAAAAGCCAGTAAAAAAGCAAAAACAAAAGTAAGTCCGAAGATTTTAACCATGTTTCCTTGTTTGGCTTTTTCGTCGGTCATTCCTATTTCGTTCATCCAAATAGTTCCAAAAACTTTTGGGTTGTACCAAAAAAATCCGACAACAAAACTTGATAATGCAGCTGCTAAAACAGCATAAAAGTTAATTTCCATATAAATAGTTTTTAAAATTGGTAAAACTAATATACGGAAATTAACTTTTAAAATATTGTTTTTAGGCTAATTAAACTTCAGCGACAAGTTTAGAAGCACTTCTGTACAAGAAATTGTTATAAATATGACGACGAGCGAATCTACTTGGAGATTCTGCATTAATCATTTTAATATAAGTGTTTTTTGGTACACCAAAGTATTCATATTTATTTCCGTCTAAGAAATGAACATACAGTACTGTTTTTTCCATATAGAAATCTAAAATATTAACTGAAGTTGTTGTTTTAGTATATTCTGCTTTGTCTTTTTCTAAAGTTTCAGGAGCTATACTAACTAAAAAATGGTATGCTTCAATTGTTAGAGTGCTTAATTCTTCAACAGCTAATTTATCAGCTTCATCCGTAAATTTATCAGGATGATTCTCTTTCATGCTGTTTCTATAAATAGATTTTAATTCTTTTAAAGTTGCATCTTTTGTAACGTTAAGTAATTTTCTGTACTCAACAATTTTTTTCATATTCATAATCAAGGAAATAAAGTGCTTTTCTTTAAAAGCGGTTTTTTACTATTTTTAAATTTTGCGCAAAAGTACTATAAATTAACTAGTTAGACTAATTATTTTTTTAATTGCATAAAAAAAGCTTTCTATTTCTAGAAAGCTTCTTAGTAGCGGGAACAGGACTCGAACCTGTGACCTTCGGGTTATGAGCCCGACGAGCTGCCTACTGCTCTATCCCGCGATGTGCGTTTTGTAATCTCAATAAATCTTACTTAGTAGCGGGAACAGGACTCGAACCTGTGACCTTCGGGTTATGAGCCCGACGAGCTGCCTACTGCTCTATCCCGCGATTTGTGAGTGCAAAAATACAATGATTATTTGAATATACAAGGATTTTAATAAATATTCTTTTATTTCTTGTATTCAGCTGATATAACTACCTTTGCACAATAAATAAATAAAAAATGGATCATAAAGCTGGCTTTGTAAATATTATTGGTAACCCAAACGTTGGTAAATCTACATTAATGAATGCATTTGTTGGAGAGCGTTTGTCGATTATTACGAGTAAAGCACAAACAACACGTCATAGAATACTTGGAATTGTTAACGGCGACGATTTTCAAATGATATTATCAGATACACCGGGTATTATTAAGCCTGCTTACGAAATGCAAAAATCGATGATGGATTTTGTAAAAAGTGCTTTTGAAGATGCAGATGTACTTATTTATATGGTAGAAATAGGAGAGAAGGAGTTAAAAGACGAAGCTTTTTTTAATAAAATTATCCATTCTAAAATACCCGTTTTATTAATTTTAAATAAAATTGACAAATCAAATCAAGAGCAATTAGATGAACAAGTTGAATTGTGGTCTGAAAAAGTGCCAAATGCTGAGATTTTTGCTATTTCGGCTTTAGAAAATTTTAATGTTCAGATGGTTTTTGATAGAATTGTAGAATTATTACCAGCTTCACCACCTTTTTATCCAAAAGATACATTGACAGATAAACCAGAACGTTTTTTTGTTAATGAAATAATTAGAGAGAAAATTCTTTTAAACTACGATAAGGAAATTCCTTATGCGGTTGAAATAGAGACAGAGGAATTTCTTGAAGATGAAAAAATAATTCGAATTAGAGCTGTAATTATGGTTGAAAGAGATTCTCAAAAAGGAATTATCATTGGTCATAAAGGAGCTGCTTTGAAAAAAGTAGGAATTCAATCAAGAGCTGATTTGGAAAAATTCTTTGGAAAACAAATTCATTTAGAAACTTACGTTAAAGTAAATAAAGATTGGCGAACAAGTGCTTATCAGCTAAAACGTTTTGGGTATAATAATAAGTAACTAAATTTCTTTATTGAGAATTTCTTCAAGTTCGTCCATTTGAGGAAGTCCTTTTCTTCTGTTTAAACGAGCAAAAAAATAAAGTGCAATCCAAAAAATTATCATTGCAAGCATAATTATAAGGTCAAAGTTGAAATTTTGATTAAGTTTCCATTTGGAATAACAAATTAAACTAAAGATTAGAAAAGTTCCGCCTACAATAAAATGTAAAAACATAAACATTGTCCAAAGAACAGGGTCGGGTCCAAAAAGTCCATTAATTGCAGTTTTTCCATCTTCCATTTCTTCCAATTCAAGATGTAGTTGCGGAGAATGTTTTTCACGTTTTAGTACGCCAATGCTCAACCATATATGATTGTCTAGTATTTTAACCTTGTAATCGGGACTTAGTTTTTCGTTTAAATTTTTAAAATTTTCAATTAAAACAGGAATTGGTTTTTCAGAAACTTTATAAAATCGATAACGTAATTTAATTTCTTTATCTAAACTCATTTTTTAAAAATTTAACCAATAACAATATACAAAATATTAGTCTATTTTGTAAGATTAGTAGCCTATTTAATATAGTTTAGAATTAGAACTAATTGTAATTAAAGAAATCAACGAAAAAAAACTACCTTTGCAAATTCAAAAATAGGAGTATGAATAATATTGTTGCCATAGTAGGAAGGCCAAATGTTGGTAAGTCAACTTTGTTTAATCGATTAATTCAACGTAGAGATGCGATTGTTGATTCGGTTAGTGGAGTAACGCGTGATAGAAATTACGGAAAGAGTGAATGGAATGGAAAAGAATTTTCTGTAATTGATACAGGTGGATATATCAAAGGTTCTGATGATGTATTTGAAGGCGAAATTCGCCGTCAGGTAGAATTAGCTATAGATGAAGCAGATGCTATTATTTTTATGGTAGATGTTGAAGAAGGAATTACTCCTATGGATTCTGAAGTTGCTAAACTTCTTAGAAAAGTAACAAAACCTATTTTAATTGCTGTAAACAAAGTTGATAATGCAATGCGTGAAAAAGACGCTGTTGAATTTTATAACTTAGGTTTAGGTGAATATTATACAATTGCTGGAATGAGTGGAAGTGGGACAGGAGAGTTATTAGATGCTCTAGTTGAGGCTTTACCTGAATTACCTGAAGCAATTGTAGAAGAAAATCCATTACCACGCTTTACAGTAGTTGGTCGTCCAAATGCAGGAAAATCATCTTTTATCAATGCATTAATTGGTGAAGAACGTTTTGTAGTTACAGATATTGCAGGTACAACTCGTGATGCTATTGATACGACTTATAATCGTTTTGGATTTGAATTTAAACTAGTTGATACAGCTGGAATTCGTAGAAAAGCTAAAGTAAAAGAAGATTTAGAATTTTATTCAGTAATGCGTTCGGTAAGAGCAATTGAGCATTCTGATGTTTGTATCTTAATGATTGATGCTACTCGTGGATTTGAAGGTCAAGATCAAAGTATCTTTTGGTTAGCTGAAAAAAATAGAAAAGGAATTGTAATTTTAGTAAACAAATGGGATTTAGTTGAAAAAGATACTATGACAACCAAAGAATATGAAGCTCGTATTCGTGAAGAGTTAAAACCTTTTACAGATGTGCCTATTTTATTCGTTTCTGCCCTTACAAAACAACGTTTACTAAAAGCGTTAGAAGCTGCTGTTGAAGTTTTCGAAAATAGAAAACAACGTATTCCAACTTCTAAGTTTAACGATACAATGTTGCCTATTATAGAGCGTATGCCACCACCTGCATTAAAAGGTAAATATGTGAAAATTAAATATTGTATGCAATTGCCAACGGCTACACCTCAGTTTGTTTTCTTTGCGAATTTGCCTCAATATGTAAAAGATCCATATAAGCGATTTATTGAAAATCAATTGCGAGAAAATTATAATTTTAGTGGAGTACCAATTGATGTGTACTTTAGACAGAAATAACATTAGAAACCGGAGTTAGCACTTCGGTTTTTTTATTACTAGAAGTTAAATTTTTCGTAAGAAAATTTTTATTTACACAATAATTATTTTATTTCGCTGTTTAATTAAAAAAAGTAAACTAAACAAAGTTATCAATATGTTCAAAAAAGTAATATTTACATTATTTTTACTTTATTTCACTGCAAATTATAGTCAAAACACAGTTTCATTAAAAGGTAAAATCATTGATGAAATTACTTCACTTCCATTAGAATCGGCAACAATTTATCTAAAATCAATTAATACTGATGCAGTTTTAGATTATACGATTTCAGATAAAAACGGAAATTTTGAAATAAAAACAAGAAAAAACGAAACTTCAGTAACATTTAAGATTTCATATATTGGTTATGTAGATTATTCTGAAAAATTAGAATCTATAAATCAAGATAAAGATTTTGGTTCTGTAAAATTATCGGAAAACGTAAATACTTTAAATGAAGTGGTTGTAAAGTCTGAAGCACCACCAATCACGATTAAGAACGACACTTTAGAGTTTAACGCTTCGTCTTTTAAAGTTCGTCCTGATGCTAACGTAGAAGCACTATTAAAGCAATTGCCTGGAGTTGAGATTGATGAAGAAGGAAAAATAACGGTAAACGGAAAAGAAGTAAATAATATTTTAGTCAATGGAAAACCTTTTTTTGGTAAAGATGGGAAAATTGCAACACAAAATTTGCCAGCAGATATAATTGAAAAAGTACAAGTTTCTGATACTAAAACAAAAGAAGAAGAACTTTCTGGTCAAGATGCTACTTCTAATGAGAAAACAATAAACTTAACCATTCAAGAAGATAAAAATAAAGGAATGTTTGGTAAAGCTAATGTTGGCTATGGAACTGATGAGCGGTATGAATCGAGTTTGCTCTTTAACTATTTTAAAGATGTTCAAAAAATTAGTGTTTTAGGTTCATCAAATAATATTAATTCAATTGGTTTTTCAATGGATGAAATATTTGATAATATGGGTGGCGGAAGAAATAGCTCTATTTGGGTCAATGATAACGGTAGTTTCGGTATTAATGGAATGCAGTTTGGCGGAAATAATGGAATTACTCAATCAAATATGATTGGATTG
>JBEDTP010000185.1:0-28369 GCA_040119075.1 Flavobacterium sp.
TATGTTTGCAAAATTTGCTGTAAATTCTAAATGATGCTTTTTAATAAATTCATAGTCGGCGACAACACTACCTTTTATATAACTATCTCCAAGCAAACCAACAAAGTCATACCCTAAAAAAGGTCTAAAGTTATTTAAACCGGCAAAGCCATAACCTCCTAAAGCAAAATCAAAAGAATTTACGCTCTTTTCACCTATTACAAAACCAGCTTCTGACTGGATCTTGATTGTCATTTTTTTAAAAAATGTTTGTACAATTGCCGCATCTCCTTTTGCAATTGAAAAATTTTCATAATTTTTATTATAATCCGAAGAATAAACAAATGATTTTAATTCACCATTAAAATAACCTCCTTTTTTAGGAAAGTATTTTTGATTAAACGAATCGAATTTCAAATATCCAAAAAATGAAAGGTAATCGCTTTTGTCAAAAACGGGATTCGTTGACAACAATGTTTCAGATTTAATTTTTAAATGTTTTAATTCAATACCGCCTCCAACAGAGAACTTTTGTGCAAAAATAGTTTGTAAATAAAGTTGATTTGATAAATCCGAATAGTCAACATTCAAAGAGTTTATTCCCAATGTAGTAAGTGTAAGTCCATTATTAAAGTCTGAAGGAATATTTTTATTAAAAGTTGAATACTTTGAATTTATTCCAAAACTCCAATAAAAACCATTGTCAATATAGTAGTTTAAATTATATCTGAAATTATCTCCCAATATTAAATCTAAAGAGAGTACATCATTTTTCACGAATACTTTTTTTTGTGTGAAATTCAATAATGCGCCACTTTTAAAAAGTTCGTCATAATGTAACCCGAATTTTAAAAACCTATTGACTTTTTTTTCCTTCAATTCTAGAAAAAGCTTTTTACCTCCATCAACATCCTTAAAAGAATAAAAAACAGAGTTAAAATTTTGTGTGGCGTTTAAATTATTTATTCCTCTTTCAAACTTTTCAAAAGAAATTTTCTTTCTCTGCTTGAATTTTAATTTACCTATTACATATGCTCTTGTATAATTCTCAAGATTATTAATCTCTATACTATTGATATCGATAGAATCAGACACTACAATTTTACTTCCTAAAACATTTTTTTCATTTTGCATAAGTTCAAAACCATCTAGAAGTATTTTAGCCGCACTTTCTCCTTTAGGAATAAGTTCGCTTACTTTGTCAAATGAAATGACATTATACCCTTTAATATCTGGTTTAATATAAATATCCGTTAGTTTAATTTTTTCAATCATCTTTTCAGCCATTGAATAACTGTTAATTTGACTTAGTAAACTTGTTACATCTCTTAATTGGTCTCTTCCTTTTAAGCCGTCTTGTACATCTACACCAATAATAAAATCTGCACCTCTTCTTCTTAACTCTTCAACTGGATAATTATTAACAACTCCTCCATCAATTAGTAACTGACCATCAATTTCGATAGGATTATAAAGTGTAGGAAGCGCACCACTTGTTACTAAGGCCTTTGCTAGACTTCCTTTATCTAAAATCACCTCTTTTCCTGTCTCAGCATTTGTAGCAATACAAAAAAAAGGAATTTTTAAATCTTTAAAATCATTTATATCAGAAACATGGAGTGTTAATCTTGAAATTAAATTAAAATTATAGAGCCCTTTTGATAGAGCTGACGGTAGTCCAATTTTAAACTTATCAAAAGGTAATGTTACTGCATAAATCTCGTCATTCCTTTTTTCATAAAAAGTCTTTGAATTTCTTGGCGTAAAATCTTGAAGCAAAGCATCAACATCTACTTTGTTGAATAAATACTCTAACTCTTTACCGCTATAACCAGAAGCATAAAGACCTCCAACAATTGCACCCATACTTGTACCGCCTACATAATCTATCTTAATCCCTAGTGAATCAATTACTTTTAGCACGCCTATATGAGCCAATCCTTTTGCACCTCCTCCACTAAGAACAAGTCCAATTTTTGGTTTTTTAACAGTTGTAATTGAATCTTGCGCAAAGCTGATTTGGGTAAAAATTAGTAGGCTTATAAACAAGATTGTTTTTTTCATATTAGATATTTATTGCTTTTTAATTGGTCATTATGGTTTCGCTTTATATTTAATTAGTGTAGCATTCACAAAGTTAATATTAATTGCGATTTCATAAATTCTTACTGTTGTATCGTTTTGTAAAATTCGGTTATTTTTTTGGCTTTTGAAAGCCCAACTACCTCAGATATTTCTTTTTCCGATGCCAATTGCAATCTTTTAACACTTTTAAAATGTTTTAGTAACGTAATCATGGTTTTTTCTCCAATTCCTGGAATAGATTCTAGTGAATTTGATAAAGCCGATTTACTTCTTTTATCACGATGATGTGTTATTCCAAATCGGTGTGCTTCATTTCTTAAAAACTGGATAACTTTCAAAGTTTCTGATTTTTTATCTAGATATAATGGAATCGGATCTTCCGGATAAAATAATTCTTCTAAACGTTTTGCTATGCCTACTATTGCAATCTTTCCTCTTAACCCTAAATCATCCAGACTTTTTAAAGCTGATGACAACTGACCTTTTCCACCATCAATAATTATAAGTTGTGGCAACGGTTCTTTTTCATCCAGCAAACGTTTGTATCTTCTGTAAACCACTTCTTCCATCGAAGCAAAATCATCTGGCCCTTCAACCGTTTTTATATTAAAATGACGGTAATCTTTTTTGCTTGGCTTCCCGTCTTTAAAAACAACACAAGCAGCAACAGGATTTGTTCCTTGAATATTGGAATTATCAAAACACTCAATGTGTCTTGGCTCGACTGTAAGACGCAAATCCTTCTTCATTTGCGCCATAATTCTATTGGCATGCCTGTCTGGATCTACAATTTTAATTTGCTTCAATTGATCCATTCGGTAATATTTGGCGTTTCGAATCGACAAATCTAAAACTTGACGTTTATCTCCTAATTGAGGAACAGTTATTTTTAAATTTTCGCCTAATGAAAGTGGAAAAGGCAAAATTATTTCTTTTGAATTTAATTTAAATCGTTCTCGAATTTCTACAACAGCTAATTCCAACAATTCTTCGTCTGTTTCTTCTAGTTTTTTCTTAATTTCCATGGTGTGTGAACGCACAATTGCACCATGAGAAATTTGCAAGAAATTCACATAAGCCATTGCTTCATCTGAAACAATAGAAAACACATCAATATTGGATAATTTTGGATTTAAAACCGTTGATTTTGCCTGATAATTTTCTAAAACATTAATTTTCTCTTTAATCTTTTGTGCCGCTTCAAACTCCATTTCTTCCGCGAAATTTTTCATTTGAAGTTTAAATTCTTTCAAACTCTCTTTAAAATTTCCTTTCAAAATTTGGCGAATAGCTTCCACTTGTTTTTGATAATTTTCCAAAGATTCCAATCCTTCACAAGCACCTTTGCAATTACCAATATGATATTCTAGACAAACTTTATACTTTTCAGATTTAATATTCCCATAAGACAAATCATAATTACAGGTTCGTAATGGATATAATTCTTTAATCATTTCTAAAATTGTGTTTACAATTTTAAAATTGGTGTACGGACCGTAATATTCTGAACCGTCTTTGGTCATCCTTCGTGTTGGAAAAATTCTAGAAAAAGGTTCGTTTTTAATGCAAATCCAAGGGTAGGATTTATCATCTTTAAGCAGAATATTATATCGAGGCTGAAGCTTTTTTATCAAGTTATTTTCTAACAGCAAAGCATCAGATTCTGTTGCAACCACAATGTGTTTTATAGACACTATCTTTTTAACCAAAACACTTGTCTTATAATTATCGTGACTTTTAGTAAAATAACTTGAAACTCTTTTCTTAAGGTTCTTCGCTTTACCAACATATAAAATCTTATCGTCTTTATCAAAATATTGATAAACGCCAGGATTATCGGGTAAAGTTTGAATTTGAAGTTCCAGAGAGGTTTGCATGATTCAAAATTACAAAATGGAATTAGTTATTCCATAATTAATTATTACTTTTATTGACCTTATAAGATATTCCAATGAAAGATAAAGCAATGCAGTTACTTGGAGAAACAATTTATCCAGGAGAAAGCAGAACAATTGATGTTGAAATTGCAAAACTGCACACTACTTCAAAATTAAAGATTCCTATAATTATTGAACGTTCTAAAATTGATGGTCCTGTTGTTTTATTCAGCGCAGGTTTACATGGTGACGAAATGAATGGAACTGAAATTGTACGCCAATTAATTACCCGAAAGGTAAACAAACCAAAGCGCGGAACTATTATTTGTATTCCTATTATTAATGTTTTTGGGTTTGTAAACCAAAGTCGTCAATTTCCTGATGGACGAGATTTGAACAGGGTTTTTCCAGGAAGCAAAACTGGCTCACTCGCAAGTAGATTTGCATATTTTTTAGTTAAAGAAATTATACCGATGATTGATTATGCAGTAGATTTTCACGCAGGTGGCGCAAGTAGATTTAATGCTGCGCAAATAAGAATTGTACCTAATAATGATGAATTAAAAGAATTAGCATCGGTATTTAATGCACCCTTTACTTTGTATTCTAAAAACATTGCTGGTTCTTTTAGAAATGCTTGCACAAAATTAGGGGTAAAAATGCTCCTTTTTGAAGGCGGAAAATCGTTAGACTTAAATGCTCAAATTACAAAAGAAGGAGTAGACGGCGCAAAACGATTTTTACATCATTTAGACATGTTAAACCCAAAAAAACAAGCCGATTTTCAAATTGAAAAATCTATTTATATTGAAAAATCTTCTTGGATAAGAGCCAATGCTTCCGGAATGTTTATTGGGTTAATTAAAATTGGTACCTATGTTAAAAAAGGAGAAGTTTTAGCAACAATTTCAGACCCTTTTGGAAAAATAGAACATAAAGTTAAAGCTCCAAATAACGGTTATTTAATAAATGTAAATGACGCACCAATTGTATATCAAGGAGATGCTATTTTTCATATTTCAACTGTTTTAGAATCATAACCTAACAAATATCATGTTTTCATAATTTCACATGCTTTAGTTTTACAAAAAACTATTTAAAAATGAAATTCTGGAAAAAATTAAAACAAGAACAGTTAAAAGAGAGAATACATAGAGCATTATTAGAAAATGTTAATTTTTCCAAAGATGCCTCTTTGGGATATCCTGCGTCAAAATTAGACGGAAAAGTGTTTTATGACGATGCTCCTTTTCTAAAAGACGCTCCCACTTTACAAACCTATGTTGCTAATCCTAATAATATAGGTTGTCATACATTTGGAACTTCTGAGAATGCTTTTTGTGGTACACAAGAAATAGAGCGTGAAGTTTTAAATGTTTTAGCAACAGATGTTTTTAAACTTGATGAATTTGACGGCTATATTGCTCCTGGAGGAACAGAAGCAAACATTCAAGCCATTTGGGTATTTAGAAATTATTTCATGCATAATTTTGATGCGAAATTGTCAGAAATTGTAATTTTAGCTTCAGAAGACACCCATTATTCCATTCCAAAAGCTTCTAATTTATTGCAAATTGAATGGTTAAAAGTCCCTGTTCATTTTAATGAAAGAAATATCGACAAAATTGAATTGGAGCAAATTATTATAAACGCTAAAACAGAAGATAAAAAATATTTTATTGTTGTTTCAAATATGGGAACCACAATGTTTGGTTCTGTAGATGATCCAGATGACTATACTTCGCTTTTTGAAAAGCACAACGTAGCATACAAATTACATATTGATGGCGCTTATGGCGGATTTGTTTATCCGTTTAGTAATAAAAATTCGGTAATTAACTTTAGTAATCCTAAAATTAGTTCCATTACTATTGATGCTCATAAAATGCTACAAGCACCCTATGGAACCGGTGTTTTTATTTGCCGAAAAGGCTTAATTGAAAATGTACTTACTGAAGAAGCAGAATATGTAGAAGGAATGGATTTAACGCTTTGCGGAAGTCGCTCTGGAGCAAATGCAGTAGCGGTTTGGATGATATTATTTACTTACGGACCAAATGGTTGGTTTGAAAAAATAAGTATTTTACAAATGCGAACTCAATTTCTTTGTGACGAATTAGATAAATTGAACATTTCGTATTTCAGGGAACCAAATATGAACATTGTCACCATTCATGCTGAAAATATCCCTCATGATATTGCAGAAAAATACGATTTGGTACCTCAACAACATAATGAAAGTAATAAATGGTATAAAATTGTACTCATGGATCATGTAGAAATAGAACATTTAACTACTTTTATAGACGAATTGAAAGCGTCTGTACATGAATAAGAATGAATTAAGGCAAAAGTATAAAGGCAAAAGGCAAAAACTAACTCTTGAAGAAATTGAAGAAAAGAGTTTGGCTATAGCAAATCAATTGGTTCAAATGGATATTTGGGACAAAACCTATTACCATTTATTTTTACCTATTGAAGAACAAAAAGAAGTAAATACCGAATATATTTTAAATATTTTACAAGCAAAAGACAAAGAAATTGTGATTTCGAAAAGTGATTTTGCAACTACTTCTATGGCTCATTTTTTACTGACAGATAACACCAAAATCAAAAAGAATGAATACAATATTCCTGAACCTATTAACGGTTTGAGCGTTCCTACAGAAATGATTGATGTGGTTTTTGTACCGCTTTTAGCCTATGACAAACTTGGAAACAGAGTTGGTTATGGAAAAGGGTTTTACGATAAATTTCTTAGCGAATGCAAACCCGATGTTGTTAAAATTGGTCTTTCGTTTTTTGAACCTGAAGAATTAATTGAAGATGTCTTTGAAAGTGATGTGAAATTGGATTATTGTGTAAGTAGTGAAAGAGTTATTTGTTTTTAAACTCGAAAACATTTTTATTAAAATGAAGAATTAACTTTAAGTCTTTCGACTTATTAAAATATTCATTTAATTCATTTTCAGACATATGTTTTAATTTACTATTACTTACTGAAAAATACGGTGTGACAAAAGTATATTTTACCTTATTATTTTTTAATTTTTCTAATCCAAAAAAGAAAGCGGGATAGTTTAATATTTCTGTTTTGTTAATTACAAATATCTGTCTTGTAAGACTGTCCTCATGTATTAAATGATTAACTTCTTCCGAAACACTCAAATAAAATTCTATCTTATCCGGACCTGGCGCATCTTCTTTTCTAAAATATTTAATATTTTCAACATGATTTTCATTCTCATTTTTACATGCGTAAAAAAGTAAAGAAATTGAAAATAATATAAATATTGATTTTTTCATATAAAAAGATTAATTCTCAATCAAAACCTCATCTTTTTTATTGTCTGAACTTCCAAACGCTTTTTTATTGAATACAATAAGAATTCCCACACCTGTAGAAATAGCAATATCTGCTACATTAAAAATGGCGTTAAAAAATGTAAAATGGTTTCCGCCCCAAACAGGAATCCAAGAAGGCAAAACACCGTCCCAAATAGGAAAATAAAACATATCAACTACTTCGCCATAAAACCAAGTTCCGTATGGTTCTTCTGCAAACATAGTTGCTACTTGATGATAACTGTCGTTAAAAATCACACCGTAAAAAACTGAATCAATAATATTACCCACTGCTCCTGCAAGAATTAACGAAATAGCAACAATTAAAAAAGTAGATTGTTTTTTTACAACAGTATCCCATAACCACCAACCAATACCAAATACTGCACCTATTCTAAAAAGTGTAAGGATTAATTTTCCATATTCTCCAGGAATAACAGCTCCCCATGCCATTCCTTCATTTTCAATAAAATGAATGCGAAACCAATCTAAACCTAAAACATTGATTGATTCACCAATGAAAAAATGGGTTTTGATATAAATCTTTGATATTTGATCTATTAATAAAACAAGAACAACTAATAAATAAGCTCTTTTTAATGACATTGTGGATATTTTTGACAAAAGTAAGAATTTTGTTAAATAAAAAACGCTCCTATTGGAGCGTTAGTCAATTTTTATGTAAAGATTAACGTTGTAAGTTCTTTGCTTCTATGCTCATAGTTGCATGAGGAACTACTTTTAAACGCTCTTTACTGATTAGTTTGCCAGTAACTTTACAAATACCATAGGTTTTATTTTCAATACGAACAACCGCATTCTTTAAATCCCTAATAAACTTTTCTTGACGAATGGCTAATTGTGAATTTGCCTCTTTAGACATTGTTTCACTCCCTTCTTCAAACGCTTTAAATGTTGGCGATGTATCATCGGTTCCATTATTTGAATCATTCATGTAAGCACTTTTAATAAGTGCTAAATCGGCATTTGCGTTTTCGATTTTCTCAAGGATTAAAGCCTTGAATTCCGCTAATTCTGCATCAGAATATCTTAATTTTTCCTCTACCATAACTCATCTGTTTTTTTTATAGTTGTACAATGTGTCAGATGTAACCTTTCGGTTGCTTTATTTTGAAATCAATATCAATGTTTTTAACTCATCAAACTCAATTTCCATACCATTTTCTAATTGCTCTTTAAAAAATAGTTCACTAGTTAAAGTTTCTGATTTAATATAACTCATATTTGCTGCTACAGCTTGTTCAATTACTTCATTATTTTGAATATGAACTTTTATTTTATCCGTTACCTCAAACCCAGAATCTTTACGTATGTTTTGAATTCTATTTACCAGTTCTCTTGCAATACCTTCATTACGCAACTCATCAGTAATTGTAATATCAAGAGCGACTGTAATTCCATTTGCGTTAGCTACTAACCAGCCTGGAATATCCTGTGACAGAATCTCTACATCCTCGGTTGTTAAATTAACATTTTTTCCTGAAATAACAACTGTAAGCGCCCCATCTTTTTCAATTTTATTAATCTGATCTTGGCTTAAACTTTGTATCTCTTTAGAAATCAGACCCATATCCTTACCGAAACGAGGCCCAAGTGCTTTAAAATTAGGCTTAATTTGTTTTACTAAAACCCCAGAAGCATCATCCATTAAAACAACTTCTTTAACGTTTACCTCTGCTTTTATGAGGTCAGAAACTGCCTCAATTTCTGCACGTTGATTTTCGTCAAGCACTGGAATCATTACCTTTTGCAAAGGTTGTCGAACCTTAATCATTTCTTTTTTACGCAATGATAAAACCAACGAAGAAACCGTTTGCGCTTTCATCATTTTGCTTTCAAGTGATTTATCAACAAAGTTTTCAACCGAAATAGGGAAGTTTGCTAAGTGAACACTTTCAAAGTTTTCAGAACCAGTAGCTTGCGTTAAATCGCGGTATAACCTGTCCATAAAGAAAGGTGCAACAGGTGCTGAAAGCTTAGCCACAGTAAGCAAACACGTGTAAAGTGTTTGATAAGCAGCAATCTTATCTTGAGCATATTCGCCTTTCCAGAAACGTCTTCTACACAAACGAACATACCAGTTACTCAAGTTTTCTTGTACGAAATCTGAAATAGCTCTTGTTGCTTTTGTAGGTTCATATTCTGCGTAAAAAGTATCTACGTCTTTAATTAATGTGTGTAATTCGGATAATATCCAACGGTCAATTTCTGGTCTTTCTTCTAACGGAACTTCAGCTTCAGCGTAATTGAAGTTATCAATATTCGCATATAAAGAGAAGAACGAATACGTGTTATAAAGTGTTCCGAAGAATTTACGACGAACCTCAGCAATTCCTTCAATATCAAACTTTAAGTTGTCCCAAGGATTTGCATTTGAAATCATGTACCAACGTGTTGCATCAGCACCATATTCTGAAAGTGTTTCAAAAGGGTCAACAGCGTTCCCTAAACGTTTCGACATTTTTTGTCCGTTTTTATCTAGAACCAATCCGTTTGAAACGACATTTTTATAGGCTACTTTATCAAAAACTAAAGTTCCAATAGCGTGTAACGTATAAAACCATCCACGTGTTTGATCGACACCTTCTGCAATAAAATCGGCTGGAAAATCTTGATTTCCATCTATTTTTTCTTTGTTTTCAAAAGGGTAATGCCATTGTGCATAAGGCATAGAACCAGAATCGAACCAAACGTCAATTAAATCACTTTCGCGTTGCATAGGTTTACCTGATGGAGAAACTAATACGATTGCGTCTACTACATTTTTATGTAAATCTACCAAATCATAATTTGCTTCGCTCATGTTTCCTATTTCAAACCCTTTAAATGGATTCTCTTTTTGAACACCTGCTGTAATAGCTTTTTCGATTTCGTTATATAATTCCTCAACAGAACCAAGAATCATTTCTTCTGTTCCGTCTTCTGTTCTCCAAATTGGCAATGGAATTCCCCAATAACGAGAACGCGATAAATTCCAATCGTTTGCGTTTTTCAACCAATTTCCAAAACGACCTTCTCCAGTAGCTTTTGGCTTCCAGTTGATAGTTTCGTTAAGGTCGAACATTCGTTCTTTTACTTCGGTTACTTTAACAAACCAAGAATCTAACGGATAATATAAAATAGGTTTATCTGTTCTCCAACAATGTGGATAACTGTGTACGTATTTTTCAACCTTAAAGGCTTTGTTTTCTTCTTTTAGACGAATAGCAATTTCAACATCAACAGAACGCTCAGGTTCTTCTCCATCGTTATAATATTCGTTCTTTACATATTTACCAGCCATATCACCCATAGCCGAAATAAATTTACCTTGTAAATCTACTAAAGGCACTAAATTATCATTCGCGTCTTTGACTAACATTGGCGGTACTTCTGGAGTTGCTTCTTTGGCAACTTTTGCATCATCTGCTCCAAATGTTGGTGCTGTGTGTACAATTCCTGTTCCATCTTCCGTAGTTACGAAATCTCCTGAAATTACTCTAAATGCATTTTCTGGATTTTGATAGGGTAATGTATATGGTAATAATTGCTCGTATTTAATTCCTACTAAATCAGCACCTTTTGCTTCGGCTATAATTTGGTAAGGAATTTTTTTATCTTCTGATTTATAATTGGCAAAATCTTCTCCATTTTCAGCTGCATAATATTTACCTCCGAACTGTTTTCCAACAAGGTTCTTTGCCAAAACAACGTTTATTGGCTCAAATGTATACTGATTGAATGTTTTTACTAAAACATAATCAATTTTTGGGCCAACTGTTAAAGCTGTATTAGATGGTAAGGTCCAAGGCGTAGTTGTCCAAGCCATGAAATGTACAGCTCCAAATCCTTGAAGGAAACTTGGCAATGTATTTTCAATAGCCTTAAACTGCGCTACAATTGTAGTATCGGTAACATCTCTATACGAACCCGGTTGGTTAACTTCGTGAGAAGACAAACCAGTACCAGCTTTTGGAGAATAAGGTTGTATTGTGTATCCTTTGTAAATTAAATCTTTTTTATAGATTTCTTTTAACAACCACCAAACCGTTTCCATGTATTTGGACTTGTACGTAACGTATGGATCTTCCATATCTACCCAATAACCCATTTTTTCAGTAAGATCGTTCCAAACATCAGTATAACGCATAACGGTTTTTTTACACGCTTCGTTATACTCTGCTACTGTTATTTTTGTTCCAATGTCTTCTTTGGTGATTCCTAATTCTTTTTCGGTACCTAGCTCAACAGGTAAGCCGTGTGTATCCCAACCTGCTTTACGCTTAACTTGGAAACCTTTTTGAGTTTTATAACGACAAAAAATATCTTTAATAGCACGTGCCATTACATGGTGAATTCCAGGTAATCCGTTTGCAGAAGGTGGTCCTTCAAAAAACACAAAAGGCGTAGCTCCTTCACGAGAAGTTACACTTTGTTCAAATATGTTTTGTTTTTTCCAAAAATCAAGCACTTCAGATGCCACAGTTGGCAAATTAAGTCCTTTGTATTCAGTGAATTTCGTACTCATTTTGTCGTTTTCTTTAATCAATCTGCGAAAGTAATGATTATAAGTAAAAAGGAAAAGATATTTTTGTAAAATAAAAAGATATTATAAACGTTACTCTTAGACAATTAAACTCTTTTAACTTTGAAAAACAATCAACTATTGTCATTTTTTGTTGTTATTTGTCTTACATTAATTATGAATTCGTGTGGAACTTTAAGAGTCAATAAAACTTCTGATTTTAAAAAAAATACGAATCTTGATTCGTTAAATGGCAAATACTTTTCTAGACCATTCCTTTCAAAAAACACCTCCAATCAAGATTTTTTTTCATTAATAAATAAAAACAATACTAAATCCGATTTTTTAAATTTAGAATTTATTGACAATAATAATTTAAAAATTAGCTATGATGAAATTGTTGAAAACAAGCTTGTTTATAAAGAAATTATCTTAAAAGGTAAAAGGAAAAAGAAGTTTTTTGAAGTGTATTTTTCAAAAAAGCAATTTTTTATACCAATTTTGTATGGGAATTTCCAAATAGATAGATTAAGAATAGGGTTTGATAAGTCTGGTAAAATTTTAATAAGAAATTTTTATGATGGCAGTGGCAATATTCTTTTTATTGGCGGCGGATTTAGCGGGGAAACTAAATCACTATTTGAAAAAGTTGAAAATAGTTCAACAACTATTCCTTTTTCTAAAGATAGTAAATGGGGTTTTAAAAAGAAGAATGACACCATAATAGATCCTCTTTATGATTTTGTTAGAGCTTTTAACGGAAATTGCGCACGAATTTCTAAAAATAGTAAATGGGGTTTAATTGATAATAAAGGGAACTATTTATCTGAAATGATTTATGACAGTATTAATCCAATCATAACTAGTAATGATGATAATTTCAAACATTATTTTGTTTATTTAAATAGAAAAAAAGGAATCATTAATTCCACTGGAAAAATAACAGTTCCGGTAATTTACGATGAAGTTAAAAATAATGGTGAGTTTCTTGAAATGAAAATAGGGGATAAATTTGGTTTTTGTAACTACGAAAATGTTATAATCCCTTCAATTTACAGTAGATTAAGTTCATATATTTATCATCAATATAATTATGCAGAAGCGGAAAGAGACAATATAATTTATTACGTTGACAAAATAGGATATGAATACCAGACAAAACCTAATCCTTATTATTCAAAAATAGGTTTTTTAGAAAATGGACAACCAAAATATATTCCACACTTAGAATCTAAACGCAAAATTGAAATTGAGGAGCAATTTAAAGACTTTAACTAAAAACTTCTTTGAAAACCTCTAAAGATTTCGGTTTTTTAAAACCCTCAACATTTAATGTAAAATAATTGACAATAATTTTTAAGAGAATTTGTCTTTGATTTACTGAAAAAGAATTCTGGATATTATCTAGTTTTAATGCAAGTAATTTTTTGAGGAGAATTGTTTCCTCGGCAGACAAACTATTTGATGATGGTAAATCAGTAAAAACACCTTCTAATTGATCAAAATAATCAATCGTTTCTGATGGGTTTTCAGGATAAAAACCCAAATATTTAGTAATTTGGATTAAAACTATTAAATGAAAGTTTGAAATTTCATTATGATTGTCTAACCACAAAAGAGCTGCTTCTAAATATTCAAAAAGAGCCTCATTAGCTTCTTCTTCTTTTATAGCGTGATTTAGAAATTCAGACAAAAATAAAACAATTGTAGTTTTATAAATATCATAGTTTATAGTTTGGTAAGGAGTTGCTATTTTAACTTCTTTAAATCGTTCTAAAGTTGCTTTGTTTTTATGAATTGCTTCAATTTCGAGTTGCATCAATGGCTGAAAAAAAGCCTTTTTTTGTTTATTATTTTTACCCGTAAAAGCATTGTTCACAAAGTAACTCTTAATTCCATTGCTTTGAGTAAAACACTTAACTATAAGGCTTTTTTCTTGGAATTTAAGCGTTGAAATTACAATTGCTTTGGTTTTAATTTGCATTATCGAATTATCATCACTTTTTTAACCGTAGTATCAGTTCCGTCTTGAGAAGACACAAAAATCATGTACACGCCTGAAGCTACTTTATGACTTCCAAAAGCATTTCCATCCCATTCAATTGTCCCACCTGAAGAAGTAGTTTCGTGGACTAAATTTCCCTCAATATCGGTAATTTTTATATTTGCTTTATCCGTTAAACCAGCTACTTTTATTGTTCCAGAATAATTTGGTCTCACAGGATTTGGATAGACAAAAACATTTGCTAAATCATCACTCGGTTTGGTTGAAGTTCCTAAAAACGAAACCATTCCCATGTCGGTAGCAAAAAACACTTCTCCGGAAACTCCGTCAATTTCTATATCAACTATATTGTTGCTTGGCAACGGTGAATTTGATTTTGTAAATTGATAAATGGTTTCTTGTCCGTTTGAAGAAACTAAGAAAACTCCACCATCAGCAATAGAAACCCATTTGTTATTTGCTCCATCAACTGTAATGTCTAAAATAGTTTGTTGATAAAATAATTCTTGAGCTAAATCTCCTTCCTGAATAATTATAGGCGTAGTTGTAAACTCTGTTTCTGAAACAAATCGATCAACACTAGATAATATTCTTAGTCCTTTAAATGTTCCAATCCACAATTGATTTCTGTTGTCGATGGCTACACATCTTACATCGTTGTCGGGAAGATTTCCATTTTCTACATTAATGGCTGCAATTTTATTACTAAATGTATCGTTAAAAACCAACAAACCGTCATTAATCGTTGGTACCCATTTGGTTCTATTTTTATCAATTGCCATAGGAGCATATCTTCCAGTACTAATTGTAGGTAAAACCGAACTCATATCATAAGATTGCCATTGTCCATTTGTTCTTAAAACTTTTAAAGATTTAGCAACAAATGCATTTGTAACCCATAAATTTCCGTCTTTATCAAACGCTGGACTATTAACACGAATATCGACATAACTTGGATTTGGCGGAGTTAATATTAATGACTCAAGTCCATTTGGAGCAGTATTAATATTATCATATAAAATAATCCCTTCATCGTTTATCTTTAGTAATCCTGAAAAATATGAGCTTGCATAAATTTCGTTATTATTGTTTGGATTTATAACTAAATCTGAGATTGATTTAGCTTGAAATAAGTCGTCGTAAGGAATTAACTCCCAACCTAAATCTGGCGAATATTTACTTACCCCAAAATTATCTAAAGGATAAGGATTGTACAGTCTTGTATAATCTCCATAAACTGCCCAAAGATAATTTTGAGCTTTCTTTACTCTAAAGATATAATTTCGAACAGGTCCGTTTGGACTCATGTTTTCAAAAGTGGTTGGATTTGAAAGCAATGTAGAGAACAAACCATTACTTGCTGTACCAAGAAACAATTGATTGCCTACAACGGTTGCTGCAGTAAAATTCACTGAGAATGATGGAATGTTTGTAACATGTGCTATAAGAGAATAACTACTATTTATGACATAAACATTGTTTCTAGTTGTAACAATAACTTCCGAGGAGTTCGTTTTTAATTTTAAACCAGATTGCGCCATACTTAAAACCTCAATAAAAGCACTACCTGAATATCTATATATTTTGGAATTAGTATTTAAGGCTACCAACTCATTATTAAAAGTAACAACCCCTAACCAAAAACTTGTATCAAAAGTTTGCCATTGAGAGTAATCATAAATAAATGGGTTGTTTATATTAGCTTTTCTAATTCCGTTAGATCTAGTTACGGCATATATTTCATCATTTAAAACTGTTGTTTGAAGCACTTGAACTTCTTCACCAGCTGGACCAATAAATTAGGTCGATTCAAACTCTAAATTTGAAAGGTTTAATACAGAAATTCCATAATCACATGAAATATAAAGCTTTCCATTATATTCATATAAATCATTAATTTTTTTAATGTTTGGAGCTACAGGAACTTCTTCAATAATATCAACTTTAGTAGTAACACTCCCATCTGCATTAACAATCAATATTAATCCATTATTACTTCCTGCTATAGTTCTGTTAAAACTATCTGAATGATGAATGGCCGTTACTGATTCTGGTTTAAAACCATTAATAGAATTGTAAATATTTAAATCATTTAAACTTAATTCTTTATAAAATATACTATTGTTTGTTGCAGCAAAAATTGTATTTAGACCTCCTTCTACATCAACAATTTCATTATAGGAATAATAACTTTTCCACAATTGATTTTGTTGCGAAAAAACAAATTGATTATATATTATAAAAAGAAAAATTATTTTGAACTTCATATTCTTCAACTTTATACAAATATACTATAAACGTATAAATATAGATTTGGTATATAAATAAAATAAAAAAAGGCTTCCGAAAAACCGAAAGCCTTTCTAAAATATGATTTCTAATTTATACTACACCTTGACCAAGCATAGCATCAGCTACCTTAACAAAGCCAGCAATATTAGCTCCCTTAACATAGTCTACATAACCAGTTGAGTCTTTACCATATGTTACACAAGCTTCATGAATATCAGACATAATAGCTTTTAATTTTTGATCAACCTCTTCACTAGTCCAGCTTAAACGCAATGAGTTTTGTGACATTTCTAAACCTGAAGTAGCAACCCCACCAGCATTTGAAGCTTTCCCTGGAGCAAATAATATTTTTGCATGTTGAAAAACTTCAACAGCTTCAGGAGTAGAAGGCATATTAGCACCTTCAGCTACGCAGATACATCCATTTGCTACTAACATTTTAGCTTCGTCTTCGTTTAACTCGTTTTGAGTTGCACAAGGTAACGCAATATCACATTTAACTTCCCAAGGACGTTTCCCAGCGACAAATTTAGCATTTGGGTATTTCGAAATATAATCGCTAATTCTACCATAGTTTACGTTTTTTATCTCCATTACGTAAGCTAATTTTTCAGCATCAATACCTGCTTCATCATAAATATAACCCGATGAATCAGAGAAGGTAACCACTTTCCCTCCCAATTCCATTGCTTTTTGAGCAGCATATTGAGCAACATTTCCAGAACCAGAGACTACAACCGTCTTACCAGAAAAGCTTTGTCCTTTAGTAGCTAACATACTTTGTGCAAAATAAACATCTCCATAACCAGTAGCTTCAGGACGAATTAACGAACCTCCAAAAGAAATACCTTTACCAGTTAAAACACCTGTAAATTCATTTCTTAATCTTTTGTATTGACCAAACATGAAACCAACTTCTCTTCCACCTACACCAATATCTCCAGCAGGCACATCTGTATTTCCACCAATGTGTTTAGATAATTCTGTCATGAATGCTTGACAAAAACGCATAATTTCGTTTTCAGACTTCCCTTTTGGATCAAAATCAGCTCCACCTTTTCCACCACCCATTGGCAATGTCGTTAAACTATTTTTAAATGTTTGCTCAAAAGCTAAAAACTTTAAAATACTTAAATTTACAGAAGGGTGAAAACGAATTCCTCCTTTATATGGACCAATAGCTGAATTCATTTGAATACGGTAACCTCTGTTTACTTGTGTGTTTCCGGCATCATCTTGCCAAACCACTCTAAACATAATTACACGCTCAGACTCAACCATTCTTTCCAAAAGCATCTTGTTTTGGTATTTTTTATTTTCTTCAATAAAAGGAATAACTGTTTCAGCTACTTCTTTAACCGCCTGCATAAACTCAGGCTCGTTTGGGTTTCTTTTAGCTACTGCTTCAATAAAAGACGACACACTTTCTTTCATGATATTATTGTTTTTATTTACTATTAAGTTTTGACTTAATTTTCGAGGAACAAATATACATTTTTAAAAATCACACATATAATTTTTATATAAAAAAGAACAAAAAAGTAAAAATTAAGAAATTTTAAACAAGAATTTTAATATTTTTTTTTTATGTGAACTTAGTTTTTATATATTTGTCCGACAATCGAAAACTTTTAGTAATGACTAAAAAAATTAAACACTTCGTTTTTTTACTATTATTATCACCACTATTTTCGAATGCTCAATTTGGTTTTTCACACGAAATAGGTGCATTTGCAGGTGGTGTTGCGTTCCAATCTGATTTTGGAGTACGTCATGATTTTAAAACAAATGCTGGGAATACGGGATATGGCATAGGATTAGTGCATTACATGAATTTTGCATATAGAGCAGAGTGTAATTGTTACACCCCTGAAACATATTTTAACGACCATTTCAAATTGCGTTCAGAGCTATCATATAATAGTACAAAATTGGAGCATTTTGGAAAATGGGCTGAGAAAGACTCTCCAGAAGGATATAAATTAGCCGCGATGAAAGGAGAAGCAAAAGTTACAGACATTGGTATGCAATTAGAATATTTTCCATTAAGTATTAGAGAGTTTACTGCAACTGATGGCGCATATGCCCCATTTATTGCTTTAGGTGCGCATTATAATTTTTTCCAAAACAACACCTATTCTGAATTAGGACCTTTAGGAACTCCAGCTACTACTTACCCTAGGTACTTACCTGATGGGTATTCTTCTGAAGGAGGTAGTACTTGGTCTATAGTATCTAGTATTGGTACTCGTTATAAACTAACTGAATTATCTGATCTATTTGTCGAATTAAGATGGCAGTATTATTTTTCTGACTGGGTTGATGGTCTAAGAAAAGATCCTGATTTATATGAAGAAAATAAAGCAAATGATTGGAACCTATGGTTTCATTTTGGATACATTTATTATTTAGACTAAAAATATAAAAACAACATAAAAAACGCCTTGATTAATCAAGGCGTTTTTTTATTGAAATGACTTTAATTTTAATTTATTATTGTATAAATTTCTTCAACTGCATCATTATACCTATATGCAAACCTTCGTGAAAATTATTAAATTCCATTGCAGCTTTTGCTGAGTTTACCAAAAAACCTGTCATGGTTGTAAATTCTGTATAGTTTTTAAATACATCATTATTAAAATCAACTTTAATTTGTTCTAAAGTATTAAACATTAATTTTTTTAGTTCGCTTACTTCCTCTTCTGTACAATTTTGGTTTGGAAAAGTTCCTTTTTTATACTTTGCAACCAATTCGTCAGAAACCATCATCGGCAAACCTGATAAATTATAAACTAACATTTGTTGAACCACAACAATATGACCGATGTTCCAAATAATATTATTCTTGAAACCCTCTGGAGTAGTATTTAATTGTTCTAAAGTACATTCATCTAAAAACTTCATTAATACATTTCTAGATGTTTTATTTATTCTAAAAGTAGTTTCCATATTTTTATAATTTATAACGAAGATACGCAAAATCAAAATTCGTTTCAAATGATTACTTTTGTAAAAAAAGAATGAACACTATATATTATTTACCTTCTTGTGATACTTGTCGAAAAATAATTAAAATGTTGCCAAAAAGCATTGAACTAGATTTTCAAGACATTAGAGAAAATCCAATCAATGAAGAATCACTTGCCAAAATGTATGCTCTTACTGGGAGTTATGAAGCATTATTCAGTAAAAGAGCTCAGCTATATAAATCACTTGGGCTTAAAGACAAAAACTTAACCGAAGTTGATTTTAAAAAATATCTTTTAGAACATTATACTTTTTTAAGCCGACCTGTATTTATTATTAACAACCAAATTTATATAGGCAACAGTCAAAAAGTAATTAATGAAGTAATATCTGTATTAAGTTAATGAATAATAGAACTTTAGCAATACTAGGAGCGACCTTTGTTGCCATGATTTATGGGTCTACTTTTACAGTAGCAAAAGATGTAATGCCTACTTATGTACAGCCCTACGGATTTATACTTATTCGAGCTATTGGTGGTGCTTCTTTGTTTTGGATGCTCACTTTTTTTGGCCCTAAAGAGAAAATAGAAAAAAAAGATTTTCCTCGTATAATGGCTGCTGCATTTTTTGGGGTAGCATTAAATCAACTTACTTTTTTTAAAGGATTGAGTTATACTTCTCCTATAAGCGCTTCGGTAATAATGGTAACGGCTCCAATTATTGTTTTAATACTTTCAGCTATAATTATTAAAGAGCGTATTGAAATTAAAAAAGTTTTAGGAATAATAATCGGCTTAACAGGCACCGCAATTTTAATTCTATACGGGAAATCCATTGGGGACACCACAAATGCTGGCTGGGGTAATTTCTTAGTTTTTATTAATGCGTTTTCTTATGGAATTTATTTAATTCTTATCAAAAAACTGATTACTAAATACCATGCTTTTACTTTTATAAAGTGGATTTATACTTTCGGGTTGATTTATATTCTACCATTTGGACTTTCTGAATTTAGCGAGATAAATTGGCAAGTTATTCCAGTTAGCATTTACTACAAAATTGGTTTTGTGGTTTTATTTACAACCTTTTTGGCTTATTTGATAAACTTAATGGCAATGAAACACCTAAAACCTACAACATTATCCGTATTTATTTATTTACAACCACTTTTTGCAGCAACATTTGCAATTAGTTTAGGTAAAGATGAATTAAACTTAATTAAAATATTTTCGGCAGTTTTAATTTTTACAGGTGTATATTTAGTTACTCATAAGAAAGCAATTAGTGATCAGTAATTAGTTACTTAGATTTCTTATCTTTGAACTCTTTTTTAAGTTAATATATGATACAATCAATGACAGGTTTTGGTAAAGCCTTTTTACAATTACCTAATAAAAAAATTACCGTAGAATTAAAATCTTTAAACAGTAAAGGTTTAGATCTTAATGTAAGAACACCTTCAATATATAGAGAAATGGAATTGCAAATTCGCAATACTATTGCTCAAAAATTAGAACGTGGTAAAATTGATTTTTCATTATATATTGAAGTCACAGGCGAAGAAACTTCGGCAAAAATAAATGTTCCTATTGTAAAAGGATATATTAACCAAATGAAAGAAGTTATTCCTAATGCAGATGCAACTGAATTAATGAAAATGGCGGTAAGAATGCCTGATGCATTAAAAACCGAAAGAGAAGAACTTGATAAAGAAGAGTGGAAACACATTGAGGGCGTTATTAACGAAGCCTTAAATAATATTGCCAACTTTAGAACAGACGAAGGTGCTTCACTAGAAAAAGAGTTTCAATTGCGAATTGCAAATATTCGTTCCTACATGGAGCAGGCTTTAGAGCTTGACCCAGAAAGAGTACAAAACATTAAAGAACGCCTTTTTACTGCTATCGAAGAGTTAAAAGTAACTGTTGACGAAAATCGATTCGAACAAGAGTTAATTTATTACTTAGAAAAATTAGACATTACAGAAGAGAAAGTTCGTTTAACGAATCATTTAGACTATTTCTTAGAAACTATGAATAATGAGGGCGCTTTAGGTAGAAAACTAGGTTTCATTACACAAGAAATGGGAAGAGAAATCAATACTATGGGTTCAAAATCGAACCATGCAGAAATGCAAAAATTAGTAGTAATGATGAAAGATGAATTGGAAAAAATTAAAGAACAAGTTCTAAACGTTCTTTAAAAAAGTTACAAAAACAACAACACAATGACTAAAGGAAAATTACTCGTATTCTCTGCACCTTCTGGTTCAGGAAAAACAACTATAGTTAAACATTTATTAGCACAACCCGAACTAAATCTTGAATTCTCTATTTCATGCACTACTCGTGAACCAAGAGGCGAAGAAATTCATGGGAAAGATTATTATTTTATTTCTTGGGAAGAGTTTAAAAAACATATTAAATCAGAAGATTTTGTAGAGTGGGAAGAAGTCTACACCGATAACTTCTACGGAACTTTACAAAAAGAAGTAGAACGCATTTGGGCTTTAGGAAAACATGTAATTTTTGATATTGATGTTGCAGGAGGGTTACGTATTAAAAGTAAATTCCCCGAAGAAACTTTAGCTGTGTTTGTAAAACCTCCAAGTGTAGATGAATTAAAACGCCGCTTAAAACAACGCTCTACAGAAAGTGATGATAAAATTAATATGCGAATTGCCAAAGCTCACGTAGAATTAGCAACTGCACCTCAATTTGATACTATAATTAAAAATTACGACTTAGATGTTGCAAAAGAAGACGCATATAAGTTGGTTAGAGAATTTATTAATAAAAAGTAATTAGTAAAGAGTGATTAGTAATTAGCTATTAAATGAGTGAAATAAAATCATATAAAGATTTATTAATCTGGAAAAAAGGAATTACAATTGTAAAATTAGTTTATGAACTTGTAAAAACTTTTCCACAAGAGGAGATATATACTCTTTCAAGTCAATTAAAAAGAGCTTCAGTTTCTATCCCTTCTAATATTGCTGAAGGTTATGGGAGAAATACTGACAAATCTTTCAACTACTTTTTAGATATTGCTAGAGGTTCTTTATTTGAAATCGAAACTCAATTAGTTATTTCAAATGAATTAGGCTTTATTACTAATGAAAAAATTTATCGGGAATTATTAAACCAAATTGAAGAAGAATCAAAAATGATAAACGCTTTTTCCAAAAAACTTAAAAGCTAATTACTTATTACTAATCACTAGTCACTTAAATAATGAAAATCGGATTATATTTTGGAACCTTTAACCCTATTCACATTGGCCATTTAATTATTGCCAATCATATGGCTGAGCATTCTGATTTAGATCAAATTTGGATGGTGGTAACACCTCATAATCCGCATAAAAAGAAAAGTTCATTGTTAGACGACTATCATCGTTTAGAAATGGTGCATTTGGCTACAGCTGATTTTCCTAAAATTCAACCATCTGATATTGAATTTAAGTTAACACAACCTAATTATACGGTAAACACATTAGCACATTTACAAGAAAAATTCCCTAAATATGAATTTTCATTAATTATGGGAGAAGATAATTTGAATTCGCTTCATAAATGGAAAAACTATGAAGTGATTCTTCAAAATCATAATATTTATGTGTATCCAAGATTAAATTCAGGAGAAATTGACGACCAATTTATAAACCATTCGAAAATTCATAGAGTAGGCGCTCCAGTTATTGAATTATCTTCTACTTTTATTCGCGAAAGCATTAAAAATGGTAAAAACGTAAGTCCAATGCTGCCCAATAAAGTATGGGAATATGTAGAACATAATTTGTTTTATAAAAAATAACTTAACATTCCTTTACCATTCGTTCCGCAATACATTCCTTAAATTTGTATTTCTAAAAACAAATGATAAGTTATGCTAAACTTCGAATTATACAATCCTGTAAATTATGTCTTTGGAAAAGGGCAAATTGAAAAATTAAAAGACTTAGTTCCTAATAATACAAAAATTCTTATCACTTATGGTGGCGGAAGCATCTTTAAAAACGGTGTTTACGACCAAGTTAAGGCTGCTCTAGCAACTCAATTTGAAGAAAACAACATTGTTGAGTTTGGTGGAATTGAACCCAATCCTCGTTATGAAACCTTAATGAAAGCGGTTGAAACTATCCGTAAAGAAAAAATCGGATTCGTTTTAGCTGTTGGGGGTGGAAGCGTAATTGATGGAACAAAATTCATCTCTGCTGCCGTGAATTATGAAGGCGATGCTGCTGATATTCTTCGCAAACGAATTTTATTTAAAGAAGGAGCAAGCGTAATTCCTTTCGGAACGGTTTTAACATTGCCTGCAACGGGTTCTGAAATGAATTCTGGAGCAGTAGTTACTATAAATGAAACGCAAGAAAAATTAACGCTTGGCGGAAGTGCATTATTTCCAAAATTCTCTATTGTAGATCCAACAGTTATTACATCATTACCAAAAAGACAATTGCAAAACGGTGTTGTAGATGCTTTTACACACACTATGGAGCAATATTTAACCTTTACACACGATGCAATGCTTCAAGACCGAATTTCGGAAAGCATATTGCAGACTCTAATAGAAATTGGCCCAAAGGTTGTTGAAAACCCAACCGACTATAAATTGGCTTCTAATTTTGTTTGGTGTGCAACAATGGCGTTAAACGGACTAATTCAAAAAGGCGTTCCGTCTGATTGGGCAACGCATATGATTGGTCACGAATTAACCGCTTTATACGAAATTGATCATGCTAGAACATTGGCTATCATTGGTCCAAACTTATATAAAGTAATGTTTGAAACCAAGAAAGACAAATTAGCACAATACGGTCAGCGTGTTTGGAATATTCAAGATGGTTCAACTGAAGAAATTGCTAAAAAAGCGATTGAAAAAACAGTCGAATTTTTCCATACAATGGGAATGAAAACGAAACTGTCTGAAAACACAAAAGACTTTTCTAAAACAGCCGATTTTATTGTCAATCGCTTTAAAGAAAGAGGCTGGAAAGCATTAGGAGAAAAACAAAATATTACGCCCGAAAAAGTGAGAGAAATTGTAGAAATGAGTTATTAATTTAACCTCTTAAATCCAACAAAAAAGCGTTTAAAAACATTTTAAACGCTTTTTTTACAACTATAATAGATAACCCAAACTATTAAAAAAGTTGAAACAATTAAAACAATAACGATATCCTAAAAATTAAATTGTCTAATCTATAAACTTTAACATTTTTTAAAATCGAAAGTATTTCTTTACCTTTGATTTTCCTAAAAACGGAACTATAATGGAAAAAAATCCAAAATTTGCAGTTATTGGCGGAGGAAGTTGGGCTACTGCTATTGCAAAAATGTTGTGTGAAAACCAAACTGAAATTGCGTGGTACATGAGAAGTACTTATGCGGTTGAACATATTAAACATCAATATCATAACCCTAATTACTTAAGTTCAGTAGAATTTGACATAAATAAATTAAAACTTACAAATGATATTAATGAAGCTGTAGCTTATGCAGATTATATCATTTTTGCTATTCCATCTGCGTTTTTAAGTGGAGAATTAGAAAAATTAACTGAAAGCTTAGAAGGAAAAGTAATTTTCTCAGCAATAAAAGGAATTGTTCCTGAGACAAGTTTAATTGTTGGAGAACATTTTCATCAAAAATTCAATGTCCCTTACGAAAACATAGGTGTCCTAACCGGTCCTTGTCATGCAGAAGAAGTTGCTATGGAAAGACTTTCGTATTTAACTTTAGCATGTGGCGACAAAAACAAAGCTAAATTAATGGCTAAAAATGTTAGTTCAGACTACATTAAAACAAAAACTTCAGATGACATTATTGGAACAGAATATGCGGCAATGTTAAAAAACATCTATGCAATTTCTGCAGGTATTGCACATGGTTTAGGTTATGGAGATAACTTTCAGTCGGTTTTAATGAGTAATGGAATTCGTGAAATGAAGAAATTCATTAGTAAAGTGCATAAAATGAAGCGTAATATTAATAATTCAGCCTATTTGGGCGATTTATTGGTTACGGGTTATTCTGTATTTTCTAGAAATAGAATGTTTGGAAACATGATTGGTAAGGGCTACACAGTAAAATCGGCGCAAATGGAAATGAGTATGGTTGCCGAAGGATATTATGCAACTAAAAGCGCTTACTTATTAAACCAAAAGCATGGTGCTAAAACACCTATTATAGATGCCGTTTACGCTATTTTATATGAAGGCAAAGAACCAAAAGCAGTCTTTAAAAAATTAGCAGATAAATTAGATTAATTTTTTACAAAATTAGTCGTCCTTTACAAAAACAGACATAACAATTTGATATTCAAAAAGTTAGTCTGTTTTTTTCATTTTTCAAACAACTTTTAACGTTTTGATTTTGAGTAAGTTATATAGATTTCCCTTGGAGAAAAAATCATGTTTTAAATTTGCAAAAAAGTAATCCATGGACCATTTAATAAATCATCCCGTAATTTTAGGTGTTTTTACCATTGTAATTATAGCCATGTTGCTATTAGATTTAGGTGTCTTAAACAAGAAAAGTCATGTGGTTTCCAACAGAGAAGCTGCTATTTGGTCAGCTACATGGATTTCTTTAGCTATGGGTTTCAGCGGAATTATCTATTATTATTTAGGTGCTGAAAAATTCATGCAATTTCAAGGTGCTTATTGGATAGAAAAAGCACTTTCTGTAGATAATCTTTTTGTATTTATATTGGTTTTTGGCTATTTTAACGTTGCTAAAGAAGCGCAACACAAAGTATTATTTTGGGGCGTTCTTGGGGCGTTATTTTTTAGAGCCATTTTTATTTTTACTGGTGTTTGGATTCTAAATTACACCTATTTACCAGAAATGGAGCTTTTTGGTCATCTTGTAAAAATCAATTATCTATTAACGTTTTTTGGAGTAATTTTAATCGTTGCAGGAATAAAGTCTTGGTTCAGTCATGGGGAGGATGATGGCGACAAAGATTTTTCAAAAAGCGCCGGTTCAAAACTAGTGCACAAGCTATTTAAAGTGAGTCCGAATTTTGATGGCGATAAATTTTTTACTGTACAAAATGGAGTTAAAATGGCCACACCATTATTGGTTGTAGTTGCTATTGTTGAGTTTACCGATTTACTATTTGCTGTTGACAGTATTCCTGCAATTTTTGCCATTGCGCCTGATGATCCGTTTATTTTGTACACATCCAACATATTTGCAATTTTAGGACTTCGTTCGCTTTATTTTCTTTTAGCCAACTTCATGTATATGTTTAGTCGTTTGCATTACGGATTAGCGCTTATTTTAAGTTTTATAGGTGTAAAAATGATAATTGCTCCCTTCTTTCACATCTCATCGATGGTTTCACTTGGAGTTGTAGGCGGAATTTTAGTAATTTCTATAGTTTGGTCGTTACTTTTTCCAATAAAAGAGTAAGCCTTACAAAAAGTTATTCAAAATAGACATTTGGATTATCTGTTATTTTTAAATCAAGTATATACTTTTTAAAAATTTCTTTCTTTTTATCATCCCATTTTTTTATTAATGGGTCACTGAGTTCTTTTAATACTATTTGAGTTAAAACCTCTTTTTCCGTTCCTTCTTTATAACCGCTTTCAAAACCTTTCAAATCATCTAAATGCTTCATCCAAAATTGGAAAAATCCGTTTTCAGTAGTTTGTACAACTTGTTTTAAAACGATATAACTTTTTTTAGTTGGCAACTCTTCCTTTTTAAAAGATTCAAAAAGTTCTTGAGTAACTTTATTTAGTGATTTTTCGTTTTTAGTTACAATTAAAAAATCGGCATAAGCATACAAGGTTCTCACAGAACGATCACCAGCATCATATTTCGCTTTTAATCCAGAAGAATTGTAATCAGACAGCGTTGCTTTTTTTCCTTCATTAACAATTGAAGCCGCATCAGTATTTACTCCGGTATGATGCAAGAAATTTTTATTTTTATCAAAAAACAAAAGTAAGGGCACACTTTCAAAATGAAGGTTAGCATTAGCAATAAAAATTTTATTTTCAACCAACAATGAATCGTTTGTATTCATAGCGTAATTGATGAATTTTTTGTTGTAATACTCGTAAACATCGGAATCATTTTTTAGCAAATCTCCCAAACGTTTACAAACCGAACATTCTGAATTATAATACTCAATAAAAACAGGTTTATTTTGTTCTTTGGCTTTTTTAAAAGCCTCAGAAAGTGAAGGTTCAAACACAACTTGTGCATTACTTATAGTAGTAAAAAGAAGAAACAAAAGAAACCTTTTCATAAATATATTTTTAAATAAGCACTACAAAAATTAAACCAAAATATTTTAATTAACCGTTATTTCATCAATAAAAATAAACGCATCTCCGTTTGAAGGAAAACCTTGATGCCATTCGGGAAGCTTACCAAAATTAGTCGCAATAACCTTTACGTATCTCGCTTTTTGAGGTGTAAACTTTAAGTCGAATGACTTTATAACTGTTTCATATTCTTTTGGGTCCACTGAATTTTCAACCGTTCCCACTTTTGTAAACTTGATATTGTCTTCTGAAATATAATACTCCACTTTAGTTGGCATCAATATCCACGAACGCGTGTCTTGTAAATAATTTGACCTAATTTCAGAAATGTTTTTTACAACTTGCATGTCAATAGTTGCTTCAAAATCTTCGTTTTGATAGCCTTGCCATTCGCCTTTTCTCCAGTTTTCATTACCAAAAATTCCATCTATTAAACCTTCATTTCCGCCAGCATGATATTGCGGATTGTATTTTGATTTTATGTCGACAGTATAATTATTAGGCTTTTTGAAGAATTGAGCAGAAATGGTGTTGCTTCTTGGAGGTTTACCACCAACAATTCTTTCAATATATGCTTCGACTTTAGATGATTTATTGATTTCAAATGCTTCAGAATACGGAATAAATGGCGGAACTTCTTTTGAATCTTCATTAATTCGATAATAAATTTTTTGGTTAAATTGTTTCGAACCTTTAATCTGAACCATCATTTTATCTTTAAAAGATTTACTTTCAGCTTCAATAACTGGAACAGGAATAATTGAAGGAACAAATTCCTTTTCAACTGTTTCTTTTCCTTCTTGATTTAAAAACCCTGTTCTGTCATTTGTTGACAAAACAAATTCCTTTCTACCATCTGTTTTAGTTGCTTTTACATTTTCAAAATACGGAGGCATCATCGTTTGCCAATAATCCTCTCCTGGTGTAACTTGATAAATCCCCATCGAACTCAACACATACCAAGCAGACATTTGTCCGCAATCTTCGTTTCCTATTAAAC
>JBEDTP010000186.1:0-3058 GCA_040119075.1 Flavobacterium sp.
TGATGGTTCAACTGAAATTATTGAATCTAAAAATATCATTATTGCTACAGGTTCAAAACCATCTAATTTACCATTCATAAAATTAGATAAAGAAAGAATAATTACTTCAACTGAAGCATTAAAATTACCAGAAGTTCCTAAGCATTTAGTTATTATCGGTGGTGGAGTTATTGGTATTGAGTTAGGTCAAGTTTATTTACGTTTAGGAGCACAAGTTTCTGTAGTAGAATATATGGACAGAATTATTCCTGGAATGGATAGCTCACTATCTAAAGAATTAACAAAAGTACTAAAGAAACAAGGAATGAAATTCTATGTTTCGCACAAAGTACAATCTGTTGAAAGAAAAGGAAAAACGGTAACTGTTCAAGCAGAAGATAAAAAAGGACAAACAATTACATTAGAAGGTGATTATGCCTTAGTTTCTGTTGGTCGTCGTCCATATACAGATGGTTTAAATGCAGATAAAGCAGGGGTTAAAATTTCTGATAGAGGAATGGTGGAAGTAAATGATCATTTACAAACTTCAGTCCCAAATATTTATGCAATTGGTGATGTTGTTCGCGGGGCTATGTTAGCGCATAAAGCTGAAGAAGAAGGAACAATGGTTGCTGAAATTTTAGCAGGTCAAAAACCACATATTGATTATAACTTAATTCCAGGGGTTGTTTATACGTGGCCGGAAGTTGCAGCTGTTGGACAAACAGAAGAGCAATTAAAAGAATTGGGTGTTGCTTATAAAGCTGGAAGTTTCCCTTTCAAAGCGTTAGGTAGAGCAAGAGCTGGAGGTGATATTGATGGATTTGTAAAAATATTAGCTGATGCTAAGACTGATGAAGTTTTAGGAGTTCACATGATTGGTGCTCGTTGTGCAGATTTAATTGCAGAAGCAGTAGTTGCAATGGAATTTAGAGCTAGTGCGGAAGATATTTCAAGAATGTCTCATGCGCATCCAACGTTTGCTGAAGCTATTAAAGAAGCTGCATTAGCAGCTACAGATAATAGAGCTTTACATGTATAAAAATAATTAATAAATATTTTTTTAGGATTATTGCAGAATATTTTATAATATGCATTGTATTTTGTGAAATATGTTTTTAAAATTAGATATACTTATTGCAATTTTCATAATATTTATTTAATTGGTTTAAATTGGAATATAGAAGCATTGCAATAAAAAAAGTCCCACTTCGGTGGGACTTTTAAATTTTATGACTTCTCTATTAACAAAAAGAGCATAAAATTATTGTATTTTTGAACTTCAAATATATTTACTTGAGAACATCTATTTTTAAACATATTTCTAATGCTAAAGAATTTAAAACGAAATTACTTCATTGGTCTAACCAATTTAGAGAAGTAGCTTTTTTAGATTCTAATAATTATTCGCAAAAATATTCTAGTTATGATTTAATCTTAGCAGTTGAAGCTTTTACCTCTATTAAAACAGATTATGTAAATGCTTTTGAAGATTTAAATCAATATCAATCTCATGCAAAAGATTGGTTGTTTGGATATTTATCTTATGATTTAAAAAATGACATTGAAAATTTAAAATCTAAAAATTTTGATGATTTAGAATTTCCAGACCTTTATTTTTTTCAACCAAAAAAGTTGTTTTTATTAAAGGGAAATCAGTTAGAAATTCTATACCTAAATATGGTTGATGATGAGGTTGAAGATGATTTCGAAGAAATACTTGAAAGTCAAAAGGCGAAAGTCAAAAGTCAAAATAGTATACAAATTCAACAAAGAATTTCTAAAGAAAATTATATTTCAAAAGTTTCAAAAATGCTAGAGCATATTCATAAAGGTAATATTTATGAAGCTAACTTTTGTATGGAATTTTATGCAAATGATTCTGTAATTAATCCTTTAGAAACATATGGTAAACTGAATAAAATTTCAGAGCCGCCATTTGCAGTTTATTTCAAAAACGACAAGCAATATTTGCTTTCGGCTTCTCCAGAACGCTATTTGCGTAAAGAAAATACAAAAGTAATTTCTCAACCCATAAAAGGAACAGCTAAAAGAAGTTTAGATTTAATTGATGATGAAAGGTTAAAATATGAACTTGGAGTTAATGAAAAAGAGCGCTCAGAAAACATAATGATTGTTGATTTAGTTAGAAATGATTTATCGCATACGGCTTCAAAAGGAAGTGTAAAGGTTGAAGAACTTTGTGGTTTGTATACTTTTAAGCAAGTGCATCAAATGATTTCTACAGTAGTTTCTGAAGTAGATTTTACAACATCTCCAATAGAAATTATAAAAACAACTTTCCCTATGGGAAGTATGACGGGTGCGCCAAAAATATCCGCAATGCAAATTATTGAAGAATTAGAAGAAACCAAACGGGGATTATACAGTGGAGCTGTTGGTTATTTTACACCCCAAGGAGATTTTGATTTTAATGTGGTTATTAGAAGTATTTTGTATAATGCTAAAAATCAATATTTATCTTTTTCTGTAGGAAGCGCCATTACATCATTATCCAATCCAGAAATGGAATATGAAGAGTGTTTGCTGAAAGCTAAAGCGATGTTTGAGGTTTTAGAAGGTTAAGAGACTGGTAAAAAGAAAAAAGGGATAAGGGAATAGTAATAAGAGTAAGGAAAAAGATAATTATATGAATAATTATAGAGATTTAATTGTTTGGCAAAAATCTATGAATTGGGTTACTTTGGTTTATTCATTAACAGCGAAATTTCCTGAAAACGAAAAATTTGGGTTATCTTCTCAAGTTAAAAGAAGTGCAGTTTCTGTTTCATCAAATATTGCTGAAGGTTATGGAAGAAATTATAGAAAAGATTATTCTAGATTTTTACAAATTGCTAGAGGTTCATTATTTGAATGTCAGACACAGTTAGAAATAGCAATTAATTTAAAATTTATATCAATAGAAGATTGTAAAGAAGCAAATGAGTTATCAATAGAAATAGAAAAAATGCTAAATTCGCTTATTAATAAATTATCAGATAAATAATACTAGAATCTTTTTAACTTTTCCCTAATCCTTTTTTCTAATTACTGAATAATGCTAAAAAAGTTCCAAAAT
>JBEDTP010000188.1:0-3017 GCA_040119075.1 Flavobacterium sp.
CGATTTTTTTAATGACAAATGGAATTAATGCTATTCTTGGCGGATTTGAAATGTCAACACATATTACTCTATCAAGAGGGTTTGTTAAGCAGTATTTAATTGCATTGGCAATTTCTTTAGCTTTAACGGCATTATTGTTAATTACAGTTGCAGCAATTGTTGTTTTTGAAGTCTTTATTCAAAAAATTAAACTGAGCGGATTGATTTCAGATGATGTTTATTTGATAATTTGGGGAAGATATCTTTTTGTAGTTTTAATGATTTTAATCGCTACTTCAATTTTATACAAATTTGGAACTAGAGAAACAAAAGACGTGAAATTTATTAGTTACGGTGCGGTTTTTACAACGCTCTTAATTATTTTGTCTTCTTACTTGTTTGGAGTTTATGTGGAAAAATTTTCAAGATATAATGAGCTTTATGGTTCTATTGGCACGCTTCTTGTTTTAATGTTTTATATCTGGATAAACTGTATGGTACTTTTATTAGGCTTTGAAATAAATGCAACCATTACTAAATTAAAAAGAAAAAAATTATATATTTAACAAAAATTATTAAAAATCATAATCATGAAAAAACAAATCTTGACATTATTATTAGTTGCTTTTACAGGAATATTTTCCACTAATGCACAACAAACAGTTTCTGGAGTAAAAGTTGATTCAAAATTAACGGTAGAAGGAGAGACTCTTTTATTAAATGGAGCTGGACTTAGAGAGAAAATGTGGATTGACTTATATGTTGGTTCTTTGTATTTGCCTGCAAAAAGCTCTAATGCAAAAGAAATAATGGATAGTAAAGATGCTGCAGCTATGAAACTTGATATTGTTTCTGGGATGATTACTTCAGAGAAAATGATTTCAGCAGTAAATGAAGGGTTTGAAAATGCTACAAATAAAAATACAGCTCCTTTAAAAGCTAAAATTGATAAATTCAAATCTTTTTTTAAAGATCCAATCAAAAAAGGAGACACTTTTATTATTGCAAACATACCTGGAGAAGGAGTTGTAGTTCTAAAAAACGGAGTTAAAAAAGGAGTGATAGAAGGTCACGATTTTAAAAAGGCTTTATTCGGAATTTGGTTAGGTTCTAAGCCAGCTGATGATGACTTAAAAGAAGGAATGTTAGGAAAATAATTTCTTAATAGAAAAGATAAAAAGCACTTTCAATTTGAAGGTGCTTTTTTTTTGTATTTTTTCAAACTATATTTGTTTATGCAATATTTCATAGAGACAGTTTTGCCTATTGCTGTTTCAAAAAATTTCACCTACCAAGTTTCTGAAGCTGAATTTGAATATATTCAAGTTGGGATGCGAGTTGCTGTCCCGTTTGGAAAAACTAAGATTTATACGGGTTTAGTTTTGGGAAAAAACAATAATCCGCCCAAATTATATGAAGCAAAAGAAATTCTTCAAATATTAGATGAAAAACCTGTTGTTAATTTATTTCAAATAGAACATTGGAAATGGATAGCAAATTATTATATGTGTTCGTTAGGCGAAGTATATAAATGTGCTTTTCCATTAGGTTTTATTATTGAAAGTGAAACAATAATTAGTTTGAATAATGAAGCTGGGTTAGTTGAAGCCGATTTTAAAGATGATGAATATTTAATTGTTGAGGCCTTAAAAATTCAATCTTCTTTACGGATAAATGAAATTGTAAGTATTCTAAATAAGAAGAGTATTTTTAATACTATTAATGCTTTGATTTCAAAAGGCATAATTCTTTTACAAGAAGAAATCAAGGAACAGTACAAGCCAAAACAGACTAAGTATATTCAATTGAATGAAAGCTACAATAATCAAGATAAATTGTCAGAGTTGTTGGATTCATTGAGTAGAGCAAAAAAACAAAGAGAATTGGTTTTAAGCTTCTTTCAATTGAAAGCAACTACAAAAAAACCAATTTCGTTAAAGTTATTGTTGGAAACTTCAAATAGCTCTACTTCAATTGTAAACTCACTTATTCAGAAACAGATTTTAGAAGATTATTATATTAATGAAGATAGAGTTGTATTTGATAAAAAAGAGAATTCAGATTTTAATTTGAGCAATGCACAACAAAAAGCTTTTGATTCAATAAAAGAAAACTTTCGAAATTTTGATGTCAATTTATTACACGGAGTTACATCTTCGGGTAAAACGGAAATTTATATTAAGTTAATTGAAGAATATATTAAAGAAGAAAAACAGGTTTTGTTTCTTCTTCCTGAAATTGCTTTAACGACTCAGTTGGTTCAACGTTTGACGGATTATTTTGGAAATCAAGTATCCGTTTTTCATTCAAAATACACTAATAACGAAAGGGTAGAAGTGTGGAATCATTTAGTTGAAAATTCAGAAAAAGCAAAAATTGTTATTGGTGTACGAAGCGCTTTGTTCTTACCTTTTTCAAATTTAGGACTTATTATAGTTGATGAAGAACATGAACAAACCTTTAAACAACAAGATCCTGCGCCAAGATATCATGCACGTGATGCCGCTATTGTTTTAGCAAATCAATTCAAAGCAAAAGTCTTGTTAGGAAGCGCAACTCCAAGTCTTGAAACTTATTTTAATTGCAAGTCTAATAAATATGGTTTAGTAGAATTGAAAGAACGATATGGAAATGTTGTTTTACCTGAAATTGAATTAATTGATTTAAAAGATAAATATTTTCGAAAGAGAATGACCGGACATTTTTCGGATGATTTAATCAAACAAATCTCTGAAACACTAGCTAATGGCGAACAGGTAATTCTTTTTCAAAACCGTAGAGGTTTTTCGCCTTATGTAGAATGTAAGACCTGTGGTCATGTTTCGCATTGCCCTAGTTGCGATGTAAGCTTAACGTATTATAAGTTCAAAAATCAGTTACGTTGTCATTACTGTGGATATTCAATTGCTAATCCTACACATTGTCACAGCTGTCATTCAGCTGAATTGTCAACTAAAGGTTTTGGTACCGAACAAATAGAGCTTGAATTAAAACAGCTATTCCCAGATAAAAATATTGGTCGAATGGATCAAGATACT
>JBEDTP010000187.1:0-26905 GCA_040119075.1 Flavobacterium sp.
TTCAGTTGGTTCTGGGTTTGTAGTGTCATCAATAATGTGCGCTAATTGAAATACGATACTTAATATTAAACCTGCCACATAATGCATAATAAAAAAGCCTATTAGTACTTTCCACCATACAACTCCAACTACCATAGGTACAACTAGCCATACAGAAAAATAAATTATTTTAGTAATTACTAAAGTTGTCCAAAGAATTTTAGGGCTTTTAGCCTCGCCATATGATAATTTTCTCTTTAAATATCCGGCCATTTGCTTAAAATCAGTAGTTAAGCACCAGTTAAAAGTTAATAAACCATATAAAAATATAGAATAATAATGTTGAAATTTATGGAATTTTTCCCATTTTGCTTCTTTTGTAAAACGAATTACACGACCAGCGTCTAAATCTTCATCATGTCCTGGTATATTTGTATATGTGTGGTGTAAAACATTATGTTGAACCTGCCAGTTATATACGTTTCCAGCTAAGATGTAAATACTTCCTCCCATGAATTTGTTTATCCAATTTTTTGTTGAATAAGCACCATGATTTCCATCGTGCATAACATTCATACCAATACCAGCCATTCCAATTCCTAAAATAACAGATAGTAATATGAATAAACCAAAATGTATTTTTGGAGAGGCAACTATAATGAAATAAGGTGCAATAAATAGGGTAAATAAAATTATAGTTTTTAAGTATAATTTCCAGTTACCTGTTTTTTTAAGATTATTATCTTTAAAATATTCGTTTACTCTTTTATTTAAGGTTCTAAAAAACTTAGTATCGTCTTTTTTAGAAAAAATTGGCACGTTCATATTCATGGTCAAAATGATTTATTTGGTTTCAAAGGTAATAATATTCTTTTTGAGCTTTACTAAATTTTTCAAATAAAATGTTAATCTAAATAAGTACTTTTGTTAAAATTTATAAATAATGGAGCTTTTATTAAGTTATTTCCCTCATTTGTCTGAGGTTCAAATAAGACAATTTCAAGATTTGCAAAATTTGTATGAAGATTGGAATTCAAAAATAAACGTGATTTCAAGAAAAGATATTGACGAATTATATACACGTCATGTATTGCATTCTTTGGGAATTGTAAAGATATTAGAATTTAAGCCGGGTTCTAGAATTATGGATGTGGGAACTGGCGGTGGGTTTCCTGGAATTCCATTAGCGATAATGCATCCTGAAGTTGATTTTTATTTAATAGATGTAATTGCTAAGAAAATAAAAGTTGTTAATGAAGTTGCTGCTGCTTTAGGGTTAAAAAATGTAAAAGCAGAACAAAAACGCGCTGAGTTAGTAAAAGAAAATTTTGATTTTATTGTAAGTAGAGCGGTGACCAATATGCCTGATTTTGTGAATTGGGTTTCTGATAAAGTAAAGAAAGAATCAAAACACGAGCTAAAAAATGGAATTTTGTATTTAAAAGGTGGAGATTTGACAGAAGAACTTGCTTCGTTACCAAATGCCACTCAATATGATCTTTCTGATTTTTTTAAAGAAGAATTTTTTGAAACAAAAAAAGTGGTTCATTTGCCACTTAAGTTTAAGAGATAATAAAAAAGCCCTTTCAAACGAAAGGGCTTTTTTATTATTGACTATCCTAAAAACGGATAACTATAATGTTCTGGCGTTACAAAAGTTTCTTTAATTGTTCTTGGAGAAACCCATCTTAAAAGATTTAAAATAGAACCAGCTTTGTCGTTTGTTCCTGAAGATCTAGCGCCACCAAATGGTTGACATCCTACAACAGCGCCTGTTGGTTTGTCGTTTATGTAAAAATTACCTGCGCAATTTTGTAAAGCAACAGTAGCTTCTTCAATAGCGTATCTGCATCCGCTAAATACAGCTCCAGTTAATGCATATTCAGAAGTCTCGTCAACTAATTTTAATGTTTCAGCCCATTTTGAATCTTCATAAATATATAAAGTAACAACTGGTCCGAATAATTCCGTTTCAATTGTTTTGTATTTTGGATTTGTAGTTACAATTACTGTTGGTTCAATAAAATAACCTTTCGATTTATCATAGTTTCCACCAACAATAATTTCAGCGTCACTATCTTTTTTAGCTTGATCAATATAACTCGCTAATTTGTCAAATGAACCTTCATGAATTACTGCAGTAATGAAGTTTTTCATATCTGCTGGAGAACCCATTTTCATCGATTTTACATCGGTAATTAATTGTTCTTTTGAAGCTGGCCACATGCTTTGTGGAATATAAACTCTTGAAGCAGCACTACATTTTTGTCCTTGGAATTCAAAAGCACCTCTAGTAATTCCAGTTACAACTTGCTTTACATTTGCTGATGGATGCGCAATAATAAAGTCTTTTCCTCCAGTTTCTCCAACAATTCTTGGGTATGTTTTGTAGTTATGGATGTTACCTCCAATTTTTGCCCATAAATCTTTAAATACATGTGTTGAACCTGTAAAATGTAATCCAGCGAAATCAGGACTTGCTAAAACAGTTTCAGTTACCATAACAGGATCTCCATAAATTACGTTGATTACTCCATCAGGAACACCTGCTTCTTTAAATATATCTATAATTACTTTTGCAGAAAATATTTGGCTATCACTCGGTTTCCAAATAACAACATTGCCCATCATAGCAGCACTCGCTGGTAAATTTGCAGCAATAGCAGTAAAGTTGAAAGGAGTAATTGCATATACAAAGCCTTCTAATGGTCTGTGTTCAACTCTGTTCCAAGTCGTAGAATCCGAACCTGGTTGCTCTTTGTAAATTTGAGTCATGTATTCTACGTTAAAACGTAAAAAGTCAATTAATTCACAAGAAGCGTCAATTTCTGCTTGATGAATTGTTTTTGATTGCGCAATCATAGTTGCTGCATTGATTTTAGCACGGTAAGGACCAGCGATTAATTCGGCTGCTTTTAAGAAAATTGCCGCTCTGCTTTCCCAAGACATTGCCGCCCATTTTGTTCTAGCTTCAAGTGCATTGCTAATTGCTTTTTCGACATGCGATTTTTCAGCTAAATGATAAGTACCTACAATATGTTGGTGGTCATGAGGAGCTGACATTGTTCTTGTGTTTCCAGTTCTTATTTCTTCAGAACCTATATATAAAGGAACGTCAATTGTTGAATTCCACATTTCATTATAAGCGGCTAAAACACGGTCTCTTTCTGGTGTACCGGGAGCATAAGATTTTACAGGCTCATTGACTGCTTTAGGAACATTAAAAAATCCTTTTGACATAATATTATTTTTAAGAATTATTAAATTTTTGCAATGCAAATTTAATAAAAAATAATCGATTTTTAGGAAACTTTAATGACAGACTTTTGAATGCTAGAATATTAGTTTAATGCAAATGGTGCACTAAATCTAAATGTAGGAATGATAACTTTAAAGCTTTTTGTTGAAGTGAAATTTACCATATTGTAAAAACCATTCATGGCTCCAATAGGAGAAGATAGTAGGCAACCTGAAGAATAGGTATGAGATTCACCTGGTTTAATAACGGGTTTTTTTCCAACCACACCTTCGCCGTCTACAATTTCCTTATTGTTAAGAGCGTCGTAAATTTCCCAATGTCTTGAAGTTAATTGAACGGAATCTTTACTTTGATTGTCAATTGTTATTTGGTAACTAAAAGCAAAGTGAATCTTATAGTTTTTGAAGTAAGTTCCTTCAAAACTAGTCAATACGGAAATTTTAATGCCTTTTGTTATTTGTGTTACCATTTAGAAAAAAAGTATTGCTATAAATAAGATTAACGATACTGTTAATGTAATAATCGGAATAAATAATAAATTCAAAAGTACAAATTTTAATATTGTTATCCAACGTGAATTTTCATAAAAATATCTTAAAGATTTGTAGAGGTATACTGGAAACAGAATTGAAAATGAGACTATTAAAAAAATATCTGAAAAAGAACTTGATATGAAATTCAATAAAGTATTTATGAATAGAATGATGAATAAGAATGTGTAAAACGTGTATGTAAATACTAAATGATCTGCGTAATTGTGCTCTTTTGAATAAAAAACCAACCAGAATATTAAAGTAATAAAGGGTAATGAAATGAAAATAAGAAAAGGCAATTTTGAAATTAAATAATCGCCTACCTCTCTCTTTAAGTTGTTTGATTTTAAACTCTGGGCTTTATTGTATAAAAAACGATTTATTCGATTATCTTCATAATCTAGGATTTTAAAAGCTTCTTTTGAAGAGTGGTTTGGGTTTTTTAAATTGTAATTTCTAAATGAAGTTATTTGATATGAGTACTCATTAATTGAAGAAATACTGTCTTTAAATAATTCTTTTGAAGTATAAATAGAATCTTTGTGGAATTTTGAACTTAAAAATAAAGTGTCGTTTTCTGTTTTGGTTGAAGGGGAATTTATACTCGCTTTTGTAGATGAATTTTCTTGAATATTATCTACAATAAAGAATAAAATAGTAATGCTTAAAAATAGCCTAAACGGATTTGCAAAGGTTTGCCTCTTACCATTAATGATTTGTTTGGCTACAAATCCTGGTTTAGAAAATAAAAAGAAAAAAGTGTTTCTTAATCTGGAATCGTAAGCATAGAAATTAGAGAAAAATTCCTCAAAAAAATCTGAGACTGTAATTTTCTTTGTAGAATTTAATTGACCGCAGTAATGACAATATTTTTCACTTACATCTAGAGGAGTGTTGCAGTTTAAGCATTTGTTGCTTCTGTAAGATTGATCTTTTCTTTTAGTCATTTTTAATTTCTAATGGTTTCACTATTAGATTTTGTGATTCCTATTACATGATCAGTTCTATCGTTATTGCCTCTGTAGTAAATTATAGCTACATAGTTGTTTTCTGTTTGATAAAAATTACCATCTATTGCGTTTTTATAATCAATATTTTTCTTTGAATCAGCAATAACATATTGGTAATTAATATATCCTTGTTTTAAAAGAATTGCTTTTTCAAAAAGGCCAGTTTTTGAATTGTAATTTAATTTAAATTCATCACTTAAAACATAGTTATTAAACATTCCGTTAATGTAAATGTTTTTATCGAGAAAATAACTCGGGGCTTCTAATGTAAAGTAAACCCACGCATAGTCAGCTTCAGTTTGTGGGTTTTCAGAGTTAATGTTTACACTGTAGAAATTTCCATTAAAATCTGGGAAATAAGTATATTGTTTATTTTGTCTTGCGTAGTTTATATATAAATGGGAGTTGTAAATGTCTCCTGCGGTTACTTTTGAAACAGAATTATTATTGTTTCTTATGTTTGAGTTGTCTAATGTGTAAAATTCATTTCCTGCCCAAAATTGAGTCTCTTGATTGTATCTGTATATTAATTCGGTTCCTAGTGTATATTGAGGCTTAATATTGTGTATTGCTGTGTTCCAATTTCCATTTTGAAAAAAAGAAACTTTTATGTTTTGAATTGGATTTTGTAGAATTCGTTCTCCATAATTAATGGTAAGTTCTAAATTTTGTTTTTCATATAAAGATTCAAAATCTCTAGCTCTTTTTACAAGTAAACTTGCGCCCACAATGTCTTCGTAAATGATTATTTTTTTTGAAAAAACGATTTCTTGTTCATCGTTTAGAATTTTAAAAATATAATTGCCGCTTTTTGTAATTCGGTTAAATTTATTAGGAAATACTTGAGTGTAATGTGAATATTGTTGTAAAGTGTTAAATGAGTTTTCATAAGTCATAATCCTTTGGTTGTCCATTCCGGTTAAGTATTCTGATTTTACCAAAGTGCTTTCTGTCCAATCATAATTATACAGGGTTATGGTGTAGTAATAATCAGCTTCATTGCCGTATAAATCATCAAATTCTAGTGCAAAGCTTTCGCCTAATTTTACAAAAGGAGTAATGTTGTTGCTGTTTTGCGTAAAAGCTACAGTTTTAATATTAAAAGGAGGTTGGACTTCATTTTCAATTTGGGAATAAGAAATGAAATTAAAAACTATTGATAATAAAGTAATTAGGAATTTTTGCATGTAATCTTTGTTAAGAGACGTAAAAATAAGAATTCTCTAAATGCGAATGCAAATTTTATGCTGGAATTCTATTTTTATTTCAGTTTAGAATTATTATAAATAACAAAAATGAATGGCTATATTTTTGGTATCGTGTTACCTAATTATTTAAATTTGCACGTTTTATAAAATAGTACTAACCATATCTTCAATACACATGTCAAAAGACATTCGAATAAAAAAAGGTTTAGACCTTAAGTTGCAAGGTGAGGCAGAAAATTCAAAATCTGACATTAGCCGATCGAAAGTCTATGCTATTAAACCTTCTGATTTTCATGGAGTTACTCCAAAAATGACAGTTAAAGAGGGTGCGATTGTAAAAGCTGGAGAAGTAATTTTCTACTCTAAAAATGATGAGTCGGTAAAATTTGTTTCTCCTGTAAGTGGAACTGTTCAAGAAATCAAAAGAGGTGAAAAAAGAGTTATTTTAGAAATTCTTATCGCTGCTGATTCTCAGGATACCCATGTAGAGCATAGCAAGAAAAATCCTAAAGATTTATCATCAGAAGAAGTAAAAGCACATTTGTTAGCTTCGGGTTGTTGGCCTTTTGTTAAGCAACGTCCTTATGATGTTGTAGCAAATTCAGCTGATACTCCAAAAGCTATTTTTGTTTCTGGTATTAACTCAGCACCATTGGCTGCGGATTTAAATTTTACCATGAACGGAAAGCAAGATGCTTTAGCTGCTGGTTTTACTGCGTTAAAAAAATTGACATCTGGTCAAGTTCATGTAACTGTTTCTCCTTCGGCAGACTTTATGCCTACTGTAGATGGAGTTACTGTTCATAAAGGTCAAGGTGTTCACCCTGTAGGATTAGTTTCTACTCAAATTGCAAAAATTGACCCAATTAATAAAGGGGAAAAAGTTTGGACTGTCCAAATGGAAGATGTTGCTATTATTGGGGAATTATTTTTAACAGGGAAGTTAAATTTACAAAGAACAATTGCTTTAGCGGGAACTGGTTTTAATAAACCTTCTTATGTGAATGTAACAATAGGTGCTCAAATGGCAGATGTTGTTGCTGGAAACTTAAAAGACGGTAACTATAGAATTATTAGTGGTGATGTTTTAACTGGAACTAAAAAATCAAAAGACGGATTCTTAGGTTTTTATTCAAACACAGTTACTGCAATTCCTGAAGGAGACGATTATGATTTCTTTGGTTGGAATATTCCAAGACCTAATAAATTTAGTGTTTATAGAGCGAATATGTTTTCGTTTTTAACGCCAAATAAAAAATACGATTTAAATACAAATACTAATGGTGAGCATAGAGCATTTGTTCTAACTGGCGATTATGAGAAAGTATTTCCTTTAGATATTTACCCAATTCAATTGTTAAAAGCAATTCTGGTTAAAGATATTGATCAAATGGAAGCTTTAGGTATTTATGAAGTAGCACCAGAAGATTTTGCACTTACTGAATATATTTGCGTTTCAAAACAAGAGCATCAAGCAATTGTGAGACACGGTTTAGATATAATGATAAAAGAAGTAGGTTAATCTTCAAGAAATTTAAAAATCACTATAATGGGATTGAAACAAAATTTACATAACTTAAAGGAAAAGTACAAAGGTACTAAGATGGAGCAGGGCTTTAATGCTTTGCATACGTTCCTTTATTTACCTAATATGACTACTCATAACGGGACTCATATTAAAGATGCAACCGATCTAAAACGTGTTATGAACACGGTAATTATGGCTATGGTGCCAGTTTTAATTTTCGGTATGTTTAATGCTGGTTTTCAGCATTATTCACAAATAAATGGTTTTCCAGAAGGAATCGCTTTTTTATCTAGCGAATTCTGGACATTAGATAATTTATTAATTGGAGCAGAAAAAATTCTTCCTTTACTAATCGTTTCTTACGGTGTTGGTTTAGGTATCGAATTTATTTTTGCGACGGTTAAAAAACATGAAGTAGAAGAGGGTTACCTTGTAACAGGTATGCTTGTGCCACTTATTGTTCCTGTTGATTTACCTTTATGGATGCTTGCTGTTGCAGTAGCATTTGGGGTTGTAATTGGAAAAGAATTATTTGGAGGAACAGGAATGAATGTTCTAAATCCTGCTTTAACAATTCGTGCGTTCTTATTCTTCAACTGGGCAGCTTGGATGTCTGGAGATAAAGTTTGGGTTCACGGGGCTGTTGATGGTGTAACTAAAGCTAATGGAGTAGATGCTATTTCAGGTGAAACAATTTTAGGGTCTTTGGCAGCTAATCATACACCTAACTTTACTACTTCAGATATGTTCTTCGGTATGATTCCTGGTTCAGTTGGAGAAACATCAACGTTCTTAATTTTATTAGGAGCTGCGTGGTTAATTTTCGCAGGAATTGGAAGTGCTAGAATTATGATATCTTCTGTTGTAGGGGCTGTTGTAATGGGATTAATTTTTAACGGAATTGTTGATGCGGGTGTTATTACTGAATCGAGTAAATTCTACGGATTAATGGCTTTCCCATTCTGGCAACATTTATTAGTAGGTGGTTTAGCTTTTGGTATTGTGTTTATGGCAACAGATCCTGTTTCTGCAGCACAAACAAACAAAGGGAAAATTATTTACGGATTCTTAATTGGCTTCATTAGTATTTTAATACGTGTGTTTAACCCTGCTTACCCAGAAGGTGTTATGATGGCGATTTTATTAATGAACGTATTCGCTCCAACAATTGACCATTATGTGGTTCAAGGAAATGTGAACAGAAGAATGAAACGTTTAAACACAAAAACTGCTTAATTATGTCAACTAAACGTACAGATACAAATTCATATACTATTATTTTTTCAATAATATTAGTATTAGTAGTAGGTTCTTTATTGGCATTCTTTGCAAATGCTACAAAAGAAATGCGTGATAATAACGATAAAGTTAAAACGCAAATGGATATTTTAAGTGCAATGGGTGTCGATTCAGACAGATCTAATGCTACTGAAACATTTAATCAATATATTAAACAACAATTCGTTATTGAAGGTGAAAAAGTTACTGAAAATAAAGAAGCGTATTTAATCAATATTAAGAAAGAATTAGATAATGCAAAACAAGGTTTAGTTCAAAAATTACCTTTATTTATTGGTGAAAAAGATGGAAAGAAAATTTACATCGTTCCAGTAAGAGGTAACGGACTTTGGGATGCAATTTGGGGTTATATTGCTTTAAATGATGATTTAAAAAGTATCAATGGAGTGTATTTTGACCATAAAGGAGAAACACCTGGTCTAGGTGCTAACATTACGGAGTCATTCTTTAAAGATGATTTCAAAGGTGAAATGCTTTTTGATGCAACAGGAAATTACAAGTCAATTGAAATTTCTAAGTCAAACGGTGACCCAAATAACGAAGATAAAACAGATAATCAAGTAGATGCTATTTCAGGAGCAACAATCACAGGTAATGGAGTTGGAGCAATGTTAAATTCTGGAATTAAGTTATACTTGCCTTATTTTGAAACTTTAAAAAAATAAGCTATGGCAGAAAATAAAAACACAGAAAAAGAGCCATTGTTCTCAAAAAAGAATATTGGTTTAATTAAAGATCCGCTTACAGACAGTAACCCTATTACGGTTCAAGTATTAGGTATTTGTTCTGCATTAGCAATTACTGCCGAGTTAAAAGCTTCTATTATTATGGCATTATCTGTAATGTTTGTATTAGGTGCTGGTAACGTAGTTATTTCATTAATGAGAAATGTTATTCCTTCTGCAATCCGAATTATTGCTCAACTAGTTGTAGTTGCTGCTTTAGTAATCCTTGTAGATTTAACGTTGAAAGCTTATGTACCGGATTTAGCTAAGAAACTTTCAGTATTCATTGGATTAATCATTACAAACTGTATTATTATGGGGCGTTTTGAAGCTTTTGCTTTAGGTAATGGTCCTTGGAAATCTTTCTTAGATGGTATTGGTAATGCTGCTGGATACGGATTAATTTTAGTAGTAGTTGGTTTCTTCAGAGAATTATTAGGTTCTGGAAAATTATTAGGTTTCCCAGTATTTGGTGATCCTGTTGAGAAAACTGGACTATACGCTATAGGATATGAAAATAATGGTTTTATGTTGTTAGCTCCAATGGCGCTTATAACATTAGGATTAATTATTGGATTCCAACGTTCAAGAAATAAAAGTCTAATAGAAACAAACTAAGAAATGGAATTATTACAATTATTTTTAAAATCAATCTTTATTGATAATATGGTATTTGCAACATTCTTAGGAATGTGTTCTTACTTAGCAGTTTCTAAAAAAGTATCTACAGCAGTAGGTCTTGGAGCAGCCGTTATTTTCGTAATGTTAGTAACAGTTCCATTGAACTTTTTATTAGATCAATATTTATTGAGACCAGGTGCATTAGTATGGATGGGACCTGAGTATGCAGATTATGATTTAAGCTTCTTAACATTTATTCTATTTATTGCTACTATTGCTACAATGGTACAATTAGTTGAAATGATAGTTGAAAAATTTGCTCCAGCATTATATACATCATTAGGTATCTTTTTACCATTAATTGCTGTAAACTGTGCTATTCTTGGAGGTTCATTATTCATGCAACAAAAAGAATTTAACAATATTACAGAAGCAACTGTTTACGGTGTAGGTTCAGGAATTGGATGGTTTTTAGCAATTTTAGCTATCGCAGCTATTAGAGAAAAAATCAGATATTCAAATGTACCGCCAGCTTTCAGAGGTTTAGGTATGACATTTATATTAACAGGTTTAATGGCAATCGGTTTTATGTCTTTTGGAGGGATGCTTTCAGGAGGGGATAGTGCTGAGCCTAAAAAAGAACTAGTTGAAAACGTTGCGCCAGCTACAACTGAAGTTGTGGAAGTTGCTTCAGATTCTACAGTTGTTGAAACAGTAAACGATTCATTAACCAAAACAGTACAAGAATAATTATGATAGCTTTAGAAATTAGTACTACTGGTTTAATCAGTGTAACGGTTATAGCGTTTTTAATTTTATTATTAGCTCTTGTTGCAATTATTTTATTTGCAAAAGCTAAATTAGTACCGTCTGGTCCTGTTAAAATTAAAATCAACGGAGAAAACGAAATTGAAGTAGGTTCTGGTAACACATTACTTTCTACATTAGGTTCAAGTAAAATATTTTTACCTTCAGCTTGTGGTGGAGGTGGAACTTGTGTGCAGTGTAAATGTAAAGTATTAGATGGTGGTGGTGAAGCATTGCCAACAGAAACGCCTCATTTCAGTAGAAAAGAATTAGCAGAAGGTTGGCGTTTAGGATGTCAAGTGAAAGTTAAGGCAGATATGGTTATCGAAGTTCCAGAAGAAGTATTCGGAATCAAGAAATTTGAAGCAAAAGTATATTCTAACTATAACGTAGCCTCTTTTATTAAAGAGTTTATCGTTGAGTTACCAGAAGATATGCACTACGAAGCAGGTGGATATATCCAAATTGAAATTCCTAAATGTGAAATCAATTTTACAGATATTGACATTACTGCACATCCAGTAGAGCACCCAGGTGAACCAGAAAAATTTAAAGCAGAATGGGATAAATTCAATTTATGGCCATTGGTGATGAAAAATGGTGACTTGGTTGAAAGAGCTTATTCTATGGCTTCTTACCCTGCAGAAGGCAGAAAAATTATGTTAAATGTACGTGTTGCTACTCCACCATGGGATAGAAACATCAACGGATGGGCGAAAGTAAATCCAGGTATTGCATCTTCATATATTTTCTCTAGAAAAGCTGGAGATCCAGTTGTAGTTTCTGGTCCTTATGGAGAATTCTTTATCAATGAGTCTGAAGCAGAAATGCTTTATGTGGGTGGTGGAGCTGGTATGGCGCCAATGCGTTCGCACTTGTATCACCTATTCCGTACAATTAAAACAGGACGTAAAGTTACGTATTGGTACGGTGGTCGTTCTAAACGTGAGTTGTTCTACACAGATCACTTTAGAGCTTTAGAAAAAGATTTCCCTAACTTCAAATTCTATTTAGCATTATCTGAGCCTCAAGCAGAAGATAATTGGAAAATTAAAGATGGAATTGGCGGAGAAGGAGATGGATTTGTTGGATTTATCCACAATGTGGTAATTGATAATTATTTATCAAGTCATGAAAATCCTGAAGATATTGAATTGTATTTCTGTGGTCCACCAATGATGAACAACGCTGTTCAGAAAATGGGTGAAGACTTCGGACTTGATCCTGAAAACATCAGATTTGATGACTTCGGAGGTTAATATATCAAAAACCGATTCAGAAATGAATCGGTTTTTTTATATTTGATAAAATAGAAGTTTTATTATGAAGAGTTTTTTTTATTTTTTCTTTGTTTTATTATTTGGTTGTAGTCCTACAAATCCTATTTATGAGAATAACTTCGCCGTTGATTCATTAAGAGTTGATGATTTATTAATTAAGATAGAGGAATCAAATATAAACTCAATTAAAAAAGAAAAGGAATCTTTTTTAAATTCAGAATATAGTACAGATAGTATTTATCTTAAATCACTAAACGTATTTATTGATAAAGATATTAACTCATTTAATAATGAACTTTTAAAAGAGAAGTTAACTGAAGTTTTAAAAAATGTTGAGGAGCAGAATATAAACAAAATTCATGTTTTGTTTATGCTGTATTCTGGAGAAATGTTTTATGAAAATATAGTTATTATTGTTGAAGAAAAAGGAGCTTATTCTCCAGTTATGTTTGGATTTAATAATTCTGGTAAAACCGAAGTTAAGTTCATTACTAATGATAAATTAATATTTTTAAAAGAGTTCGCGGAAAACCTTAATTATTCTTATTTGAATAAAAGCTTTTTTAATAATCCACCACAACATTTTTTTGTAAATACAATTGATTTTGAAAACGATAAAGTTCAGAGTTTTTTCAAGGTCAAAATGCTATATAGTGAAAAGGAAATATTAGATAAGTTTTTTATACTTAAGAAGTAAATCTTTTTTTATTGATTTGATAATTTAATTCCAATTACCAAATCAACACATTTCCAAATTAACTATTTTTGCACTATGGAAGAATTAACCGAACAAGAACTGCATCAAATTGGGATGAACCATGTAGGGAAAGACCTTGAAAAAAAAGGTTTTGAGTTCATTGCAATAAACAGTCAATTGAAAAAACATCCGCAATTTGTATGTGTCGATACGCAAAACACATTGCATTTTGTAATGGTTCAAGTAGTTCCTTACCCAATTAATCCAGATGAACCAAATATATTGTTTGTAGAAACATTTATTAACCATGCAAAGGCTAAAAACGCAAAGGTTTTATTTGCTGGAGTAGGAATTGCCAATGCGGAAGATTTAGAAAAACCAATTTATACTAATTCAGATTATATCATCAATTACAATGGATACAAAGAACTTTTATAGTCTATTAATACTTTTTGTACTAACAGTTTCTTGTCAGAAAAAAGAAAATAAATTTTTCGTAATTCAAGGGGAAGCACAAGGAAGCACATATAGTATTAAATACATTGCCAATGAGGAGTTAGTGACTAAAAATCAAATAGATTCGTTATTATTAGCTTTTGATAGGTCACTTTCAACTTATCGACCAGATTCTAAAATTTCCAAAATTAACGCTGGCGATACAACGATTGTAGTCGACAAACTATTTGAAGACACATTCACAGCTTCTAATCAAATTTTCAACGAAACTAATGGGCTTTTTGACCCAACAATTGGAGTTTTGGTTAATGCGTATGGGTTTGGTCCAAAAAAGCAGAGAAAAGACTTAAATCAGTTTCAAATAGATAGTTTATTGAACTATGTAGGATTTGACAAAGTGAAATTAAATGCTGATAAAACAATTTCTAAATTACACAAGGAAACCTATTTCGATTTTAATGCAATCGCACAAGGTTATTCAGTTGATGTCGTAACTGACTTTTTAAAATCAAAAGGAATTGAAAATGCTATTGTTGAAATTGGTGGCGAATTGTTTGCATTAGGAAAAAACACAATCGAGGATAAAAATTGGGTGGTAGGAATTGATGATCCATTACAATCTTCCGAAGAACGAAAATTAATAGCAAGTGTTAAATTAGAAAACCTTGGTATGGCAACTTCAGGAAATTATCGAAAAGTAATAACTGATAGTATTACCGGAGAAAAATTTGTACATACGATTAATCCAAAAACAGGAAAACCTCAAAAAAGTAATGTTTTAAGTGCAACAGTTTTGACTTCGACTTGCAAAATGGCCGATGGTTATGCTACAGCTTTTATGGTTATGGATTTGGAGCAAAGTAAAATATTCATAAAACAACACGCAGATTTATACGTTATGATAATGTATGCTGATGAAAATAACGTAATGCAACGTTTTTCTTCAGAGAACTTTAATTTATTGCTTAACTAATAGTTGCTTAAAACAAACCGGAATAATTTCGCCTTTTGCCAAACAATATTTCTCAACCAATTCAGGAGAAATTGTATTGGTATAGTCTACTTCATTTACTTTAAATCCAATACTTCTTAGTTTGTCGAAATAATCTCTACCATAAATTCTAACATGGTCGTATTGTCCAAATATTTTTGCACGTTCTTTTTGATTGGTAATAGAATCATCTGAAAAAGTAACTTCTCGTGATAAATCTTGTGGAATTTGGAATATTCCCATTCCGCCTGGTTTCAAAACACGATACAATTCTTGCATTGCTTTAGTGTCGTCTGGAATATGTTCTAAAACATGATTGCAAAATACAATATCATAGGCATTGTCTTCAAAAGGTAAATTGCAAATATCTGCTTTTACATCTGCCAAAGGTGAAAGTAAATCGGTTGTTGTGTAATTGATGTTTTTTTGCTTTTTAAAACGTTTGTAAAATTCCTGTTCTGGAGCAAAATGCAATACGTCTAGTTTTTGTTCAGAAGTAAAAAAATCAGTCTCGTTTTGTAAATACAGCCACAACAATCGATGTCTTTCAAGTGAAAGCGTACTTGGGGAAAGTACATTGTTTCTTTGCGTGCCATATCCATAAGGTAAAAACATTTTAAAGCTTTTTCCGTCAATAGGGTCTGTGAATTTATCTCCTTTCAATAAAAAAGCAATTATTGGACGAACCACAATACTTAAGCGAATTAAGATTGGTCTTGGAATTGTATTTAAAACGAACTTGAATATTTTTTTCATAAGAACACTAATTTCACGAATTAGCACGAATTAATTATAATATTATTCTTTTGTATTTAAGGCTGTCTTCACCAAAATTAACTAACAAGCCTAATTTGCATTTAGACGCCGCCAAGTAATTTAAAACTTGCCTGGTTTCGCTAGAAGAGAGTTCTTGAATAGCTTTTAATTCTAAAATGATATTGTCATAAACGGTAAAATCAGAAAAATAATAACTTGGTAGTTGAATTCCTTTGTATTCAATTGTGTATTTCTGTTCTCTTGTGTATGGAATATGGTTTAATTTGAATTCTAATTCTATAGCATCACCATAGACTTTTTCATTATGACCTTTTCCTAATATTTTATGTACTTCCATACACAATCCAATAACTTTAAATGCTTCTTCTTTATAAATCAATTCATTCATAATTAGTGTTAATTAGTGAAATTAGTGTTGAACTACAAGACTAATGGTTTCTGTCTTAATCCATCTTCTTCATTAGAAGTTATTCCTAATGCTTCATAAATATAAGCGAATGTAGAAAGTAATTCTGGTTTTCCGTCAACAATTGCAACATCATGTTCAAAGTGAGCTGATGGTTTTCTGTCAGCTGTTGTAATTGTCCATCCATCTTTATGCTGTACAATGTTCTTCGTTCCCATGTTAATCATGGGCTCAATTGCAATTACCATTCCATTGACTAATTTTTTTCCTCTACCACGTTTTCCATAGTTTGCTACTTCTGGATCTTCATGCATTTTTCTTCCAATTCCATGCCCACATAATTCACGAACAACGCCATATCCATGCTCTTCACAATATTTTTGAATAGCATATCCAATGTCTTCTACACGATTTCCAACTTTGGTTTCTCTAATTCCTATGTATAAAGATTCCTTAGTAACTTGCAATAATTTTTTTGTTTCAGCATCAACTTCACCAACTTCAAAAGTATAAGCATGGTCTCCATAAAAACCATTTTTTAATGCACCACAATCAACAGATATAATGTCTCCATCAACAAGTGGTGTGTCGTTAGGAATTCCATGAACAACTTGTGTATTTGGACTCATGCATAAAGAATTTGGAAACCCATACATGCCTAAAAATGCAGGTTCAGCTCCATTATCTCTAATAAATTCTTCAGCTAATTTATCTAAATATAAAGTAGTAACACCTGGTTTTATTTCTTTGGCAATTAATCCTAAAGTCTTAGAAACGATTAAAGCGCTTTCACGCATTATTTCAATTTCTTCTCTTGTTTTTATAACAATCATATCAAAAAAATTATGGAAGCAAAAGTACAATTTTCTATTTTAAAAGGAAATCATATATTGTTTATAATTGTTATGTTAAAATAAACGAAATAAAAATTTTTGGTATCTATTAATAGTCTACCTTTGGCCTCAATAAATTTTATATAAATGAATATTTTCGTAGGAAGTCTTCCATACAGTATTGAGGAAGCAGATTTAAGAGGTTTTTTTGAAGATTATGGAACTGTAGATTCAGTTAAAATTATAATCGACAAATTTACTGGAAGAAGTAAAGGATTTGGTTTTGTTGAAATGCCAAATGACGCTGAAGCTCAAAAAGCAATTGATGAGTTAAACGGTGGAACTGTTGAAGGTAGAACGATTGTTGTAAACAAATCTGAGCCAAAACCAGAAGGAGAAAGAAGAAGCTTTAACAATAACCGTGGAGGAAACGGTGGTGGTAGAGGTAATTACTCTAACAACAGAGATAACAGCAGAGGAGGTTATTAATTAACTTTTTCTTGAAAAAACAAAATCCCGCTTTTGCGGGATTTTTTTATTATGGATTTGCCATTGTTTTGTATAAATCTAAAGCAGATTGTAAATAGCTATTTGTAAGTTGAATGCTGGATAACTGAGCGGTTACTAATGTGTTTTCTCTTGAGTTGATGATAAACAAAGAGCTTTCTCCCATTTGAAATAAACGTTCTTCAGCACTCAGCATTTGCTCATAATTATTAACTAAATTTAAAACAAGTTGAATTTGTTTTCTATAAGAAATAATCTCATTCTTTTGAGTTTCAATTTTGTTAATTAATGATTGCTGTTCGAAATTAACACCAAATTGAGATTCTGCTACTTTAATTTTTGCTAATTTTAAATTTGCTCTTTCTTTTCTTAAGAACAAAGGAAATGAAAAGTTTACACCAAATTTATAATCGTTAAATCTATAATTTTCAAAAGCAGTTGGTTCAGACAGGTAATTGTAATTTATATCTACTTTTGGAAGTAAGCTGTTTCCTGCCAATTTTGTTTCTACATTTAATATTTCTAACTTACTATTTAAAGCTTCTATATTAGGATGATTTTTAATTGAAAATTCTTGAAAGTCATCTATTTTTAAAGTAAATAAAAAGTCCTTTTCTATTTCTGACTCCGGGTAAATATTATCTTCTAATTCTAGAGGAGTTCCTTCTTCAGTCCATAAATAATTGGATAAAACAAGTTTAGATTTTAATAATTTTAAGTTTGCGTTTTCTAAATTTAAACGTCTGTTTTTAACTGTTATCCCGGCTTCAATGCTGTCTATAGAAGGCTTGTCTCCTTCTTCAATTAAAATTGTTACCCCATTGTAGCGAGTGGTTGCGTTTTTTAAATAATCTTCATATAGTTTTACTTCGTCATAGCTTCTTTTCCAATTAATATAACTTTGAGACGCTTCATAAATAACATCAGTTAACATTATTTTGCGTTCAGCTTCATTTACTTTTTGGTAAATTTTAGCTTTTCTTAAATCAGCCATTCTTTCATTAATCCATAATCCTTGGCCTATTGGTACACTTATTCCTAATGAAGTTAAACCGCTATTAGGTAAAGTGTTTTCTGGATTGATATATATACCTTCGTTATTGTCAAAAGCTGCTTTTATTTCAACACCATACCAGGTGGGAATTTTAAAAGAACCGTTGAATACAGAATAGTAATTGTTATCTGAAAATTGCTTTTCATTATATTCAGCTTCTAGTTTAGGGTCAAAAGCACCTCTGGCTTTCATTAATTTTGCTTGTGCTTCAGTAATTCTTAAATCAGCCTGTTTAACTAATGGATGATTCTTTTTCACATATCCTAAAAACTCTTCAAATGTCAGTTCATTTAAATTGTCTTGGCTATATGTTATGCCTGTTGATAATATTAAAAGCAATACAAATATTTTCCTCATAATTTTATTACTTAATTTCAGCATTAGCATCCTTACCCGTTGGTTTATAGTAGTTCGGTGGAAAACCGTTTAAAGTTCTCCATATTTCAAACCAAATAGGCACATTTTCAAGAAGCGCTATTGTTTGAGTTCCAGCCCCAATACTTAATTCTTTAGGCCATTCTTTTTGACTTTCGTCAGGAGCAATTAATATTCTATATTTTCCGTTTTGACTGATAAAATTTTCTTTAGCTACTATTTTACCACCAAAAGTACCATAAGACGCTCCTGGCCAACCGCTAAACACAATTGAAGGCCAGCCGTCAAACCAAACTCTAACTTTTTCACCTTTGTGAATTAGAGGAAAGTCTACCGGGTCAACAAATGTTTCAACAGCAATATCAAAATTAGCAGGCATAATGCTTACAATTGAAGTTCCTTCTTTTATTGTTTCCCCAATACCAGATTGAAGAGCGCGATTGACATAGCCATCTTGAGGGGCTAAAATATAGTACATGCCATTACGAATTTGATAGTTGGCATATTGATTTTTTAATTTATTTACTTGAGCTTCAGTATCAAACTGGGTACTTAATGCTGTTTGTTTTTCGCTGCTTGCTTTAGCGTTTTTTTCAGAATATTCTGCTACTATACGATTAAGTTCCATTGTAGCGTTTAAAACCTCATTTTGACTTGTGATGTATTTGTTTTCTTGAGTGATTATTTTAGCTTCCGTTTCTTGAAGCTTCATTCTTTTTTCTTCTACATCAGTCATTGGTTTTAAACCTTCTTTATTAAGGTTAATAGAACGATTGAATTGAGTTCTTGCAATTTTTAGTTGTGTTTTAGTTGCTTCAAAATCAATACTGTCGCTTTTAATCTTTAAATATGCTTGTTTTAATTTGTTTTGTGCTTGTTTGTATTTTAAGTTTTTTTCACTTTCAATAGCATTTAATTGCATATCAAGAGCCTTAACCTTATTTTCATAAGACTCAACTGCACTTTCTTTGGCTTTTACCTGATTTCCGGTATTTTCAACCAAATTTGGGTCTAAGTAATCTTCTTTTATTTCTGAGATGAACAATATGGTATCACCTTTTTTTACATAATCTCCTTCATTTACAAACCATTTTTCAATACGTCCAGCAATTGCAGACTGAACAGTTTGAGGTCTTTGGTTAGGTTTTAAAGTGGTAACTGACCCAGCTCCAGATACATTTTGAGTCCAAGGAAGAAAAACTATTATTAACAACAAAATGCTTAATACCCAAATTGTTTTTTTTATGTTTTGATAGCCTTTATTGTCTTCAAAAACTTTGGCTGATTTATACTTTTCTAAATCAACCCATTTGTCTATTCTGTTATTTGTAATGTTTAACATGGTTATTTAATAGATTTGATTGTGTTGTTCTCTAATGTTGCAGTTTTAGTGCATTTTTCTTTCCAGTAATTTCCTTTAGCTATTACGACTAATGTCCATGGGTTTTCTGGAGCAGTTAAGAAATCAATTATTTCTCCGGCACTAAATTTGTCTAATTTTTCAACAGGTTCTTCTAGAAATAATAATTTAGGTTTTGTTATTAAACAGCGAGCTAATAATATTTTTTGAATGGATGCTGAATTTATTCTTTTTCCTTCAGAAACCATCAAAGTATCTAACCCTGAAGGGAGTGATTTTATCAACTCAGTTAGTTTTAATTTTTCTAATAATTGGGAAACTTCTTTTTTTGAAATATTTGGATTATTACATGTTATATTTTCATAAATGGTTCCTTCAAAAGGGCTGTCATCAATTGTAATGACTCCAATATTATTTCTAAAATCTTCGATGCAATATTTTTTAATATTGGTGTTATTTAAGAAAATACTCCCAGTTGAGGGTTCTATTAACCTTGCAAGTAAACGTAATAAGGTTGTTTTTCCGCTTCCGTTTTCACCTTGGATTAATATTCTTTCACCATTATTTATAGTTAGATTGATGTCTTTTATAACAGGTACGTCGCTATCTGGAAATTGAAAAGATAGTTCTTTGGCTTCGATACAAATTTCTTCTTCTTCAATATAATGATTAGTGTTCTCATTTTCTGATTTTTTTTCTAACTCTAAATCGACAACTGTTCCTATTTTTTCTAAAGATGTAGTAACATCATAAAATAACTCTAAACCATAAAATAATTTTTCTACTGCGGATATTATTGTAATAATAATAATTTCTGCAGCAACAAATTGCCCAATGTTCATTTGTTGGTTTAAAACTAAGATTCCTCCAATAATAAGTAATCCTGCAGTAATTAAAACTTTGAAGCCAGTTAGTTGAATGAATTGTTTTCTTAATACTCTAAAGTGACTTTCTCTATGTGATAAATACTCATTCACTAGAGTATCATTTTTATTTAATGAAAAATCAAAAAGTTTTCCATTTTTAAAACTTAAATGGTTTCTTGCAATTTCTTGCAACCAATGTGCTACTTTGTATTTGTATTTAGATTCTTTTAAACTTGTTTCTAAACCTGAATTAAAATTTATTTTAAATATAAAATACAAGATAACAAGTAATAGGAAACCAAAAAGTATAAAAAAGGAATGATAAAGTGATAATAATAAGATTCCAAAAATAATTTGTAATGCTGCTGTAGAAACTTCTAATATTAATTTGGAAAATCCTTTTTGAACCGTTATTGTGTCAAAAAAGCGATTGGCTAATTCTGGTGGAGAATGTTTATAGATTTGATTAAATTTCATTTTTGGGAATCTATACGCAAATTCAAACGACGATCTAACAAAAATTTTTTGTTGAATATTTTCAGTAATTCTAAACTGCATTATTTTTAAAACACCTACAAATGCAACACCAATAACCACTATAAATACTAGAACTATCCATGAGGTACTTACTTGACCAGCCTGAATAAAGTTAATGATAGATTGAATTCCTAATGGAATAGATAAACTTATTAACCCTGCTAATACGGCATATATAAGTAACTGATAAACATCTTTTTTATCAATTATTATCAAATTTTTAAATCGTTCTATTGGACTCATGCTAATGTTTTTTTAATCATATGTGTATAAAAATCAGATAAACAATCCTTTTCGGACAGATTTGTAATTGTTTTAAAATGATCTTTTAAATAGTGTTGATGTAATGAACCTTGGACTATTGACGATGCTAAACTTTTTGCATAAGGGTATTCTGGGTTTACCTCATTAATCATGTCAATTAATCGATTGATAACTCTTTTATATATTAAGAAAAAACCTTCTTTGTTTTCTGCATCAACATCTTTTGTGAGGAGTGTTTTTGAAAAGTCAGAAATAATAATTCTATTTAAAACTGATTCATCAATATGTGGCGTTTTTTTATCATCAATAATATTCTGAGTTATTATTTTAATACTTATGGTTAGTTTATCTAAAGAATTTGTAATGTTGTGTGTTGAGAAAACTAAATGATATTCTATCCATGACCAATACCATGATGATAAATAAATCAACAGTTTATGTTTATTTTCAAAATATCTATATATAGAACTTTCATTAGATTCTATTTTTTGACCGAGTTTTTTAAATGTAAAAGCTTCAAAACCAATTTCGTCAATTAAAACAATACTGTTTTTTAATATCTTACGTCCAAGTTCAGATGTTTCAGGGTCTTTAACATACAGTTTGTTGTTAATAGTGATCTTTAAATTTGACAATAAGTTTTGCATGTTATGATAATTTTATTTGCAAATATAATAGTATTACTATCAATGCATAAGTGTTTAACTTTTATTTAAGTTTTGTTCATAAAAAAATCCTGAAAATTTCAGGATTTTTTTATGAAGACTCTATAGGGTATTTATTCTGCATATATATGTTTGTAGTTCTTGCCAGAAATAATATTTAAAATGTCTTGCTCCAAAGATATAACTGGAGATTCAACAATTCTGTTTACTTCTTTTCCGTTTTTATAAAAAATAAAAGTAGGAACATTTGTTATGTTTAGGCCTTTTTCAAATTGTTCAGGAGTTGTTTTATCTCTTGACATTGTAATTAAGGTTGCTTTTCTTAAAGGAAAATCAACTTCCTTTAAAATTTTATAAAATTTTGGCACTTGATTCTGACTGTCTTCACACCAAGTTCCCATAAAAATGGTAATTGTATATTCCTTTAGTTTTTCTTCAATAGCATCTTCATTTTCTTCACCTAAATTATATTCTTTAAAGCCTTGTGAAAACCATTCGTTAAAAGGTTCTTGTTGTAAATCTTTCATTGACCCTTTTCCAACCAATATTTTTTGATCTTCATGCATTGCTAATTTTGCTTTTGGGCTACAAGAAGTAATTGTTATAGCGATTAATAATAAAAATATTTTCTTCATATTATAAAAGAGATGTACAAGTCATTGCTTGTGGTTGTTGAATGTTCATTAACTCTAAAACAGTTGGTGCAATGTCACCCAAAACACCATTTTTTATTCTTTTAATTTCTTTGTCAACTAAAATAATTGGAACCGGATTTGTCGTGTGTGCTGTATTTGGACTTCCATCTGGATTTATCATGGTTTCGCAATTTCCATGATCTGCAATGATGATTGTGGTATAATTGTTTTCTAAAGCAGTTTCAACCACTTCTTTCACGCAAACGTCAACTGCTTCACAAGCTTTTATTGCGGCTTCCATAACACCAGTATGTCCAACCATATCACCGTTAGCAAAATTTAGACACACAAAATCAACATCACCTTTTTTAAGTTCAGGAATTAAAGCGTCTTTTAATTCAAAAGCACTCATTTCTGGTTGTAAATCATATGTTGCAACTTTTGGAGAGTTTTTTAATATGCGACTTTCACCTACAAATGGTTCTTCTCGACCACCCGAAAAGAAAAATGTTACATGAGGATATTTTTCAGTTTCAGCTATTCTAATCTGTTTTTTGTTAGCTTTTTCTAAGACTTCACCTAGAGTTTCTGTTATGTTGTCTTTGTCATAAATAACATGAACATTTTCATACGTATCGTCATAATTAGTCATAGTAACATAATGTAAGTTCAACTTATGCATGTTTTGTTCATGAAAATCATTTTGTGAAAGTGCTTCTGTAAGTTCGCGACCTCTATCGGTTCTAAAATTAAAGAAAATAACAACATCATCATCTTTAATTACTGAGGTTGGATTGTTGCCTGTATCGGTTACAACCAAAGGTTTAATGAATTCATCGGTAACATTATTAGCGTAGCTTTCTTTGATGCTTTCAACTACATTTTGGGTTTTAGTTCCAATTCCATTTACCAATAAATCATAAGCTAATTTTACTCTTTCCCAGCGTTTATCTCTATCCATTGCATAATATCTTCCTATTACAGAAGCTAATTTTGCATTGGTGTTTTGTAGGTAATCTTCTAAATCTGAAATGTATTTTGCTCCCGATTTTGGGTCAACATCACGACCGTCAGTAAATGCATGTACAAACATATTTTGGACACCCTCTGCTTGAGCAACATCAATTAATCCGTATAAATGTGAAGTGTGGCTGTGAACTCCACCGTCTGAAACCAATCCGAGGAAATGAATGGCTTTGTTGTTTTTCTTAGCAAAATCAAAAGCATCCATTAATGGTTTTTCTTGATTCATTTTTTTATGAGCGACTGCTAAATTAATTTTAGCTAGATCTTGGTATACAATTCTACCAGCACCAAGATTCATATGACCAACTTCACTATTTCCCATTTGTCCTTCAGGCAAACCTACGTTTAAACCATCAGTCCTTAATTGAGCATTTGGATATTTAGTATATAAACTATCAATAAAAGGCGTGTTTGCATTATCAATTGCAGATACTTTTGGATCGGGAGATTTTCCCCATCCATCAAGAATCATCAAAATTACTTTCTTATTCATCTTAAAAGTGTTTGTACAAAGATAAATATTCAAGAGTTATGATGGAGTTACTTTATGTTTTTTTAAACCAATTTTTTGCTTGGTTGTAATCAATATAATAACGAACACTTACTGATAAGATATGATTTAAATTGTCACTTAACAAATTAGAAAAATTATTGCTAAAATCTTTATTTGTGGTTCTGTCAAAAGTAGCAGCATTATTACGATATAAAACAGAAACTTGACTTCCAGGAGCAAACCACCAAGAATAAGTAAGGTCTAAATTCCAACTGTTAAAGTTTGAATTTCTATTTTCATTATAAATAGTGTTCTCTATTAAAGTTCCGTTATCATTTAAATTGTGAAAACTATTGTTTTCTACAAAAGACCAATAATGCCTTACAGACAAATTGAAATTCATGTTGCTATTTATAGAATATTTTCCGCTAATACTGTTAGTATAAGTATCTCTATTTCTTTTAGCAAATATTATATCTGTTCCGTCATTATCAGTGAAGCCAACATTGTTAATTTGCTTGCTAAAGTCAAAATTGTAAATTAAAGATATTCTGTCGCTAAAACGATAGCGTGGACTAATATTGAATCCATAACTATAACGTTCTTTTTCAGATGTATTAGTGAAATATGGGTTAATGTCTAAAGCAAATTTATTAGCATAATTCGATGAAAAATAAACCCATCCGCCATAACTTTTAGGATAAATTACATAGCGGCCATCTTCTCGAGGCTCATAATAATCATAATTTTCAAATGGATTATAATTGACTCCGCCACCAATGAAATGATTTTTCTTATTTGTTGAATTGAAATTAATATTAAAATTATTTCCTTGAATTTCAGCAGTAGTATTGTTATATTCTATGTAAGAGTTTATATTAATTCTAAATGTATTAAAGGTTTTGTTAGGGTTTAGAATTCGATAATTTGCATTTCCATAAAAATTATGATAATTGGTTTGAAAATTGATTCCTAAATCATTATTGTCAAAATCTTTTGAGACATAATTACCTCCAACACTATATCTAATTTTACCACTTGTTTCAGCAAAGTTTAATGAAGTATTATAACCACTTTTGTTTTCAATACCATAAATACTACTCATTTTAAAATCTCCCGAAAGATTATAAGTGTTTTTTTTAGTGTTTAAGTCAAAAAGTAATCCTGTAACATTTGCATCTCTAAAGCTTCCATTTCTTGTTACATTAGTATTTATAAATGTAACTGAAGAATTTTTATTAAAACGTTGATCAAAAACTGTAACGTTATAATTAGTTAAAGGCGAAACAGTTTCTTTTCTAGTGGTATCATTGTCGGGATTGATGATTTTAACATCTGTTTTTTCTGTAATTGCATTTAAAAATCCTATTCCCAGGCCGTCTGAGTTTCTTCCAGAAATTTTTAAAGCATTTAATAAATTTACATTTGCAGGGTATTCAGAAATATACTCATTACCGGTTAAGTTAGGTGAAAAACCTGGTGCGGCTCCAATTCTTCTTGAATATAAAAGATTTCCTTTACTGAATAAATCAGTTCCTTCTGTGAAAAAAGGTCTGTTTTCATTAAATTGTTGTTCGAAAGGACCGAGATTTAAAATAACATTATCAAACTTTGTTTGTCCAAAATCAGGAACTAAAATTGCATCTAAAGTAAAAGCATCATTAATACCATATTTAATATCTAAACCCCCTTTTAAGGTTAATTCTGTGTTGTCTTTGTTAGAATTTAAATAACTTGAAGCATATGGAATTAAAAAAAGACGAGTAGGCGGTTTTATATTTTCTATACCATTTAAAGTTCCTGCTTGTTGAATTACAGCTCCAATTTTAGAGTCGACATGCGTCCATGTATAGACTTGTCTATCACGTTTTATTTCTCTAATAAAATTTATCCCCCAAGTTTGTTTTGCGTCATTTGAAAATCTTAGAGCAGCATAAGGAATTTTCATTTCTACAACCCACCCAAAGTTGGTTATTTTTGCTTTACTACTCCAAATGGCATTCCAAGAAAAATCTTCACCAGTTTGTTCAGTAGCAATACAATCAAGTTGTCCGCCTGCAGCAGTTACAAAAAATCTAAAATCTTGTTGACCGTCATTGAAACCATTAATGAAAACACCAAAAACATCTGTTGTTCCAAAATCATCTCGCTCAGTAATTTCTTTTAAAATTTTATTAGGTTCATTGTCGTATAGCTTCACACCTATATATACACCATCATTATCGTAAAGTACTTTAACTTCAGTTTTTTTGCTTTCACTTATTGGTTTTCCATTATCAGGTTCAAACATTACAAAATTTGAAGCCACTTCAGTTTCGTTCCAAATAGATTCGTTTAAATCTCCATCAATGATAATAGATTCATTTATTTTATTCGCAACTAAGTTTTTTTTAGGAGTTAAGTTGTTTTGTGCTTGCGTCTTTGAAAAAGTAAAACACAATAAAATTATGATAATCAGGTTCTTATGCATTATGGTTTGTTTTTTACAAAAATAAACGGATTATAAAGTGTATGAAAAAAATTATAAAAAGTTTAACTAAAATGCTTTTCATCGATTAAATGCATATTTTTTCGACAAAAAGTAAAAAAAAATTTGTTTCATAACTTTTTTTAAATATATTTGAAGCCTTATTAACCGACTAACTACAACAATTACAATGAATTACAAATTATTAACCTTGCTTTTTTTATGTTTATTTTCTTTTGGATTTATT
>JBEDTP010000189.1:0-26336 GCA_040119075.1 Flavobacterium sp.
AGATACTACTTTTACCTTTTTATTTTTTGTTTTTACACGCAACCAGTTTTGCAATTTCTCTGATTCTTGATTCTTGTTTTTTACAGATGTATTCCATTTAATTTGAAAAGTTGGTATGGTATCTTGTTTCGTAAAATTAGTTTTGAATGTATTAGCATAGCTTAATTCATCAACTTTAAATAGGGTTTTTATTTCTGCAGCAACATCATTAAATGGTAAATCTTTGCTGTTGCTTATTTGATTTTTCAAATCAATTATCTCTCTGTCTTTACTCAACAACATTTCTTCTTTCTTAACCAACAATTGTTGTGTAGATAAATACGAGTTTTCCATTTCTTTAATCTTAGCTAGCGTTTCCAAATTAGAAGCATCTTGCATGATTTTAAACTTTACATCTTCAAAACCAGATTCTCCCATTTGGGCTACTAACTCTTTTACTTCTTTGTTGCTAAAACTTTTCCCAATTATTGAAAAAGAAACTTCTCTTTTTGTAAAATTTTTATCAAGATCTAAAACAATAATTCCCTTTTCACTTCTCACTTTTTGCATTAAATCATCAACTTTTCCGTCAAAATTAGATTTTCTATATAATTGATAAAACATATAAATGCTTGGAACTAAAATACCAATTGCAAAAATTGTAATTACTTGTGAGATTCTTTTTCTTCTTTGTGAATTTGCATAGGCTTCATAAGGAAACTTTAAAAAACGAACAACTAAAAATGTAGCAGAAGCAATAAAAATAGTATTGATTGTAAAAAGAAACATTGCACCTCTAAAAAAATCCCACTTGCCAGTTGCCAGTCCATAGCCAGCAGTACATAATGGCGGCATTAAAGCTGTGGCAATTGCAACTCCGGCAATTGTGTTTAAAGATTTATTTCTTCGGCTTAATGCTACAATTAATGCCAAACCACCTGATAAGGCAATAATAACATCACGAACATCGGGAAAAGTACGAGCAATTAATTCAGGTGTTTCGTTTTGAAACATTGGAATACTAAAAAATAAAAATGAGGTTATTAAACTTAGCACCACCATTACACCAAAATTCTTTAGTGCTTTTCTTAAAAAATCAATATCGTTTATACCTAGCGATAAGCCCATTCCTAAAATTGGACCCATTAATGGCGAAATTAGCATGGCACCAATAACAACAGCGGTAGAACTTGTATTTAATCCTGTAGAGGCAATTAGTATAGAAAATATCAAAACCCAAGCTGTTTGACCTTTCATATAAATACCCGATTTTATATCTTCAATCGTTGCTTCCTTATCTGTATCATCTGAAATATCGAAAATTTCTAATACATATTTTTTAATCAATGCTAGTATATTATAGCCCGAATCTCGATTTTCATTCATAATCTATTCTTTTAACTTCATTGAAATTTTCTTAATATCTTGCTCTTTGCTTTTTGGATAAATCATTAACACATTATCCCTATCTACAATTATATAATCGTTTAAACCGTCAATAACAACCGTCTTTTTTCCATCAGTTCTGATTATGTTATTTGTTGCGTTTTCCAATAACACTTTTGCATTTACAATCGCATTTTCGTTATTGTCTTTTGGTAATTTATCGTACAAAGAACCCCAAGTTCCTAAATCGTTCCAATCGAAAGTTGCAGGCAACACAAATACATTTCCAGCTTTCTCTAAAATTGCATAATCTATTGAAATATTATCAGCTAAAGGATATTGTTCGTTAATAAAAACTTGTTCTTTATCTGAATTATACACATCGTAACCATTCATAAAATGGGTAAACATACTAGGCTGGAATTTTTCAAAAGCTTCTAAAACAGCCTTAATACTCCAAATAAAAATACCTGCATTCCATAAGTAATTACGGCTTTGAATAAATTGCTTTGCGGTCTGATAATCTGGCTTTTCTCTAAATTGTGCTACCTTTTTTATAGGTCTACTGTCTAGTTTATCAAATTCAATATAACCATAACCAGTATTTGGAAAAGTAGGAACAATACCTAATGTCATTAATGATTCTTGCATTTCGCAAAAATCAAACGAACGTTGAATATTGGCTACAAATTGCACTTCGTCTTCAATCCAATGATCACTTGGTGCAACCACAACAACAGCATTTGGATTTTGTTTTTTAATTTTTAAAGAAGCGTACAAAATACAAGGAGCAGTATTTCGCATGGCTGGTTCTAAAACAATTTGCTCTTGTTTTACTAATGGCAATTGCTCTAAAACTAAATCATTATAACGCTCATTTGTTAGTATTAGAATATTTTCCTTAGGAATAATTTGAGACAATCTGCTGAACGTTTTTTGAATTAAAGTATCTCCAGTACCTAACATATCGTGAAATTGTTTAGGAAAATCAGATGTACTTACAGGCCAAAAACGTGAACCAACTCCACCAGCCATTAATATTGCATAATAATTTTTATTCATTTTATATAAGTTATGAGTAAAAAGGATAGTAATTCGTTTAAAAAAAATTAACTAGGCAATAATTCAACCTCAGCATTTGGCTGAAACAAAAATACTTTTCCAGTACTTAATTCTAAACACTCATACCGCTTTACTCTAAGTGCAATTTTTCTAAATATTCTACCGTTATGAATCCTGAAATGACTTCCATAAGGTAATTCAAATATATAATTTTTATCGTTTTCTTCTGCATCAAATTGCTTTAATGCTAAAGATAAAGTAGCATCAGTATCGCTACTAGCTTTAGGGTTCCTAAAATGACGTGCTAATAAGGGCAACAATTGATTAGGAAATATTTCCGGTCGTATAAATGGAACCATTAATTTTTGAAAAGTAAGCTTCCACTCATCTCCATGAGGTTTTATAAATCGTCCGTATTTTTCGAAAGCAACTAAATGTGCAATTTCATGAATCAAGGTCATTAAAAATCGATATTTATTCAAATTGGCATTCACAGTAATCAGATGATAACCTTGTGCATCCTTCCTGTAATCACCATGACGCGTTACACGTTCATTTACAATTTTTAAATGTACGTGATTTGCTTTGATCAATTCAAAACAAGATTGAACAGCGTGTTCAGGAAGATATTTTTGTAAAACGTTACTCATTTTATAGGTTATAGCTATTGGGTAATTGGTATTAGTAAAAGAACGAACCAATTACCTAAAACCTTTTACCCAACACCACTTACGGGGTTGTTGATGAAACCTGAAGCACTTTTCCATTATAAAATTTATTGCCAGTTAATGAAAAGTCGTGAATATAATTTGCCATTTCTTTAGCCGAAATTGGCGCTTCGTAACCTGGAAAAGCTTCTTGTAGCATTTCGGTATTTACAGCTCCAAGAGCCAAAACATTAAAAGCAATTCCGTTTTCTTTATATTCTTCGGCTAACAATTCAGACAACGTAATTACAGCACCTTTACTAGAACTATATGCTGCTAAACCAGGAAACTTCATACTGCCTTGAATTCCACCCATAGAACTAATCGTAACTACATGACTTCCTTTTTGCATAAATGGAATACAAATGCGCGTTAATTCGGCCACAGCAAAAACATTTACTTTATACACATTTTCAAAATCAGTAAAAGAAATTTCTTCGAATGGTTTACTCAGCAAACTTCCAGCATTGTTTATTAATATGTCTACTTTTTTCCAAGTCGATTTTAAAAAACCTTCTATTTGAACAAATTGTTCCTTATCTGACATATCAATTGAAAGACAAGTTATGTTTTGATGTTTTATAAAATCCGAAGGTGTTTTTCTTGAAATTGCCAAAACATTATGTCCTTCACTAGCAAATTGCAACGCCAATTCGTAACCAATTCCACGAGATGTTCCTGTTATGATTATGTTTTTCATTACTTCTTCAATTGAATTTCTTTGGTTTCTGCATTCATCATGTTTTCTAAAACTGGAATCATTTTATTTACCAAATTTGCCATATGAGTTGTGTCCATTAATTCAAATTCATCATCTGGTTTGTGGTAAAAGTCAAAATTCTCAAAATCGAAAGTTGAAACCGTTTGAGCTGGCACTTCAAATTCATTAAAAAACGGATAATTATCTGAAGCTCTAAATAATTGATATTGCGTTTCCACAGGAATATAACCTATTAATTTTTCACCCGCATAACCATTCATAATTTGAGCCATATTACTTCTACCAAAACCTGTTAAGTACATCAACATGTCATCTCTATTCATTTTAACACCAATCATTTCGAAATTAAACATGAAATACAAGTCCATTCCTTGCCCTTTCAACTTCTTCGCTAAATGTTTTGAGCCCAACAATCCTTTCTCTTCTGCAGAGAAAAACACAAACAATAAACTTCTTTTATTATTCCTTTTTTGTGCAAAATATTTCATAACCTCTGTAACTGCAGTGGTTCCAGAAGCATTATCATTTGCACCATTCCCAATATCATCTCCATTAACTGCTGCAATTTTACCAATGTGATCATAATGCGCACCTATAATAACAAACTCATTCTTCAATTTAGGGTCAGTTCCTTCCATATAACCAACAATATTATAAGAAGTTTTACTAAAGTTTGAAAGTGTATCACGATAGGTTTTAAAATAGGGTTTAACTCCGTTATCTCTTAACATGTTTTCTAAAAAAACACTTGCTTTTTCAATACCTTCACTACCCGAATCTCTTCCTTCTAATTCATCTGACGCTAAAAAAGACAATGTCTTTGCAACATTTTCTGGCTTTGAAAAATTGATTGCAGAAACTGCTTGTGTTTCATTCGCATCATTAACAACTTGATTTGTTTTACATGAAAGCACTAAAAGTGCGGCAAGAAATAAAAAATTCTTCATAAAATGTGTTTTTGTAAAAATAAAAAAATCCCAACAAATGTTGGGATTTTAAATATAAATATTAACTATTATTTATGCTAACATAGTCACAGGGTTTTCCATAAACGCTTTAAACGTTTGTAAGAATTGAGCTCCTGTTGCGCCATCAACTGTTCTGTGATCACAAGCCAACGTAACTGTCATTGTATTACCTACAACAATTTGACCGTTTTTAACCACTGGTTTTTCAACAATTGCTCCTACTGACAGAATTGCTGAATTTGGTTGGTTAATAATTGATGTAAAAGACTGAATACCAAACATTCCTAAATTAGAAATTGTAAAAGTACTTCCCTCCATTTCAGATGGTTGTATTTTTTTAGATTTTGCTTTTCCTGCTAAATCTTTAACAGATGTTCCAATCTGAGTTAAACTCATTTGATCTGTAAATTTTAAAACAGGAACCATTAAACCATCTTCAACAGCTACAGCCACACCAATATTTACATGGTGATTAATTACCATAGCATCTTCTCTCCATTGAGAATTTACTTGTGGATGTTTTTTTAACGCCATTGCAGACGCTTTAATAACCATATCATTATAAGATACTTTGGTATCTGGTAAAGCATTAATCATTCCTCTTGATGCAATTGCATTGTCCATATCTAACTCAATTGTTAAATAATAGTGAGGAGCTGTAAATTTAGATTCAGCTAAACGACGCGCAATAGTTTTACGCATTTGAGAATTTTTAATCTCTTCTTGAAACATTTCTCCAGCCGGAACAAATGGTTGCACTGCAGCAACTGCATTTGTAGCTTGACTAACCGCGTGAGCAGTATTTGAAGAAACTGCAGAAGGCGTGAAGTTTTCGACATCGCTTTTCACAATTCTACCGTTTTCTCCAGAACCAGGAACTTGCGCTAAATTGATTCCTTTTTCTTGTGCTATTTTTTTAGCTAATGGTGAAGCTAAAATTCTTCCACCATTATTTGCCACAACAGTAACATTTGAAGGTGTATTTGTTTTTGGAGCATCAGAAACAGTCTCTTTTGGAGCATCTGTTGAAGTTCCGCCTACTTTATAATTAGCCGCAATAGCAGAAACATCAGTTCCAGCAGGTCCTAAAATTGCTAAAATTGCATCTACAGGTGCTGTTTTTCCTTCTTCAACACCAATATACAATAATGTGCCCGAATTAAAAGATTCAAACTCCATTGTAGCTTTATCTGTCTCTATTTCTGCAAGAATATCTCCTTCTGAAATTTTATCACCAATTTTTTTTAACCAAGTTGCAACAGTTCCATCAGTCATTGTATCACTTAGACGCGGCATTGTAACCACAATAACTCCATCAGGAATTGCTACATCTAAATTTTCAGAAACAACATCTTGTTTTATCTCTTCTTCATTATTTGATACAACTGTCGAAGCTCCGCTTAATAAATCAGAAATATCTTCTCCTTCTTTTCCAATAACTGCCAATAAAGAATCTACAGGTGCAGATTCTCCTTCTTGAATTCCTACATGTAATAAAACTCCTTCATGAAAAGATTCAAATTCCATTGTTGCTTTATCTGTTTCAATCTCAGCAAGAATATCTCCTTCTGAAATTTTATCTCCAACTTTTTTAAGCCAAGTAGCTACAACTCCTTCAGTCATTGTATCGCTCAAACGTGGCATTGTAATAATTTCTGCCATAGCTTATAATTTATGAGGAATGAATGGATAATTTTCTTGTTCGTACACAACATCATAAAGCTGTTGAACATCTGGATAATCAGATTCTTCTGCAAATGTTGCACATTCTTCAACCAAATCTTTAACTCTTTGGTCTATTGCTTCAATTTCTTCATCTGAAGCGTACTTTTTTTCTTTTATAATATCTAAGATCTGAGTAATAGGGTCAATTTTTTTGTACTCTTCCACTTCATCTTTAGTTCTATAAAGCTGAGCATCCGACATTGAATGACCTCTATAACGGTATGTTTTCATTTCTAAGAAAGTTGGACCATCTCCACGACGAGCTCTTTCCATTGCTTCATGCATAGCTTCTGCAACTTTCACTGGGTTCATGGCATCAACTGGACCACAAGGCATTTCATACCCTAAACCTAATTTCCAAATATCTGTATGATTTGCAGTTCTTTCAACAGAAGTACCCATTGCATATCCATTGTTTTCAACAATAAATACAACTGGTAATTTCCACAACATAGCCATATTAAAAGCTTCATGTAAAGAACCTTGACGGGCTGCACCGTCTCCAAAATATGTCAACGTAACTCCTCCTGTTTCAAAATATTTATCTGCAAAAGCAATACCTGCTCCAACTGGAATTTGAGCTCCAACAATTCCATGGCCTCCATAAAAACCATGTTCTTTCGAAAAGATATGCATTGAACCTCCCATTCCTTTTGAAGTACCAGTAACTTTTCCTAACAATTCTGCCATTACATTTCGTGGATCTACCCCCATTCCTATTGGCTGAACGTGATTACGATAAGCTGTAATCATTTTATCTTTCGTCAAATCCATAGCGTGAAGAGCTCCAGCTAATACCGCTTCTTGACCGTTATATAAATGAAGAAATCCTCTTACTTTTTGTTGAATATAAAGTGCCGCCAGTTTGTCTTCAAACTTTCTCCACAATTGCATATCCTCATACCATTTAAGGTAAACCTCTTTTGTTATTGGTTTCATTATTTTTTAATTAAATTGAATGCTTTTGTACATTCTTCAACACATTTTTTGTAAAAATAATACAGAAAGCAAAAATACTATTTACAACCTTATTGAAAAAATTAATTTTGTTTTTTTTACAACAATTAATTATAAATACTTTTTATCGAACATAAATGGAAGAATATTCTTCAAAGAATTTGTTTTGTAAATCTTACCTTTCCCACCCATAAAATATATTTCTATATCATGATTTTGCTTCATTTCATATTCTGCAATTGATTGCCTACATGAACCACATGGAGGAATTGGTTGATCTAAATCTCTATCAACAGGAGATGCCGAAATAAATAATTTTAAAATCTTTGCATTAGGATATTTAGAGCCCGCATAAAATATTGCCACTCTTTCAGCACATAACCCAGAAGGGTATGCTGCATTTTCTTGGTTTGAACCTTCTATAATTTTATCATTATCCAAGAGAACTGAACACCCAACAGTAAATTTTGAATAAGGCGCATATGCCTTCTTTCTTGATTCAATTGCCATTTTCATCATTTCTTGAGAAGAACTATCCAGTTCGCTTAAACTTTCATACTCAAGGAATGAAGTTATAATTTTAATTTCTTTCATATTAAGGGAAAAAAAATCCAAACTCTCTTAACAAGAATTTGGATGATTTAAAATTTTATTAATTTGTTTATAATTCGTCGTATTTATCTCCAAAATTAAATGTTAAAGAAAAACGCAATGTGTTTTCTAATGGATTTCTCACTTTTGATGCAGAGAATAAATAAGAGACATCAATTTTTACAATATTGTATTTAAAGCCAGCTCCAAGTGTAAAGAATTTTCTAGCCCCTTTAACTTCACTTTCATGAAAATAACCAGTTCTCAAAGCAAATGAATCTTGATACCAATATTCAGCCCCTAAGGCATACGTAAACTCTTTAAATTCTTCACTTAAACCATCTGGTGCATCTCCAAAAGACTGAAAAATACCGCTTACCCATCCTGTTTTTCTGTATTCATTATTAGCAATTGTATAATCGGTATTATCGATTGTACCACTACCGTCTTCATCTCCAACTTTTGGAGGTGTAGGAACCATTAATTTAGTAGTTTCTCCTGTTACAGTAATTTTATTGAATTCGTCAAAGATAAAATCAAAACCAAGCCCTAAACGTAAATTAGCTGGCATAAAGTTATCACTTAATTCATCATTGTTGTAACTTATTTTAGGCCCCATATTCTGTAAGTTTATTCCCGCCCTCCAACGACCATTAAAATCAGTATAAGCAATCTCTTCTGATTGATAAAATGCAGCAATATCTACAGCAAAAGTGGTTGCAGCAGAAGCATCATTACTTCCATCGTTTATTTTTAAATTTGACCTAACAAACCTAGCTCCAATACCCATTGCAAATTGCTCACTTAACTTTAAAGAATACGACCCATCTAATGCAAATTCATTTGGATTTACAACCCTAGGAACCTCATTAGGGTCTCCGGTTTGTCTGAGCTCAATATCACCTAATCCAAAATAACGGAAAGAGGTAGCAAAGGCACTTCTTTCATTTATTCTATTATAATACGTTAACTGACCTAAAGAGATATCATTTGCAATACTCGTTAAATATGGAGTATAACTTAAAGAAAAACCTTGCTTGTCGATTGAAAAAGCATACTTAGCTGGATTATGCTGTTGAGAATAAGCATCTGCAGAAGTTGCAACACCCATATCTCCCATACCAGCAGAACGAGCATCAGCTGCAATAAGTAAAAAAGGAACTCCAGTTGTAATTACTCTATTTTCATCTTGCGCTGATATATTTTGACTAACTAATATTAAGGTTAATAAAAAGGCAATTTTTTTCATTTATTTTTTTAATTTAATTGAACAAATATAATATTTTATTATAGGATTACAAGTTTCTCATATTTTTCTGTTTTTTTACCCGTAGTTGTAGAACGAACTGTTAATTTGTAAACATAAACTCCCTTTCCTATTCTATCTCCAAAATCATCTTTCCCATCCCAAGTAATTTCTCTACATAGAAAACCTTCTGTAACCACTTGTTGGTTAATTGTTTTAACTAGCTTTCCAGTAATTGTTAGAATTTGCACCTGAACATCTAATGGTTCGAAAGGCATATTATGCGAAAACCAAAACTCTGTATAACTAACAAATGGATTTGGATAATTTAAAACTCTTTCAATTCTCAATCCGTCTTCATTACAAACGGCATTAAATTGAATTTCTTGTGTTATTAAATTATTATAAACATCCCAAGCCTTAAATAGAATTGTATGCATACCTGATTCTAAGTTCCTAAATGGAAAGCGAACCTTTCCTTTTGTATAATCATCATTCTCTGTTTCATAATAATCATTTAAAACATACGGGTTTGATTCATCGCCATCTAAAATCGCAACAATATCATGACCTATTCCACTGGCGGTATTAATTCCGTTTTCATCCTCTAAAAAAGCCAATAAATATGGAGAACAATTAGTAATTCCACCTGATGCAAAACTTTCGTCATTCATATACAGTCTCACTGAAGGCGGAGTATTGTCAGCAGGCGCACTTGTATTAACTCCCCCTATTTGAATACTTGAGTTATACCCTGTTTGATCTTCCAAAACAGGATTATTCCTTTTCGAATAAAAACTAATTTTACCATTCCCAACCGGAATTCTTATATCTTGAGGAACCACAAAACTTAAATCAAACTTACCATTTACAACAGAAGCATTCCCTCTAAAAATAGTTTCTCCTAATGTAGTAAAATCCATAATAATAAGTTGTCCAGAACTATTCGTTGTACCATTGTTGCCTAGCGTACTTCTATTAATCTCTTTATCAAAAATTTGAACCGCCAAATCTCCATTATAATCTGAAATTAAATTATCTAATTCATCTACAACTTCACCAGATACTTTCATTAAACTTAAAGCACTAAATGTATCGTTTGGCAAACTAACATCAACATCATTTACTTTTGTTAGAATTACTTTAGGTTTTGGAATCGCTAATTTTAAAGCCGGATCACCAATACAAAAAACAACTCTTCTATTATCTGAACCCGTTCTTAATTTAGTTAGTCGTAATGCTTCAGAAACAGTTGGGTAATTAGTTGAACCAAAAGCATACAACTCTTCACTAAAAATATTATTCATTGTAAAACCAGTAGTAACACCTATTTGTCGTGTAGTAGCAATTAAACTTATTGCGCCACCGTTTTTATTCCAATACATATATTCTCCACCGGTAAACCTATTTGGGTCGTCAAACCTTGTAAATTCACACGTAATTGTAATAAACAAAGGATATCTATATCTATTTGTTAAGTTTTGCGCATCAATTTTCTCAAATAATCTTTCACGTCCCAAAGATTCTTCATTTCCGTGACCAAAATAATTAAAAACCAAAGCACCTAATTCCATATTATCCAAAAAGTCATTTTTTGCTTCTGGATATCTCTCTCCACCAGCAGCAACTTGCTGAATATAAGCATCAGTATGTATTTTCTTAACATTTACAAATGGTTTTTGAGCAACCAGTGTATCTGCTAAATCATCTAAACCAAATTGAAGAGTAGCGTCTGTTTGATTATCAGCATCATCAGAATAAATTACATAATTATTTCTCCATCTCCCATATGATTTTTCATCATGATACTCTACAACTTTATCAACCATTTCATTAGCCTGTTGCACTGAAGAAACTAACATACGTCCAACCGCTATATCTATTCCGTCCATTCCACCAATCATCGGACCTTCGGCATCATCCATTAACCCATAAAAATCATCCGACATAAATGACAAATACAAAGAAAAGTTTGATATGTTATTTACCTCACTAGCACTTGGGTTAAAGCCATGAAAAACAGGAACTATATTAGTATTATTAAACAGCCTATTCTTATAATCGTAAGACGCATCTCCAAATAAATTTACATACTTAACTCTATTTGCCGAAGTCGATGCATTTTGATAGACATATTTAACGAAATTTCTAATTGCAGCAATATCTTGTTTCCCAGAACTAAACTCTTGATAAATACTTTCCGTACTTACCACCCTTACTTTCATACCAGAATTCATCCTATGAAAATCAGCCAATCTTTCAGCAGGAATTAACAAACTATTGGTAGTTATAATTAAATAATCAACATCTTCAAAAACACCTGAATTATTTAAAAAAATTGTGCCTTTTAAATTTTGATTAGAAACTACAGTATTTGACTCTTTTAAAGGTGCATAAGTATCCGTATAATCAACAGCAATATATTTTTTTACATTTCCTAAATTTACTTTGAAACTAAAATTAGCTCCCGTTGAATTAACATAATTAATTACATTAAAACGATCTGTAACATCCCAAACTTCATTAATTTGACTTGCGTTTGTAAAACTATATTGACCAATCCCAATATTTGACGCTTCTTGATTATTAAAAAACCCATATTGTTTTCCAAATCCGTTTAAATTTCTAATCGAAGTTATTCTAATAAAGTCTAAATAACCATTTGAAGAAGGAACACCTCCATTATTATATGTAAGATCTATATTAATATTCGTTGAAGACGAATTAAAATTAGCATTTAAAACATTTTCATAACCTTCAACCCCGCTAAATGCAACTAAAGCAGGAAAAGTAACATTCCCTATAGATTGACTGTTTACTTTAACGTCAAACGACGAAGCTCCAAATGATTTTGATGCAAAATTTATCTTCAAACCAAGAGGCGAGGAAACATCAAGGTTAGGAATAGAAAAGTCAAAATTTTGGTTATTATTAATGTTGAATTGTTCTCCAAACCACCTTCTACCAACTTTCCCAGCATTAACTAAATCCTTTTCGTAAACTATAACATCATTATAATTGGTAAAATTGAAACTTGGTGCTCCTGAAGGTTCTATAGCAGAAACCACCCTTTTACCTAAACCCGAAGAAGTTGTAACATAAAAATAAGACTTGTCTGAATATAAATTTACATTCGTCAGGCTTTCTGTATTCCATGTATCAATTCCTTCAGCATAAAACAATATATAATCAGCGTCATTAAAAACTCCATCATCTTCACCTACAAACTTGACAGCGTTTTCCACTAAATCATTAGGATAAAAAGTACTGTTTAAAAGAGGTAACATTCTTCCACCATTACCATAAATTTTTATGTTTCGTGGATCACCAGAAACATTAACACCTAAAGACTGTAAAAAACTTTTTGATAATTTATAAATCCCAGATTTTTCAACATAAAAACGGTGCCATGTACCAGAACTAAGAACCGAATTCGTAACCAATCTATTATTTGAAGAAGAAATTTTAGAATAATTATCATAAGAATAATTGAATTGAAAAGTGATTACTTTTTTGAAAACGCCTTTATCATTAATTATAGGTGATAATTTCAATAAAGAATAAAACTCATCTTTTGCTTGCACTGATTCAATTGAATATTCTAATATATTAGGAATTTTAGAAACATCTAAATTTTGCAGAAAATCAGCCTGAACAGATTCATATTTTACATTGAAAACTCTCAATGATTTTTTATCAATAAGACCCTGACTTTTAAAAGAAAATTTAAACGTAACAGCTCTACTAGGGATATCTAAATCAAAATATTTATCATCAAACTGAGGAAATTTAAAAAAGGCATCATCACTCAAATATTGGCTTGAATGACTCCAGACCAAAGAAATAGACTTCTCATTTTGAGAATAAACAATCCCAAAAAGAAAAAACATCAAATAAATAAAAATCTTTTTCATCCTTAACAAAACGTATTTTTAATATATATATTACAAAGAGAAAAAAATAATTCAATAAATCTAAATTTATACAATAAAAAAAAAGCTAATACGTTATAAAAGAGTTAGATTAACAAAAATTTAATATTTTTTTAAAAACATGTTGCAAATTAATACATAATTATTATCTTGCGACACTAAAATTATTACCTACTAAAGTATGAAAATTAAGAAAATTATGACTTTAAAATTGATATTGGCATTGTCAGTAGCAATAGGTTTTACTAGTTGTAGTAAGAGCTCAGGAACAAAAGGTGGTTCAAAGGCGACGGGTTGGAAAATCAACGACAAAGAAGGTGGTTTTCAATACAATTCAAAGTTCAAACAACAAGAAACTCCTCCGGGAATGATTCCTGTTGAAGGAGGAACTTTTACAATGGGTAAAGTACAAGATGACCCTATGCATGATTGGAATAACACTCCAAACCAACAACATGTACAGTCGTTTTTCATGGATGAAACAGAGGTGACAAACATCATGTATACAGAATACTTGTTTTGGCTAAAAACTGTTTTCCCACCAGAAGATGAAAATTACAAAAACATATATACAGGAGCAATCCCTGATACATTAGTTTGGAGAAACCGTTTAGGTTATAACGAAACAATGACTAACAACTACTTAAGACATCCTGCTTATGCAGAATATCCAGTAGTTGGTGTAAATTGGATTCAAGCAACTGAATTCAGTAAATGGAGAACTGACCGTGTAAATGAAAACATCCTTGAGAGAGAAGGATATTTAAAAAAGAATGCAAAAGTAAAAGATGTTACTGCTGAAACTTCATTCAGTACTGAAACTTACTTGGCGGCTCCTACACAAACTTTCGGCGGTAAAGAAGATGTAGTACTTAAAAAAGAGTTAAACAAAAGCGGAAGACAAGAAGTAGCAGATACTGCAAAAAATGTTTATGCTCAAAGAAATTCTGGTTTAATATTACCTGAATACAGATTACCAACCGAAGCAGAATGGGAATATGCAGCATTAGCTCTAGTAGGAAACAGAGAATATAACATTTACAAAGGACAAAAGAAATACCCTTGGAATGGACAATATACACGTTCAGGTCAAAGACAATACAGAGGTGACCAATTAGCCAATTTCAAACAAGGAAAAGGTGATTATGGCGGAATCGCAGGATGGTCTGATGATGGCGCTGATATTACTAACAAAGTAAAAAGCTATCCACCAAACGACTTTGGTCTTTATGATATGGCTGGTAACGTTGCGGAATGGGTTGCTGATGTTTACAGACCTATGGTAGATGACGAAGCAAATGACTTCAACTACTTCAGAGGTAACGTTTACATGAAAAACAAAATTGGCGAAGACGGAACTGTTGAAATTGTAACTACTGACAATATTACTTATGACACATTAAGTAATGGAAAAATTGTTGCAAGAAATTTCCCAGGTCAAATTGCTCAGGTTCCTGTTGACGATAACGAAACATACTTAAGAACACAATTCTCTACTTCTGACAACAGAAACTATAGAGATGGTGATAGAGCTTCTACAAGACGTTTTGATTTCGGTTCATCTGAAGAGGAAGAAGAAGGAAAAGAAGATCAATTTAGAATGTACGAATCTCCTAAACATACAATTTCTGTAGACAGTTTAGGCGAAATGACTAAAAAACATGACAAATCTAACGACAGAACAACTTTAGTTAACGATAATGTTAGAGTTTACAAAGGTGGTTCTTGGAGAGATAGAGCTTACTGGTTAGATCCAGCATCTCGTAGATATTTCCCACAAGATATGGCAACAGATTATATTGGATTTAGAAACGCGATGTCTAAAGTTGGGCCAAAATCTAACAAAAAGACTCCGAGAGGAAACCCAAAACATTAATTTACTATCATACATTTAGTAAAAGCCCTTTCAATTGAAAGGGCTTTTTTATTATATTCGCTTTATGAAAATGAAAAACCTATATTTAAAATTTCTAGAATGCACTAGCATATCTACCGACACAAGAAAAATAGAAGAAAACAGTATGTTTTTTGCACTTAAAGGCGATAATTTTGACGCCAATACATTTGCAAAAGAAGCTTTAGAAAAAGGGGCCAAATATGTTGTGATTGACAATCCAAAATATCATATTGAAGGCAAAACAATAATAGTTGGAAATACTTTAATAACATTACAAGAATTAGCAAATCATCACCGTAGAGTTCTAAAGACTCCAATTATTGCCCTCACTGGAAGCAATGGAAAAACAACAACAAAAGAATTAATAAATGTAGTACTTTCTACAAAATTCAAAACCATTGCAACAATTGGCAACCTAAACAACCATATTGGAGTTCCACTAACCTTATTAAGATTCAACGAAGAAACAGAAATAGGAATTGTTGAAATGGGAGCAAATCACCAAAAAGAGATTGAGTTTTTATGCCAAATTGCAGAACCTAATTTTGGATATATTACTAATTTTGGAAAAGCACATTTAGAAGGTTTTGGCGGAGTAGAAGGAATCATAAAAGGGAAAAGTGAACTATATAATTATTTGAAACAAAATAACCAATTAGTTTTTGTAAATCTAGACGATACTTTACAAAAAGAAAAGACTGAAACCACAAAACGTTTTACCTTTTCTTATGAAAATTCAAATTCAAATGTAAAGATAAAATCAATTGAAGCAAACCCTATGGTTAAAGTTGAATTTAATGACACAAAAATAAATTCACAGTTGATTGGAGCATACAATGCAAACAACATTAATGCGGCAATTGCATTTGGAAAATATTTCAACATTGAAGATATAAGCATTAAGAAAGCCATTGAAAACTACACACCTACAAACAATAGGTCGCAATTAATTGAGAAAAATGGCAATAAAATTATATTAGACGCTTATAATGCAAACCCAAGTAGTATGACTGCTGCAATAGCCAACTTTACACAAATCGAAAAAACATCGAAAGTTGCCATATTAGGAGACATGTTTGAATTAGGAACAGAAAGCCTAAGTGAACATAAAAACGTTGTAAACTTGCTGAAAAACGAAGACACCATAACTTCCCACTTCGTTGGTAAAGATTTTTATAGTACTAAAGAAAATAGTACACATTTACATTTTCACAAAGATTTTGAAGAGCTATCAAAATACTTAAAAGAAAACAAGCTTACTGAAAGTTTTATTTTAATAAAAGGTTCAAGAGGAATGGCTCTTGAAAGAATATTAGAGATTGTATAAAACAAAAAAAGCACTTCAGTTGAAGTGCTTTTTTTGTTTGTGGGCGATGAGGGGTTCGAACCCCCGACCCCCTCGGTGTAAACGAGGTGCTCTGAACCAGCTGAGCTAATCGCCCCAATAAATTTACTCTACTTCCGTATTGCGAGTGCAAATATACACTAGAAATTAGTATTTCCAAACAAATTTTATAAATTTTTAAATAATTTCTGCAACAACAAATGTACTTCCTCCTATATAAATAAAATCAGATTTATATGAATTAAAAAAAGCGACATCATAAGCTTCTCGAACAGAAGCATATACTTCTCCATCCAAGCCATATTGCAATGCGTTTTCTTTTAAAATTTTTGCATCTAAACCACGAGGAACATTTGGAGTACAAAAATAATAAACAGCATTTTTAGGAAATAACGGTAAAATTGAAACCAAATCTTTATCATTAACAACACCTAAAACAATATGTAAGGTTTCATATCGTTCATTATCAATTTGATTTAAAACAACTTTTAAACCATGACTATTATGAGCAGTATCACAAACCACTTTAGGTGCACTATTTAAAATTTGCCATCTTCCTAGCAAACCTGTATTTGAAACAACATTTAAAAACCCTTTTTCGATAGTTTCTTTTGAAACAGAAAAAACATCATTTAAACAAAACAAAGTAGACAAAACAGTTTTCTTATTTGCCCACTGATAATCGCCAAGCAAAGCACATGGAACATCTTGAATAAATTCATCTTGAGCATAAATAATTTCAGAATTATTCAATTTAGCTAAATCATCAAAAACAGGTTTTGTTTCTTCTAAATATTCTCCGATAACAACTGGAATGTTTTTCTTAATAATCCCACCTTTTTCAAAAGCAATTTTATCCAAGCTGTTTCCTAAAAACTGCGTATGATCTAAACCAATATTAGTAATAACAGAAATTAAAGGCGTAATAATATTCGTAGCATCTAAACGACCACCAAGACCAACTTCAATAATTGCAACATCAACTTTTTCATTTGCAAAATAATCGAATGCTAATCCAACTGACATTTCGAAAAAACTCAATTGATGTTCTTCAAAAAAAGGTTTATGATTTTGTACAAAGTCAATTACATAATCTTCAGAAATCATATTTCCGTTAATTCGAATGCGTTCTCTATAATCTTTTAAATGTGGTGAAGTATATAATCCTACTTTATAACCTGCTTCTTGTAAAACGGAAGCCAATAATGAAGAAGTAGAACCTTTTCCGTTCGTACCAGCAATATGAATTGTTTTGAATTTTCTATGCGGATTTTTAAGATAATCATCTAATAAAACAATATTAGACAAATCATTTTTATAGGCCGAAGCACCTTGGTTTTGAAACATGGGAAGTTGGTTAAATAACCAATCTGTTGTTTCTTTATAAGTCATTTTACTAAAATTATTCGCCAAGTTTAAAATTAACTACAACAAAACCAATTTGTGTTTCAGGTGCATTGGAATCAGCTTGCCATTTAAAAGTTCTTGCCGTTTCTAATGCGGGATTAACTAAACAGGGATTAGTATTTGTAGTACCTTGAGTTCTTTCGGCTTTGATAACATTTCCACTTCGGTTTACCCAAATTTTAACTACAACGGTACCTGACTCATTACAATCTTGTACTTTTTTAGTATTTCCGGCCAATTTTCTTCCTGCTAAACCCCAACCTGTGCCGTTTCCAGAACCATTTCCAGAGCCAGATCCACTTCCATAGAAACTATTTGCATAAATACTACCATTAGGATCACCTTTATCGCCAGGCAAACCATCATTACCATGTCCTCCACTTGCTTCACCTTCTGATTTTGGCCCATTTAAAATACTACTCAACGCATTATTAGTTTGTTGAGAAGGTTTTGGAGTAGGCTTAACCTCTGGTTTAGTTTCAGTAGGAGCTTTAGGTTTAGGAGTGTTTTTTTTTGGCTGAATAACAACCGGCGAATCACTTTCATCTGTTAAAACCTCTTCATCTTGAGTAGTCTCGGGCTGAGCTTGTGCAGTTTGTGGAGCTGATTCTATAGGTTTTGTAGGTTGAATTTCTCCTTGACCCACATCACTTGTACCAAAATTTACCGCAATACCGTTTTCAGGCGGTGGATCCATATAAGTAAGTCCTAAAAAAGCAAACAATAGAAATAGTATTACAAATAATATACTTGTAATAGTAAATGATTTTTTTTCTTCTGGTGTTTCTAAAAAGTTCATTTTTTCTATTATTAAATTAGTAAAATACTAAACAGAAAATTATTTTGGATTAACAGCTACAACCATTTTCATTCCATTTCTATAAGCAATATCCATTACATAAACCACTTTTTCATGTGGCACAGATTTCTCTGCTCTTAGAATAATTGCTTTTTGTTCTGCATTAGCCATCAAAGCTAAAAGCTGTGATTCTAATTGAGTTTCATCAACCTTATCTTTATCTATAAAAAACTGTAAACTTTCATCAATACTAACTGCTAAATTTTTATTACTATCCGTTTTCCCTTTACCTTTTGGCAAAACTAAATCTAAAGCATTAGTCGTAACCATTGTAGAAGTTATCATGAAAAATATCAGCAACAAGAAAACAATATCCGTCATAGACGACATATTGAATTCTGTAGAAACTTTATTTTTATTTTTACCTAACTTCATATTATACTGGTTCGTTTAATAAATCTAAAAACTCAACTGCATTGGCTTCCATTTGGTTAACAACCTTATTGGTCTTAACAACTAAGTGATTATAACCCATGTAAGCAATAATACCAACTACAAGACCAACAACTGTTGTAGTCATAGCAGTATAAATTCCTTCAGCAAGCGCGCCAACTTCAATTTGTCCGCCACCGCTAGCCATTTTATGAAAAGCAAGAATCATACCAAGTACCGTTCCTAAGAACCCAATCATAGGTCCTGCCCCAGAAATGGTAGCCAACATACTTGTGTTTTTTTCTAATTTATACAACTCAAGGTTACCCGCATTTTCAATTGCAGTGTTTATATCTTCAAGAGGTTTCCCAATTCGAGAAATTCCTTTTTCAATTAAACGAGCAACAGGCGAATTTGTTTGTGCACATAACATCTTAGCTGAGTCAATTTTACCAGAACTAATGTGCAACTTAATATTATTCATAAAACTAGCATCAATTTTACTCGCTTTATTGATAGCCATGATACGCTCGAAATATAAAAACAAAGCTAAAAACAGCAATAAAAACAAAACAATCATAATCGCTATTCCACCTGCTCCACCACTTGTTAATAATGACCAAATAGATAATGTTTGTTCAACTGGTTGTGCATCATCTGTTAAAACCTGACTAGCAACTGCTAAACTATCTGCTTGAAGAAATATACTCATATTTTATTATTTTTTATATAACGAATGAAAAATGAAAAAATTGTTATTAATGTACTACATTCAATAAAAAGTCTCTTAAAAGAACAAAACCGACACTTCCTGCTAAGAAACCAATTAAAGCTAACCAACCTATTTTTTTAAGATACCAAACAAAATCTATTTTCTCCATACCCATTGCTACAACACCAGCTGCTGACCCAATAATTAAAATACTACCTCCTGTACCCGCAGAATAAGCAATAAAATGCCAAGCTGGCTCATCCATACCAATTTGAAACATTCCAATACTGGCAGCAACTAAAGGAACATTATCAATAATTGCCGAACCAACCCCTAATAATAAAACTACTAAATCTGAAATCTTTGTAGAATGGTGTTCTGTTCCTAAATAAGGTACACTAGCCTCTAAAGTTCCTGCAAAATCAAATAACATTCCTAGAGATTCTAATGCAGCAACTGCCATTAAAATTCCTAAGAAAAACAAAATACTTGGCATTTCAATTTTTGATAATGATTTATGAACTGGACTATGATGCACAGAACCTTCACCTGCTGTTGCACTACCAACGCTGAATTTTCTACTACTTAAAAACTCTGCAACAGCTGCAACAATTGCTAAAGACAACATCATACCAACATAAGGAGGTAAATGTGTTACTGTTTTAAAAACGGGAACAAATAAAATAGAACCAAGTCCTAAATAAAACATTAACCCGCTAAATTTTGATTTTGATTTTTCTTCTTCAACTTCAACTTCAATATCTCCTTTAAATACTTTCATTCGAGATGCAATAAATGTTGGCACTGCGAAACATAAGATAGAAGGTACTAAAACGTGTTTTATTAATTCATTCGCTGAAACTTTATTTGCAATCCAAAGCATTGTAGTAGTAACATCTCCGATAGGAGACCAAGCACCTCCAGCATTTGCAGCAATGACTATTAACCCCGCATACCACAAACGTACTTCTCTATCTTTAACTATTTTTTGAAGAATAGTAATTAATACAATTGTAGCTGTTAAATTATCAATTATAGCAGATAAAATAAAAGCAAGTATAGTAAATAACCATAATAATTTTGATTTCCTTTTTGTTTTTACAAAAGATTTAATTGTAGAAAAACCATCAAAATAGTCAATAATTTCAACTATTGTCATGGCTCCCATCAGGAAAATCAATATTTCTGCAGTTTTACCTAAATGGTGTAACAAGACACCATCTAAATGATGACTTTCTTTGCCAACTCCAGGTATTATTTCAAAAACTTCTAAATGATTAACAGCAATTAAAGCCCACAATATTGCCATCATTCCTAATGCAGGAATCAATTTATCTATTTTTAAAGTATGCTCCATAGCTATAGCCATATAACCAAGAACAAATATTACTATTAACAATATTTCCATTATAATTTATTTAATAAGTTGTTTTAATGCAATTTCAAATGCACGAGCACTAATATTCATTTTATCTGAATTAGCATCGTAAGTTCTTTGAATTGCTGCTTTGATAATATTTGAGGTATCTGAGAAAATAGACTCATCTGTCATTTGAACTTTTTTCTCCATAAAATATGCAAAAACTCTTGCCATTCCACAATTTGAAATAAAATCAGGAATCAAACTTACTTTTGAATCTGTTTCTTCCATAATTGGACCAAAGAAAATTTCTTTATCTGCGAAAGGAACGTTTGCTCCACTTGAGATAACTTCTAAACCAGAAGCAATCATTTTTTCAACTTGGTCTTTCGTAACTAACCTTGAAGCGGCGCATGGTGCAAAAACTTGCGCTTCAATAGACCAAATTTTCTCATTTATTTCTTCAAATGGAATCATATTAGCTGCAACTAATTTATTTCCGTCTTTATTCAAAAATAATTCGGTAATTTCCTCAAATGAGAATCCGTTTTCATTAATCAAACCACCATCTCTATCTATAATTCCAACAACCTTAGCTCCCATTTCAGCTAAATAAAAAGCCGCAGCAGAACCTACATTACCAAAACCTTGAACAATAGCCTTCTTACCTTTTACGTTACCACCATAAATGTCATAAAAATGGCGTACAGATTCAGCCACACCATAACCAGTAATCATATCTGCTACTGTGTATTTTCTATTTACATCTGGAGAAAAATTTGGATTTTCAATCACCTTAATTACTCCTTGACGCAATTGTCCAATTCTATTAATTTTATCAGCTTCTGTTGGTTGAAAGTGACCATTAAAAACACCTTCTTGTGGATGCCAAACACCACAACCTTCCGTCATAGGAATTACTTCGTGAATTTCATCTACATTTAAATCACCACCAGTTCCGTAGTAATTTTTCAGCAAAGGTGAAACTGCTTTATACCATCTTTCTAAAACACCTTTTTTACGAGGGTCATTTGGATCAAAATTAATTCCTGATTTTGCACCACCAATCGCTGGTCCAGAAACTGAAAATTTCACCTCCATAGTTTTAGCCAAAGAAAGCACTTCATTCATATCTAATCCTTTGCGCATTCTCGTTCCGCCACCTGCAGCTCCTCCTCTTAAAGAGTTGATAACTGTCCATCCTTCAGCTTCTGTTTCAGGGTCTTTCCAATTGAATACTATTTCTGGTTCTTTATTTTCAAATTTCTTTAATAAATCTTTCATTCTAGTTGGTTCTTTTTGAGTTTCACAAATATACATAATCTTATGAATTATGCATATTCTGTAAGTTTAAATTAACGTATTCTAATTTAAGAAAAAAGATGTGAACCTGATTTACAGCAAATTAGACATTATAATTAAAAACGCTCCCAGAACTATGGTCTTTATTTGCACCTGTAACAGAAGATAATGTATTAATTTCATTACGTAATTTTAAAACACCTAATAGAGCAAAGACAAGTGCTTCTTTAAATTCTAATGTAATTCTATCTGGAATTATAATCTTAACATCTGGCAAATAACTTCGCATTCGCTCCATTAAGAAATCGTTATAAGCACCGCCGCCTGTGACTAAAAGCGAACTGTCTTTCTTAGATATTGCCTTGCTTATTTGAAAAGCAACATGCTCTATAAATGTCCGTAAAATATCAATTTCAGGAATTTGATATTTTGAAAGAATTGGAAGATTTGTCCCATTAACAAACTCAATACCAAGTGATTTTGGATATGACAATTGATAGAAAGACAAAGCATTCAATTCATTTAACAAATCCTGATTTAAATTTCCGCTTCTTGCTAAATTACCCTTGTCATCATATGGAAAACCTAATTTTTTAGCATATAAATTCATCACCGTATTTACAGGCGAAATATCATACGCTATTCTTTTTGAATTTTCTTCAAATGAAATATTAGAAAACCCTCCTAAATTCAAACAATAATCATATTGAGAAAATAACAAACGATCACCAATTGGCACTAAAGGAGCTCCTTGCCCTCCTAACTCAACATCTTGCACTCTAAAATCACAAACTACATTTTGTTTTAATAAAGCGGAAAGCTTTTTAAGATTCCCAATTTGAAGAGTGAATCCATTTTCTGGCTGGTGCAAAACCGTATGTCCATGCGAACAAACTGCATCAATTTTAGTGATAGCGTTCTTCGAAATAAAACCATTAATTATTCCCCCTAATTCTTCTGTATAAGCTTCATTTAATTCTAAAAGTTCTTGTTTTGAAGAATGTACAGCATTTGATAACAGTTTAGACCAATAGTCTGAATAAGCTACAGTTTCCGAAAAATAAATATTAAACTCCCATTTATCTGAATATGTTAAGGTCACATAAACCAAATCTACACCATCTAACGATGTACCCGACATTACACCAACAACCTGATAACTATCTTTAAACATGGCTTAAAATTACAAATTACTATTGAAAATTTGCCAAAAAAAAAGTACATTTGAAAACTTTAAAAAAATACACAAACTTTTATTAATACACTATGGATTTTAAATTAACCGAAGAGCAATTAATGATTCAGCAAGCAGCTAGAGATTTTGCTCAAACAGAATTATTACCAGGCGTAATAGAAAGAGACGAGCACTCAAAATTTCCAACTGAACAAGTTAAAATGATGGCTGATCTAGGCTTTTTAGGAATGATGGTTGACCCTAAATATGGTGGAGCTGGTTTAGATAGTGTTTCTTATGTTTTAGCAATGGAAGAAATTGCAAAAGTAGACGCTTCTGCAGCAGTAATCATGTCGGTTAATAACTCATTAGTTTGTGCAGGATTAGAAAAATATGGTTCAGAAGAACAAAAAATAAAATATTTAACACCACTTGCAAAAGGAGAAGTTATTGGAGCATTTTGTTTATCAGAACCAGAAGCAGGTTCAGATGCAACATCTCAAAGAACTACTGCCATTGACATGGGCGACCATTATTTATTAAACGGTACAAAAAACTGGATTACAAACGGAGGAACAGCTTCTACTTATCTGGTAATTGCTCAAACAGATGCTGCAAAAGGTCATAAAGGAATTAACGTTCTTATTGTTGAAAAAGGAATGCCAGGTTTTGAAGTAGGTCCTAAAGAAAAGAAAATGGGAATTCGTGGTTCTGATACACATACTTTGTTATTTAATGATGTAAAAGTGCCTAAAGAAAATAGAATTGGTGCTGACGGATTCGGATTTAGTTTCGCTATGTCAACATTAAACGGTGGAAGAATTGGAATTGCTTCTCAAGCATTAGGTATCGCTCAAGGTGCTTACGAATTAGCTTTAAAATATGCACAAGAGCGTGTAACTTTTGGAAAACCAATTTTCCAACACCAAGCAATCGCTTTCAAATTAGCAGATATGCATGTTAAAATAACTGCTGCTAGATTGTTAATTCACAAAGCTGCTGCTGAAAAAGATGCAGGTGAAGATATTGCACATTCTGGTGCAATGGCAAAATTATACGCTTCAGAAATTGCTTTAGAAGTAGCAAACGATGCTGTACAAATTCACGGTGGAAACGGTTATGTAAGCGAATACCATGTAGAAAGAATGATGCGTGATTCTAAAATTACGCAAATTTATGAAGGAACTTCAGAAATCCAAAGAATTGTAATTTCAAGAGGATTAGTAAAATAATCTCATTTAAATAGAATAAGAAATCCGACTTCACAAGAGTCGGATTTTTTTATGGTCGTGTCCTTCATTGCATTACGGCCGGGCTATGTGCTATATCTTTTTTAGATTGCCACGTCATTCTTCCTCGCAATGACAAAAAAGGATGCCGCTGCTATCCCTCACGCGAAATTATTGCAACAAACAAAATATTGTTATAATTTAGACAAAATATTAAATCAATAATTGATAAATGAGCTTTAAAAACTTAATCATAAGTTATTCTATAATGATATTAATCTTATCATGTAAATCAAATAAGGTAATAAATAATGAAGCCAAAGATTTTCTAAAGTACAAGATAATAAAGATAGATTCAATAAACAATGTATATGTAATTCACGCTAAAGAGAACGGGTTATATTATAAAATTTTATCTTTAAAAAACAATAATAAACTCTCATCAAATAAAAAAATAAAGCAAGGGAATAAGTATAATTTCAAATTAATATCTCTTGATGTACCAATGTATGTTGACGGATTAGACTTTCATGGAGAAGCAATTTCGATTGAAAGAGATTCTATATATGATTTACATATTTCGAACAACTTGAAAGGTTTATACTTCATTCGATAAATCATTGCTTAACTAATTTGATGATTTAAACTTCATCAACTTAAAAACTTGACAATACTAATAACTGTTTGTATTTTTACACCATGAATGATAATTTTACAACCGAATATTTCGGTATCGGTATACAAAACGGTAAAACTCCAGAAAATCTAGGTGTTTTATGGCGTTCTGCACAAAATTTAGGCGCTAGTTATATTTTCACTATAGGAAATAGATATGCAAAACAGGCTTGTGACACACATAATGCAGTAAAATCGTTACCTTATTTTCATTACGAAACCTTTGAAGATTTTTTTAAAAACTTACCAAAAGGTGCAAGACTAGTTGGTGTAGAATTAGATGAAACTGCTGAGGATTTAGAAACTTTCGAACATCCAAGACGTTGTGTCTATTTATTAGGTGCTGAAGACCATGGGTTATCTAAAAAAGCGATAGAAAAATGTCATTATTTAGTAAAATTTAAGTCAGAAAAGAGCTTAAATGTATCTGTAGCGGGAAGCATTATACTTTATGACAGAGGCATTAACAAACCTAGACAATAATAATTATATAAATTCATTACAATATAAAAAAGACGAGCTATTTAGTTCGTTTTTTTTTGTATGCTATTTGGTAAAATCTATATAAAACAAAAAACCCTATCCGATATGGATAGGGTTTTAAAAAGAAAGGCGGTGTCATACTCTCCCACAGGATTGCAGTACCATCTGCGCAAGCGGGCTTAACTTCTCTGTTCGGAATGGGAAGAGGTGAGCCCCGCTGCAATAACCACCTTAAAGGTTAAGTCTT
>JBEDTP010000190.1:0-25845 GCA_040119075.1 Flavobacterium sp.
GTTTTGTAATTCAGATGGATAATAATTTAAAAGCAAAGAAATAACACTTTTAGCATCATCCACTAATTTTGTAGGATCGAGACGCATGTCAAAATGGTTTTCCATATAATCCATTTGTCCATTCATATTTTCATTCAACCAATTTTCAAGCCTTGGTGCTTCTTCTTCTAAAAACTCAGCTTTGGAAATACCACAAGACAAAAAACCGAGGCGTTTGGCTTCGGTTTTAATTAATTTCGTATATTTTTCTTTGTTCTGAATCATTTAAAACAATCCACCTTGAATATTCGGTCTAACTTTCCCTAAATGAGTATATGCTTTCTCGGTCACTTCACGACCTCTAGGCGTTCTCATTATAAATCCTTCTTGAATTAAAAATGGCTCATAGACTTCTTCAATAGTCTCGCTACTTTCTGAAACTGCAGTTGCTAAAGTGGATAAGCCTACTGGGCCTCCTTTAAATTTTTCGATAATAGTAACCAATATTTTATTATCCATTTCATCTAAACCATGTGCATCAACATGTAATGCTTTTAGAGCGAACTTTGAAATTTCTATATCAATACTGCCATTTCCTTTAATTTGAGCAAAATCACGAACTCTTCTTAACAAAGCATTTGCAATACGAGGTGTCCCTCTACTTCTCCCCGCGATTTCTATTGCTGCTTCAGTTGTAATTGGCATATTTAAAATTGATGCACTTCTCTCAACTATAGAAGTTAAAAGCTCTTTGTTATAATATTGTAAACGACTTTGTATTCCAAAACGAGCACGCATAGGTGCAGTTAACAAACCCGAACGAGTTGTAGCACCAACAAGTGTAAAAGGATTCAGATTAATTTGAACCGTTCTTGCGTTTGGTCCTGACTCAATCATTATATCTATCTTAAAATCTTCCATTGCAGAGTATAAATACTCTTCAACAATTGGAGACAAGCGATGTATCTCATCAATAAAAAGAATATCTCTATCCTCTAAATTTGTTAAAAGGCCCGCTAAATCACCTGGTTTATCAAGAACAGGTCCTGAAGTAATTTTAATACCTACACCAAGTTCATTTGCTAATATATTCGCTAATGTAGTCTTACCCAATCCTGGAGGTCCATGAAACAAAGTGTGATCTAAAGCTTCGTCTCTCAAATTAGCAGCCTGAACAAATACCTGTAAATTTTCTAAAACTTGTTCCTGACCTGCAAAATCATCAAAAGACAAAGGCCTCAATGCTTTTTCAACATCAATCTCTTGAGGAGTAAACCTTTCTTTATTTGGATCTAAATTCTCATTCATAAGACAAATATAAGCAAACTTAAAACAAAAATACCTTTCCAAATAGAAAGGTATTTTTTATATTTTTTATAAATCTTAATGATGTAATTCTACTTCACCTTCCTTCATAGGAACAGTTTGCGGAACAAAATCATCATCATGACCAGGCTTACTGTAATCATAAGGCCAACGGTGAACTTCAGGGATTTCTCCAGGCCAGTTTCCATGTAAATGCTCAACTGGTGTTGTCCATTCTAAAGTATTAGATCTCCATGGGTTTTGAGTTGCTTTTTTACCGTAGAACATACTGTAAAATATGTTCCAGAAGAAAACAATTTGGAAAGTTGCTCCAACTATAGCAAACATAGTAATTAATACATTTACATCTGCTAATTCATCAAATAAAGGGAACGCTGAGTTAGTATAGTAACGTCTTGGTAAACCTGCCATTCCTATAAAGTGCATTGGGAAGAAAACTCCGTAAGCACAAACTACTGTTACCCAAAAGTGTACATAACCTAGTGTTTTATTAAGCATTCTACCAAACATTTTTGGATACCAGTGGTACACACCAGCAAAGAATCCATAAAGTGCAGATATACCCATTACTAAATGGAAATGCGCAATAACGAAATATGTATCGTGAACATTAATATCTAATGTACTATCTCCTAAAATAATTCCTGTTAAACCACCCGTAATAAATGTAGAAACAAAACCAATTGAAAACAACATTGCTGTGTTTAATTGTAAGTTTCCTTTCCATAAAGTAGTAATCCAGTTAAATGCTTTTACAGCAGAAGGAATCGCAATCAATAATGTTGTAAATGTAAATACAGACCCTAAGAAAGGATTCATACCTGAGATAAACATATGGTGACCCCAAACAATTGTAGATAAAAATGCAATTGCAATAATAGAAGCAATCATGGCACGGTAACCAAAAATTGGTTTACGTGAACTTGACGCCATAATTTCAGACACAAGACCCATTGCTGGTAAAATTACAATATATACTTCAGGGTGTCCTAAGAACCAAAATAAGTGCTCAAATAAAACTGGAGAACCACCTTGGTAATGTAAAACTTCTCCTGCGATAAAAATATCTGACAAGAAGAATGATGTTCCAAAACTTCTATCGAAAATTAATAATAAAGCTGCAGAAAATAATACAGGGAATGAAATAATACCAATAATTGCAGTTACAAAGAATGCCCAAACCGTTAATGGTAAACGAGTCATTGTCATTCCTTTTGTTCTTAAGTTGATTACTGTAACAACATAATTTAAAGACCCCATTAATGAAGACGCAATAAATATAGCCATAGAGACCAACCAAAGTGTCATTCCTGTTCCTGAACCTGGTATTGCTTGTGGCAATGCACTTAAAGGCGGATAAATAGTCCATCCTGCAGATGCAGGACCTGATTCTACAAATAACGAAATAATCATAATTACAGAAGATACGAAAAACATCCAGTAAGAAATCATATTCATAAATCCAGACGCCATATCTCTAGCTCCAATTTGCAATGGAATTAATAAGTTACTAAAAGTACCACTTAAACCAGCAGTAAGTACAAAGAATACCATAATAGTACCATGAATTGTAACTAAAGCTAGATAAATATCGTTTTTCATAACTCCACCCGGAGCATAATCTTCACCTAAAAATATTTTAAATATCTCAAAAGATTCTTCTGGCCAAGCGATTTGCATACGAAAAAATATAGACATCATAACTCCAATGATACCCATTAACATACCCGTAATTAAATATTGCTTAGCAATCATCTTATGGTCAATACTAAAAATATATTTAGTAATGAAAGTTTCTTTATGATGACCGTGTTCGTGTGCTGACATAATCTTATTCTAAAATTAAAAACTTAAATTATTTTATAACTTGAGCTACTACTGCAGTAGAGTCTATAACTGATACTGGAGCAACTTCTTTCACTTCAACAGGAGCAGGAGCATTAGCTTCTTTCCAAACTTGTGTAACAGTAGGCTTTTCAGCTAACCATTTTTTGAAATCTTCTGGTGTATCAACAACAATTTTCATTTGCATGTTATAGTGTGAAGCTCCACAAATCTTATTACATAATAATAAATAATCAAATGTATAAGGCTCTAAAGCTTCTTTACCTTCAGCAACTAACTTAAGGCTTTTTGCAGCTCTAATTTTATTGATTTTATTAACTTTTGCAACAATTTTATCATCTAAACGCATTTCTGCAGTTGTAACTGTAGGCACAAATGCAAATTCAGTAACCATCCCAGGAACACAGTTCATTTGAGCTCTAAAGTGAGGCATATACGCAGAGTGCAATACATCTTGAGAACGGAATTTAAAAACTACTTTTTTACCTGTTGGAATATGCAATTCAGTTACTGCTTTATCATCATTCGAAGCAGGGTCTTCTAAATCAACACCTAAAGTATTTACACCTTCAATATACCTAACATTAGCTTTACCTAAAGTATTATCTTCACCGGCATATCTTGCTTCCCAAGAGAATTGTTTAGCATATAATTCTACATACATTACATCTTCTTCATCGTCATAATACATAATATCATTCCAAGTATATAATCCATAAAGAATTAAACCAGAAAGTACAATAACAGGAATTATAGTCCAAATAGCTTCTAACTTATTATTATCTGCAAAATACAATGCTTTTTGACCTTCTTTACCACTATATTTATGTGTAAAATAGTGTAATAAAAATTGAGTAATAGTTTGCACAAAGAAAATCAATGCCATCGAAATGTTCATTAAATTATCTACTTCAGAGCCATGAGCAGATGCTGGAGTTCCTAAAACGAATTCACCCCAGGCAACCAAAGAATAAATAGTAAATACATAAATGAAACCAACAAAGGCAAACATTAAGTAACCATTAACTTTATTATCATAATCATTAGCAACTCCAGAATCATCTTTTGAAGTACCAACTTGAGTTAGGTCAAAAATTTTAGTCAATTGCCAAACTGCAATTCCAATTAAAGCTAAAACTAAGAATATCAATAAACTTGTCATTTGTTTATTTCTTTAAATATTAATAATGAAAATGTTTGCTCTCTTCAATAAATGGATTTCCTTTTGCAACAAGTGGCGCCTTTGTTAAAGCTGTGAAAACTACAAAAATAAATAATCCTAAGAAGAACAATAATGAACTAATTTCTGGAATTCCAATATACCATTGGTCACCAACTGTTGCCGGCATAATCATATTGAAAAAATCAATATAATGACCAAATAAAATTACAATACCAGCCATAACTATAATCCAAGTTAATCGTTTAAAATCAGTATTGATTAAGATTAATAATGGGAATACAAAATTCATAACTAACATTCCGAAAAATGGTAAATTATAATCTTCAATTCTTGTTACATAGTAAGTAACTTCCTCCGGAATGTTTGAATACCAAATTAACATGAATTGAGAGAACCATAAATATGTCCAGAAAATACTAAATCCAAACATAAATTTAGCTAAATCATGTATATGACTTGTATTTACTTCTGGTAAAAAACCTTTAGATTTCAAATATAATGTTACAAAAGCTATAACTGTAATCCCACTTACCATGAAACTTGCGAAAACATACCATCCAAATAATGTACTGTACCAGTGAGGATCAACAGACATAATCCAATCCCATGACATCATAGATTCTGAAATAATAAAGAATACTAAGAACATTGCTGAGATATTAAAATTCTTTTTGAAGAAAGCATTATCTGTAGCGTTATCTTGTGCAATTGAATTTTTTCTAGAGAAATAACGGTATAAATTCCAAAATCCTAAAAATATAACTGCTCTAATTAAAAAGAAAGGCACATTTAAGAATCCGACTTTCCCTTGTAATAAATGATCTTTAGCTACGACAGCATCATCCATCCAAACAAATAAATGATTAAAATGCATTCCTGCAGCAACTAATACTAAAAAGAAAATAATAGATCCTGGTAATAAATAACTAGTTATTCCTTCCATTACTCTAAATAAGATTGGAGACCAACCGACTTGAGCAACATATTGAATAGCATAAAATGCTAAAACACCAACTGAAATTAACATAAAGAAAATACATGCAACATAAAACGCAGCCCAAGGCTTGTTTTGTTGTTGATGTAAAACATGTTCTAGGTGTTCTTTGTGTTCAGCTTCAGCATGAGCATCGTGAGCATCAGAACCATGATGAGCTGTTGTCTCAGCATGAGCATCATGTCCGTGACCATGGTCAGCGTTTAATATCTGTTCAACTTCTTCTAAAGTAGCAGGAGTATTCATAAAGCCATACCCTATACCTAATACCCCTACAATCATAAGGACAAAAGAAAAAGTTTTTAATTTACTTGAAAATGTATACATATCAATGATTTTCAAAAAAGTGTTTTACAATTATAATTCAGACTTCAACTTCAAAACGTAGTCAGCAACTTGCCATCTTTCTTCTTGAGAAAGTTGGTTTGCATGAGAACCCATAGAGTTTAATCCATACGTTTCTACGTGAAAAATACTACCTAATGTTATTTCTCTATCAGCATAACTAGGAACACCAAGGAATTTCTCTCTTTTTACTAAGTTTCCTTTTCCGTCTCCTTTTTCCCCATGACAAATTGCACAATAAATATTGAACAATTCTTTCCCTTTTTCTGAATTTCTAGAAATACTGTCTAAAGGAGAAGTTATTATTGTTTTAGAAAGCAAATAACCTTCTGGAGTATTAGGAATTTCATAAGGAACAAATCCTCTTTTTATAGAACCTTCTGCTGGTAATTGACCTTCTTTTCCATTCTTAAAAACATCATGTTCTGAATACGTTTCATAAGGAACTGCTTCATACATATTTGGAAAAAACTGGTAGTTTGGTTTTGATTTATCAAAGCAAGAAGTTGCTATGAATGACAAACCTAATACAGCTACTATTTTAAATAAGCTTTTCATATCTTGATATTAATGCTTTTCGATTACTTTAACTTCTACTGCTCCTGTAGATTGAAAGAAAGAAACTAGTTCTTCTTCGTTTCCGTGAACTCCAACTTCCATTAAAAAATGATCATCTGTAGTTCTTACATCAGGGTTTTCAGCTTGTTTAAATGGCCATAACTTACTTCTCATATAGAAAGTAATAACCATTAAGTGGGCTGCAAAAAATACAGTCATCTCAAACATAATTGGCACGAATGCCGGCATGTTTTGTAAATAACTAAAACTTGGTTTACCACCAATATCTTGTGGCCAATCATGAATCATAATAAAACTCATCATAAAAGTAGCAACTGAGATTCCAACTAAGCCATACATAAATGATGCAATTGCAATTCTTGTTGGTGCTAATCCCATAGCTTTGTCTAGTCCGTGTACTGGAAAAGGTGTATAAACCTCTTCGATATGATGATGTGCTGCTCTTGTTTGCTTAACAGCATCCATTAAAACATCATCATCATTATATATAGCGTGTATAACTTTATTACTCATGATATTAATGATTATCTGAATTATGACCGTTTGCTTCTCTTGCTCTCTTATAATTGTCTCCAGAAGATTTCAAAATAGTTTTAACCTCTGCCTGAGCAATTACTGGGAAACTTCTAGAGTATAATAAGAATAATACAAAGAAGAATCCAATAGTTCCTATGAATATACCTGCATCAACAAATGTTGGTTGGAACATTGTCCAAGATGATGGTAAATAATCTCTATGTAAAGAAGTAACGATAATTACGAAACGTTCAAACCACATACCAACGTTTACAACGATAGAAATGATAAACGAAGCCATAATACTTGTTCTAATTTTCTTAAACCACATAACTTGTGGAGAAATAACATTACAAGTCATCATTAACCAGTATGACCACCAGTAAGGACCAGTTGCTCTGTTTAAGAATGCATATTGTTCATATTCAACTCCAGAATACCAAGCAATAAATAACTCAGTGATATAAGCACAACCAACGATAGAACCTGTAATCATGATTACAATGTTCATTAATTCAATATGTTGAACAGTAATATAATCTTCTAAGTTAGATACTTTTCTCATGATAATTAACAAGGTGTTTACCATTGCAAATCCAGAGAAAATAGCTCCTGCTACGAAGTATGGAGGAAGGATAGTTGTATGCCAACCCGGAATAACCGAAGTTGCGAAGTCAAAAGATACAATTGTGTGTACAGAAAGTACAAGAGGAGTCGCTAAACCAGCTAATACTAATGAAACTTCTTCAAAACGTTGCCAATCTTTTGCTCTACCACTCCATCCAAATGATAAAATTGAATATACTCTTTTTGTAAAAGGAGTAATTGCTCTATCTCTAAGCATTGCAAAATCGGGTAATAAACCAGTCCACCAGAAAACTAATGATACTGATAAATACGTTGAAATTGCAAATACATCCCATAGTAATGGCGAGTTAAAGTTAACCCATAGTGATCCAAATTGATTTGGTATAGGTAAAACCCAGTATCCTAACCATGGACGCCCCATGTGAATGATTGGGAACAAACCTGCTTGCATTACAGAGAAAATCGTCATTGCTTCTGCAGAACGGTTAATAGCCATTCTCCATTTTTGACGGAATAATAATAATACTGCTGAGATTAAGGTTCCGGCGTGACCGATACCAACCCACCAAACGAAGTTAGTAATATCCCAAGCCCAACCAACTGTTTTATTTAATCCCCAAGTTCCTATACCTGTAGAAATAGTGTATATCATACAACCTAATCCGTAAAGAAAAGCTGCTAATGCGATTGAAAATACAATCCACCATTGTTTATTAGCTCTACCTTCAACAGGTGCAGCAACATCTACAGTAACATCGTGGTAAGATTTACTTCCTACTACTAAAGGCTTTCTAATGGGTGCTTCGTAATGAGACGACATATCCTTTATATTGTTTCTTAATTAATAATTATTTATCGTTTCTAACTTTAACATGGTAGAATACATTTGGTTTTGTACCAATGTGCTCTAATAAATGATACATACGGTCATCTTCTACTAAAGTAGCAACTTGACTTTCTTTATCGTTTACGTCTCCAAAAGTCATTGCTCCGCTTGAACAAGCTGCAGAACATGCAGTTTGGAATTCACCATCTTTTACTAATCTACCTTCACGTTTAGCGTTTAACTTAACCGCTTGCGTCATTTGGATACACATAGAACATTTCTCCATAACTCCACGTGAACGAACATTAACATCTGGGTTTAATACCATACGTCCTAAATCATCATTCATATGATAATCAAATTCGCTGTTTTTGTTGTATAAGAACCAGTTGAATCTTCTTACTTTATATGGACAGTTGTTTGCACAGTAACGAGTACCTACACAACGGTTATATGCCATATGGTTTTGACCTTCTCTACCATGAGATGTTGCAGCAACAGGACAAACAGTTTCACAAGGAGCGTGATTACAATGTTGACACATTACTGGCTGGAAAGCCACTTGAGGGTTTTCTGCAGGATCTTCCATTGCAGATAAAGTACTTACTGAATCCATAAGACCAGAAGTCCCTCCTTTAAGTTTGTTATCTCCATCAAAAGTATCTTGAGAAGAATAGTATCTATCAATACGCAACCAGTGCATATCTCTACTTCTTCTTACTTCATCTTTTCCAACAACAGGAACATTGTTTTCTGCATGACATGCGATAACACAAGCACCACAACCAGTACAAGCATTCAAATCAATTGATAAATTGAAGTGATGTCCAGTTGATCTGTCAAATGAAGTCCATAAATCTACCTCTGTAGCAGGAGTGTCTTTATGATCTAAAGAAACCATTGGAACAGGATTCCATACAGCAGCATCTTTAGAATTAAATATCTCTAAGGTAGTTTCTTTGATGATATCACCTCTACCCATTAATGTTTTTTGCAATTGAACACAAGCAAACTCATGTTCACCTTCTTCTTTAGAAATCGAAACAGTTTGATTTGCATTTAAGTTAGTATATAAAGCATACGCATTAACACCTACTTGCATTTCTTGCTTCATAGAAGCTGTTTTACCGTAACCAAATGCTAAACCAACAGCACCTTTTGCTTGACCTGGCTGAATGATAACTGGAACTTTATTTAAAGTTGCATTTCCAACTTTTAAAGTTACATAACTACCATTTAAACCACCATTAGCCACATTCCAGTTTTCTAATCCTAATTTTTCAGCATCAGCTTTAGAAACTGTAACGTAATTATCCCAAGAAACCCTTGTAATAGGATCTGGAAATTCTTGTAACCAAGGGTTATTTGCTTGTTGACCATCTCCCATTCCAGTTTTAGTATATAACACTAAATCAAGTCCAGTAGATTTTGAAGAAGCTAATTTTGAAGCGGAAGCAGAAGCTTCTACTACACTTGCAGACAATGGTGCAACTTCAGCAACAGCAAAACCATCATGAACCGTTTGATTCCATGATTTACCATTTAACTGACTTGCAGCAAAACCTTTTAAATAATCGTGATAAGAAGTTGCATTTTCAGTTAATGACAATAAAACTTCTTGTAATTGTTTAGTATCGAATAATGGACGAATTGTAGGCTGCATAACACTATAATGTCCTCTTGAAAGAGCAACATCTCCCCAAGACTCTAAATAATGTGGTGCTGCAGCAGCAATAGTTGTTACACTAGCTGTTTCATCTTCCTTCATAGAGAAAGCTACAGAAAGTTTCACTTTTTTAAGTCCGGCAACAAATTCTTTTGAATTTGCTAAAGTATAAACTGGATTAACTCCGCTCATAATTAAAGTATGAACCGAACCAGCATTCATATCAGCTACCAATTGAGCAACTGCTTTTGCATCTCCTTTTCTAGTTAAACGAGCTGCAGAAGGATTAAATGCTTCAGAAGATATCGCAGCATTAATAGCTAAAACAACTAATTGTGCATCTTTATCATCTAAACCAGTAACAACTACACCTTTCGATTTTGCAGCACTTAATTGCTTAGCTGCTTTCGCAATTTCAGCATTTTTTGGAGTAGCTCCGTTAACGATAGCATTATATAAATCTGCTAGAGCAATTTTTTGCTCCGTAACATTTAATGGGATTCTTTTATCTGCGTTTGCACCAGCCAAAGACATGTTTGCCTCTATTTGAAAGTGCTTAGACATTTTACCTTGTTTAGGCACACGTCCTTTTGCATAAGAAGCGTCGTAACCTCCGCCTTGCCAATCTCCTAAGATATCTGCTCCAACAGAAACGATTACATCTGATTTTGAAAAATCATAATCAGCTAAACCTCTAACTCCATAAACAGATTGAAAAGCATCTAAGGCATTTGATTCTGAAACCGCATCATAAACCACTTGTTTAACAGTAGGATATTTAGCAACTAAATCAGCAATCAATGCATCAGTAGATGGGCTTGCCATAGTATTAGTTAACAATACTACATTTCCACCTTTAGCTTTTGCATCTTCTAATGAAGATTTTATTTTAGAAGTAACTTCTGACCAAGCAGCGTCTTTACCTCCAATTTTTGATTGCTTTAAACGTAAGCTATCATATAATGAAAGTACAGAAGCATGAACTCTAGCGTTAGCACCAGAAATCGCTCCTTCTAATTTATTGTTTTCAACTTTAATTGGACGACCTTCGCGAGTCTTAATTAAAATGTTAGCAAAATCAAAACCATCAGCAATTGTAGTTGCATAATAATCAGCTACACCAGGAATTACTTCTTCTGGTTGTACCACATAAGGGATTGATTTTACAACTGGACCTTCACAAGCAGCTAACGAAGCAGCTGCAGTACTAAACCCAACATATTTCAAAAAGTCACGACGAGAAGTTGATGCATTTGCAAGTGAATCCTTATCTCCTAAAAACTCATCTACAGGAATTTGCTCAACAAACTCATTGTTTCTTAGCGTCTCAACAATAGAGCTGTTTTCGTTTAGCTCTTCAACACTTTTCCAGTATTTTTTGTTTGATGCCATATTATATATAGATATTAACTTCTTAATTTATTATTAATAGTGGCACTTACCACATTCTAAACCTCCCATTTGCGCAGCAGTTAAATTGCTAACACCGTATTTCTTAGAAAGCTCTTCGTGTACTTTTTTATAGTACTCATTATCCTCAACCTTCACATTTGTTTCTCTGTGACAGTTAACACACCATCCCATAGTTAACGGAGAATGTTGTTTCATGATTTCCATTTCTTCAACCGGACCGTGACATTTTTGACATTCAACACCTGCAACAGTAACGTGTTGAGAGTGATTGAAATATACAAAATCAGGCAAGTTGTGAATTCTAACCCATTTTACTGGAGTAGTTTTCCCTGTATATTTCTGAGTTGATTTATCCCAACCAACTGCATCATATAATTTTTGGATTTCATTATTATAATCAACTCCGTATTCATTTCCTTCTGCTAAAGTTTCAGGAGCAACCTCACCAATGTTTTTATGACAGTTCATACAAACATTTAATGATGGGATATTAGAATGCTTACCAACTCTAGCTGCTGAGTGACAGTATTTACAATCGATAGCATTATCTCCAGCATGAATTCTATGCGAATAATGAATTGGTTGAATTGGCTCATAATCTTGATCAACTCCAACTTGCATTAAATATCCGTATGCAAAATATGCAGACATTAATAAAAACAAAATTGCAGTTACTAAGATTAAGAATTGATTCTTAGCATACGCTTTCCAAATTGGCATTGATTTTTCTTTTGCTGCAACTTCAACACCATTAACACTAGCTATTTTAGTTAAAACATTTCTTACCAAGAACAACATAACAACCAACATTACCAACACTAACGAAAGTGCTCCTAATATTACATTGTTAGAAATACCTGAATCAGAAGTAGCCGTTGCAGTTTCACCACCAGGAACTGGTCCAGGAGGCGTTGGCGCAACTTCAGAAGTATAAGCTAAAATATTATCAATGTCAGCGTTTGACAATTGAGGAAAAGCAGTCATTGCCACTTTACCATTTTCTTCAAACACCTTTACCGCTTGAGCATCGCCTGACTTAATAAGCTCTGCACTATTGTTTACCCATTTATACAACCATTCTTTTTCATATTTATCTGCCACACCACGAAGTGCTGGACCCGTTGATTTAGCGTCTAACTTATGACAAGCTGCACAATTAGCATTAAACAACTCTTTACCTTTTACAGCATCTGCACCTGCCGGAGCAGGAACTGCCGCTTCTTCAGCAGCATCTTGAGAATACATAGATAAAGAAAAAGATAGCAATAAAGCTAAACTGAAGAAAATCTTTGAAAACGATTTATGGTTACCCACCTTTTTCATATTTAATTAATGATTATCGACAAAATTGGTACGATATTAGATATAACATTTACTATAAAAATAACGTACTTTAATTTTAAACTCCGACAAAAATACAATATTCGAACTATTCTAAAAACCTTAATATTATCTTAAAATGTAATTTATATTTATTCTAAATAATTTAAGGGGTTTCGAATTCTATTTTTAGTTGTATTTTTGTTTTAAATTTAATTCATTATGAGAAATTTAGCCCTGAAACCTATTTTACTTATCAGTTTAATATTCTTAATATTAAGTTCAAAAACTTCAGCTCAAGAATCTAAAACTACTGTTGAACAAGACGCAAAATTCCAAACATTATTGAAGGAAAAGCAAAAAATCAATAACAGTATTTCTATAACTGATAGTTATAAAATTCAGATATTTTATGGTTCAGGTGAGGAATCAAAAAAGAAACTTACTGAATTTAAACGAGATTTTAAAGATATTGAAGGCACAATAATTTACTCAAATCCAACGTACAAAGTATATGTTGGAAATTACAAATCGAGACTACACGCTGAAAAAGTATTAATTGATATTAAAAAGAAATATCCAAGTGCACTTTTAATAAAGCCTGGCAAATAATGATCTTTAAAAGAGTCATATTATTAATCTTATTTACCTTTTCTGGGTTACTTTTATTATTTCAAAATTCGGAAGGATTAGTTCAAAAATTTATTGAACTGAGACAAACTTATATTATAGAAAAATCAGATTCACAAACCACATTTATTTTCTCTAAAAAAGATTATTTATCTCTAAAAAACACCAAAGAAATCATCGTAAACAACAAATATTATGATATAAAAAAAGCAATTCATTTTAAGAATATTGTTAAGCTACACGTAATTGAAGATAAAAATGAAAGCTTTTTAAAGTTTATGAGCCATTCTTTAAAAAATGGAAAAAATAAAAAAGATAAAGCAAAAATTAAGCGAGGATTAACTTTAGACTTGCACCACAAAGAAGAAAGAGAAAAAAACTTTATTAGTATTAAAGGTCCGACCAATAATTTTTATTTGAAAGAAAATAAATACCTTAAAATAATTATCCCTCTATTAAAACCCCCAATTGTTTAAAACACATATAATAAAGTATTAAAATACTAAATGAATATTTTTTAAATAATTAAGATAAATGAAAAAATTAATAAACTTAGCCTTATTGATTGTGTCTTCTATTGGTTTTACTCAAACACAAAAAGACACAATTAAAACAAATCAGCTTGAAGAAGTTATAGTAACTTCAAAAAGAACTATAAAAGAAAAAGAATTTATTCCCTCTCAAATTGAATCAGTTTCTAAAAAAGAAATTGAATTTCAAAATTTTCAAAACATGGCTGATGTTCTAGCAGCATCTGGAAACTTACATGTTCAGAAATCACAACAAGGCGGAGGCAGTCCTGCCATTAGAGGATTTGAAGCAAGTCGCGTCTTATTACTTGTAGACGGAATTAGAATGAATAATTTGACATACAGAGCCGGCCACTTACAAAATGTAATCACTGTTGATGAAAACATGCTAGAAAATGTCGACATATTTTATGGCCCATCATCAACTTTATTTGGAAGTGATGCACTTGGAGGGTCTGTAAACATGACAACAAAGAATGCTAATTTTTTAGAAAACGGGACTAAAAAACTTAGCGGAAATACAAACACACGTTATAGCAGTTCAAACGAAGAAAAATCGGTTTATTTTGACATTAATTATGCTACTACTAATTTTGCTTCATTAACTGCATTTTCATATAACGACTTTGGCGACTTAAGAATGGGGAAAAAGAAAAATCATAACGGAGATTTCTTTGGCGAACGTCCTTTTTATGTAATAACTCAAGCAGACGGAACAGATGTATTAACAGAAAACAGTAATAGGTATATTCAAAAAAATTCAGGGTACAAACAATACAACTTAATGCAAAAGTTTGCTTATAAAACATCGAGCGGATTTAAGCATGGTATAAATTTCCAGTATTCAAACACAAACGACATTCCAAGATATGATCGTTTAACAGATGCTGCTGGAAGTGGGTTAAAATTTGCTGAATGGTATTATGGACCGCAAGAAAGATTACTTGCTGTTTATAGCCTAGACAAAGTGAAAGCTTTTTTAGAAAGTGATTTAAATTTAGATGTTGCCTACCAAAACACTAATGAAAGCAGAAACTCAAGACGTTTTGGAAGAACAAACTTGGAACATAATTATGAAAGGGTAAATGTTTTTTCTACAGGAATTAATCTTCATAAAACATTTAACAAAAGTGAATTGTTTTATGGTTTTGAATCGTATTACGAAACTCTAAAATCTACTGCTGAAGTTGAAAATATTATAACCGGAGATACAAGCCCACTACAAACTCGTTATCCAAATGGCGACAACAACATGACTCGTAACGATTTGTATGTTTCGTATAGCGGAAGAACAAATGAAAAAACAGCATGGAATTTAGGCGCACGGTTTGGTTACACCACATTAAAAAGTACAATTGCAGATGATACACTTTTTCCTTTGCCTTATGAGAATATAACGCAGAATAATTTTACGTATAGTGCAACTGCAGGTATTATCTACAAACCTTCAACAAACGTAGATTTTAAAACCAATATTAGCTCAGGATTTAGAGCTCCAAATGTTGACGATTTAGCCAAGATTTTTGATTCTGGAAATGGAATTTTAATTGTTCCAAATGCAGATTTACAACCTGAAAAAACTGTAACTGGAGACCTAGGCATTATAGTTAAGTCCGACAATAAAAGATTTCAAATTGAGACCACTTACTATTACACAAGAATGTATGATGCTATTGTAACCGATTCTTTTACTTATGAAGGACAGAGTACTATAGACATAAACGGAGAAACTAATGCTATTTATGCCAATCAAAATAAAGGAAAAGCATTTATTACTGGCCTATCTACCAATATAAAAGCTTACCTAATTGGAAGTTTACAATTTCATGGAAATTTCAACTACACTTTAGGTCGCATTGTTGAAGATGATGGTACAAGATTGCCATTAGACCATATTGCACCATATTATGGAAAAATAGGATTATTATATTCTAAAAAATGGGCAACTTTAGAAGCATATATGTTATATAATGGTAAAAAAGATATTCGTGATTATTACCCTAATGGGGAAGATAACGAACGTTATGCTCCAAACGGAGGAATGCCAGCTTGGGAAACGTATAACTTTAAAACAAGTTTCTCAGTTTTTAGAGAATTTAAACTATTTGCTGGAGTAGAAAATATTTTAGATACACAATACCGTGTTTTTGCATCAGGAATAAATGCTTCAGGTAGAAACATTTATGGAGGAATGAAATACAGTTTCTAATTAAAAACCAATATTATAAAAATCCCACTTGCAGTTTTTGTAAGTGGGATTTTCTATTTTTTACAAAGAGGAAAAGGGCCTCCAGGCAAGGTATAACCTTTAGGATGTTCTTTATTAAAAACAGTAAGCATACTATAATAACAATTCTTCATTGAAGACACAATTTCAACTCTAATTCTTTCACCCACTTCAAAATCTGAAGCATTACTCAGTATTTCAACACAAATTAAATCATATTCACAATCACTAATCCATTTAACATCCCAAAGCAATTCTAAATTTTCATCTACATAACTCTTTTGAACTCCTCCTTCCCTTACCGATATTTTATCTGGCATGGAAGGATAATAAAAACTACCATTTTTAAATCTATTACAATCTCCAGTTTGAGCATATAAAAATGACGAAATTAACAATGCTATATTTAGAAACTTTATTTTCATAAATAATCATTTAGATACTAAATATAATAAAAAAATCCCAAGTAAAAACTTGGGATTTTACATCTATAAACTTAAGAATGATTATTTCAGCTTCTTTTTAACTTCTACTTCGTGGAAACATTCAATAACATCATATTCTTTAAGGTCATTATATCCTTTAATTTGCATACCACAATCGTATCCTTTAGAAACCTCTTTAACATCGTCTTTAAATCGTTTTAAAGCAATCAATTCACCAGTGTATATTACAACACCTTCTCTAATTAAACGAATTTGTCCGTTTCTTAAGATTTTACCATCAGTAACCATACAACCTGCAATTGTACCTACTTTAGAGATTTTAAACAACTCTCTAATTTCTGCAGTTCCTGTAATCTCTTCTTTCAATTCTGGAGAAAGCATTCCTTCCATTGCATCTTTTAAATCATCAATAGCTGCGTAAATAATTGAATAATTACGGATATCGATTTCTTCTTTTTCTGCAAGTTGTTTTGCGTTTCCTTGTGGACGAACGTTGAAACCGATAATAATTGCATCAGAAGCCGAAGCTAATAATACATCAGATTCAGTAATAGCGCCTACTCCTTTATGTATAATATTGATTTGGATTTCTTCTGTAGATAATTTAGAGAATGAATCAGCCAAGGCTTCAACAGAACCATCCACATCTCCTTTAAGGATTATATTTAATTCTTTAAATTGACCTAATGCAATACGACGACCAATTTCAGCAAGCGTAATGTGTTTTTGTGTACGAACAGATTGTTCACGCTGTAATTGAGTACGTTTAGCAGCAATTTGTTTTGCTTCTCTTTCATCATCATAAACCGTAAACTTATCACCCGCCGTTGGTGCACCATCTAAACCTAGTATTGACACAGGAGTTGACGGCCCAGCCTCTGTAACGTTGTGACCACGCTCATCATACATTGCTTTTACTTTACCATGGTTCTTACCTGCTAACATGTAATCTCCAATTTTTAAAGTTCCAGCTTGCACTAATATAGTAGATACATAACCTCTACCTTTATCCAGCTGTGCTTCTACAACCGTACCTATAGCATTTTTATTTGGATTTGCTTTAAGCTCTAAAACTTCTGCTTCAAGCAATACTTTTTCTAATAATTCTTTAACTCCAAGTCCAGTTTTTGCAGAAATATCATGAGATTGATATTTTCCACCCCATTCTTCTACTAATAAATTCATTGCTGCTAATTTTTCCTTAATCTTTTCAGGGTTAGCAGTTTGTTTATCAACTTTATTGATTGCAAAAATCATAGGAACACCTGCAGCTTGAGCATGACTAATTGCTTCTTTTGTTTGAGGCATGATATCATCATCAGCAGCTACAACAATAATTGCAATATCTGTTACTTGAGCACCACGAGCACGCATTGCCGTAAAAGCCTCGTGACCTGGTGTATCTAAGAAAGCAATTGTTTCACCACCCTCTAACTCAACTCCATAAGCACCAATATGTTGCGTAATACCTCCAGATTCACCACCAATTACATTTGTGTTTCTAATATAATCTAAAAGTGAAGTTTTACCGTGATCTACGTGTCCCATAACAGTAACAATAGGAGCTCTGTGTACTAACTCTTCTGGTTTATCTTCTATTATTTCAGCAGCCTCTTCGATATCCGTCGTGATAAATTCAATTTCATATCCAAACTCATCAGCAACAATTGAAAGTGTCTCAGCATCTAAACGTTGGTTCATTGTAACCATAATCCCTAATGACATACACGTTCCAATAACTTTTGTAATAGGCGCATCCATTAATGACGCTATTTCGCCAACAGTTACAAACTCAGTAACTTTTAAGATTTTACTTTCTAAATCTTTTTGTTCTAATTCATCATCAACACGTTGACGGTGTGAATCTCTTTTATCTTTACGATATTTTGCAGCTTTAGAACCTTTTTTACCTTTCCCTTGAAGCCTTTCAAGAGTTTCTTTAATTTGATTTTTAACTTCTTCCTCTGTAGGTTCAGTTTTTTGAACAACAACTTTCTTTCCTTTACTAAATCTATTGTCTTTTGAAAAAGTTTTCTTAACCCCACCAGCACCACCTTGAGCTCCAGGAGCACCTGGTTTTGCGCCAGGAACAGGTTTAGTAATACGCTTACGTTTACCTTTATTTGCTGCAGACTTATCATCAGCTTTCTTAACACCTTTATTGTCTTCTTTCTTCTTTTTAGGTTTATTAAACTGACTTAAATCAATTTTTTGACCTGTAAAAGTTGTTCCAGAAAGTTTCTGATAGTTTGTCGCTATTTTTTCTTCTTCCGAAGATTCAGTTGTAGCTGCTTCATTTTCTTTAGAAACCTTTGGCTCCTCTTTTTTAGAAACCTCAACTTTAGGCTTGCTAGACTTTTCAGTTTTATCACCTTCAGAAGCTTGCTTAGACTCAGCCTTCTTAGCTACTTCTGGAGCAACCTCAACCGTTTTTTCTTGCTTCTTAACCTCAACTTTCTTAGGAGCTAGGTCAATTTTTCCAACTGGTTTTGGCGCTTCAACAACAGCCTTAGCTTTAATAACTTCTTGACGTTGTCTTTCTGCTTCTGCTTCTTGCTGACGTTTCAACTCTTGTTCTTTTTCTAACTCTTTCTTAAGCGCCTCCTTCTCCTTCTTTTTTTCCTCACTTACTTCAAGAGATGCAACCTTTTTCCCTTTATCGGCAGAAAATTGGCTACATAAGACGTTGTATTCTTCTTGAGATATTTTAGCATTAGGACTAGACTCAATTTCATGATTCTTTTCTTTTAAAAAGTCCACAGCTCTATCAAGAGAAATATTTAACTCTCTTAAAACTTTGTTGATTCTTATAACTCTATTGTCAGACATATAATCTTTTTATAATTCTTTTGTGTGTTTTGTTGTATAGTTTAGGAATAGTAAATTTAAAAAATTAATCTTCTAATTCTTCTTTTAATATTCTAACAACATCTAAAATAGTTTCCTCTTCTAAATCTGTTCTTCTAACTAAATCTTCAACATCTTGATTCAATACGCTTTTCGCAGTATCTAAACCTATTTTTTCAAATTCATCAATAATCCACCCTTCGATTTCATCTGAGAATTCTCTTAATTCAACATCTTCTTCTTCAACAACACCTTCTCTAATAACGTCTAGTTCATAACCAGTCATTAAACAAGCTAATTTTATGTTATGACCACCTCTACCTATTGCTTTAGAAACTTCTTCTACTTTTAAGAATACTTCAGCTGTTTTTTTCTCTTCGTCAATCTTAACAGAAGACACTTTTGCAGGACTTAAAGCTCTTGTTATGAACAATTGTATATTTGAAGTGTAATTAATAACATCTATATTTTCGTTTCCTAGTTCACGAACAATTCCATGAATACGAGAACCTTTCATACCTACACAAGCTCCAACAGGGTCAATTCTATCATCATAAGAATCTACAGCAACTTTAGCTTTTTCACCAGGTATACGAACTACTTTTTTAACAGTTATTAATCCGTCGAAAACCTCAGGAATTTCTTGTTCAAATAATTTCTCTAAGAAATCCGGAGATGTTCTAGACATAATAATTTGAGGCTTGTTCCCTTTTAATTCAACATTTTCAATAATTCCTCTTACATTATCTCCTTTTTTGAAATAATCACTTGGAATTTGTTTTTCTTTTGGTAAAACAATTTCATTACCATCATCATCCATCAAAATTACAGCTTTTGGGCGTACATGATGAACTTCTGCAGTATAAATATCACCTATTAAATCTTTAAATTGCTTGTAAAGATTTGTGTTATCGTGCTCATGAATTTTAGAAATTAAGTTTTGACGTAAAGCCAAAATAGCTCTTCTTCCTAACTGAATTAACTTCACTTCTTCAGATACTTCCTCTCCAACTTCAAAATCTGGCTCAATCCTTCTTGCTTCAGATAACGATATTTCAGAATTTGAATCTTCCACTTCACCGTCTTCAACAACAGTTCTGTTTCTCCAAATTTCCATATCTCCTTTATCTGGATTAATGATAATATCAAAATTATCATCTGAACCGTATTTCTTTTTAAGTGCATTTCTAAAAACATCTTCTAAAATCGCCATTAAGGTAACTCTATCAATGAGCTTATCGTCTTTAAATTCTGAAAACGAATCAATTAATGCAATATTCTCCATGCTAATTCTTTATTTAAAATGATATTATAACTGTTGCTTCTTTTATTTCACTGTATGGAAGTTGTATTTTTTTCTCTACAGTCTCTTTTCCTTTTCCTATTTTCTTAGGCTCTCTTGCTTTCCACTCAAGAGTAATATTTTCATCTGACACATCTGTTAATTGAGCTTCAATAACTTCCTTGTCAGTTTTTGTAACTTTAAGATTTCTATTAAGGTTTTTCTTAAATTGCCTTACTAATTTCAAAGGACTAGAGACCCCCGCAGAAGCCACTTCTAAAGAGAAATCTTGCTCTTCTCTATCAAGTTTAGCCTCAATAGATCTACTTACCTCAATACAATCTTGTAAATTTACACCATTATCTCCATCTAAGATAATAATAATTTTACCAGAGCTGTCAATTTTTAAATCTATTAAAAACAAATCTTCTCTAGATTGAAAAACCTCTTCAGCCAGTTGATTAACTTTATCTGTAAACGTCATATTTTATAAAAAGAGGCACGCAGTGCGTGCCTCATTATTAATTAAATAACAAATAATTTGCGCAAATATAATTATTTTTTTTGAAATAAAAAAAATTGTCTATCTAAGATTTAAGTCGTATCTTTATTGTGCCAATAAATGTATAACATTACTACAAATAACTATTTATGAAAAAAATTTTAGTACCAATCGATTTTTCAAAACACGCAGAACACGCATTAAAGGTAGCTGCTCAAATTGCTAAAAAAAGCAATGGCGAAATATTTTTGTTACATATGCTTGAACTGCCAAGCTCAAGTAACGATCCAATAAACAGCTCACATGATATTCCTGAATTAATGTTATTTAAAAATGCAGCTGTATCAAGAATGGATGATGCTATGCAAGCGAGTTATTTAGAGGGCTTAAAAGTTACCAAAATCATACAATTTGAAATGGCTTTTGATGGAATCATTAAAAACGGAGAAAGTCATGGCGTAGATTTAATTGTAATGGGATCTCATGGAGCGAGAGGTTTTCAAGAAATGTTCATAGGATCTAATACTGAAAAAGTAGTTAGAAACTCAAATGTTCCTGTTTTAGTTATCAAAGAAGAAAATCCAAATTTTAGCGCCGAAAAGTTTGTATTTGCTTCAGATTTTTCAGACGAAACAAAAAAACCATTTGAAAAAGTAGCAGCTTTTGCAAATAAATTTAATGCACACCTTCATTTAGTTAACATCAATACACCTAATAATTTTAAATCAACCAGGGTTGCTGAGAAAATAATGAATGAATTTGTAAAAGATGTTTCAGCAAAAAACTTCACAACATACATATACAACGACATTAATGTTGAAAAAGGTATTTTACATTTCGCAAAAAGCATTGATGCAGATATTATAGGAATGTGCACACATGGAAGAAAAGGAATATCACATTTCTTTAATGGAAGTATTAGTGAAGATTTGGTAAATCACGCCAAAAGACCTGTTATAACATTTAAAATATAAACCAAATATTTTTAAATAAAAAAAAGTCCTGCATTTAGCAGGACTTTTTTGTTGGCCCACAAGGACTCGAACCTTGAATGACGATACCAAAAACCGGAGTGTTACCATTACACCATGGGCCAATACCAAACAACCTTTTCGATTGCGAGTGCAAATGTAAAACATATTTTTTATTCTACAAATTTTTCTAAAAAAAATATTAAAAAATAATATTATCCGTTACTATAAACAAAAAAATAGTTTCTTTGTAGAACAAAATGCAAAACTCTATAAAAAACACATTGTTTTATGGCATCATTTAATTTTAAAAAGTGGAATACCATTCTAGGTTGGACAACTTTTACAATTGCACTAATTACTTATTCATTAACTGTAGAACCCTCATTAAGTTTCTGGGATTGCGGTGAATACATTGCAACATCCGCAAAACTTGAAGTTGGGCATCCACCAGGAGCTCCTCTTTTTCAAATGCTTGGAGCTTTCTTTGCTATGTTTGCAACAAGCGCAAGTAAAGTTGCTTTGATGGTGAATATGATGTCAGTTTTTTCAAGCGCATTTACTATATTATTTATGTTTTGGTCATTAACGCTTTTATTTAAAAACTTTTTGTTTAAGAACGAGAATGAAGATAAAAACACTCAGTTAATGATTTTAGGGAGTGCATTTATAGGGTCTTTGGCCTACACTTTCTCGGATAGTTTTTGGTTTAATGCGGTTGAAGCAGAAGTATATGCAATGGCTTCTTTATTTATTGCTTTACTTTTTTGGCTAGGATTAAGATGGGAACAAGATTTAGATAACGAAAAGGGGAATAAGTGGCTTTTACTTATTTCGTTAGTGATTGGGCTTTCGTTTGGAGTCCACTTCATGGCATTATTAACTATTCCTGCCATTGGATTCTTATATTTTTTTAAAAAATACAATAACATAACTGTTAAAGGCTTTTTAATCGCAAACGTAGTTATAATTGCAATTTTATTATTTATTTTTAAACTATTGTTACCTTACACATTAGCTTTTTTCGGTAAAATAGAAATTTTTATGGTCAACAGTCTTGGTTTACCATTTAACTCAGGAACAATCTTCGCATTCTTACTTATTGTAGCTTTTTTTTACTTTACATTAAATTATACTCGAAAAAAAGAACTAGTATTTTACAACACGTTAATACTTTGCACATTATTCATATTGATTGGTTTTTCTACATGGATAATGTTACCCGTAAGAGCAAATGCAGATGTTGTTATTAATGAAAATAAACCCTCAGATGCCGCAGAAGTATTAGCTTACTACAATCGCGAGCAATATGGTGAACAACAATTATTTTATGGCGCTCAATTTTCAGACACTTATTCTGGGCTAGATGAGGAAAATCCATACAAAGACGGAAAACCTAATTACGAAAGAGATTATACTACAGGAAAATACATTATTACAAATAATTATATTAATTCAGAACAAAATACTGACGATAATCATAAAGCGTTTTTACCAAGAATGTGGAGCTCTGATCATAGTGAAAATTATATGACTTTCACAGAACCTTTAGAGTTTAGAGTAAATCCTGAATACGCAGAAGAGAATCAATTAATTCAGTTAGTTTCAGACTTTAGAGCTGCATATCAAGCTGGGCATATTGACATGGAAGAATATGACAAATTCCTAAAGACATATGGCGAGTATTTAATTATCGAAAAACCAACATTTGTAAACAACATGAAGTTTATGTTTGAATATCAATTTGGCTACATGTATTGGAGGTATTTAATGTGGAACTTTGTTGGAAGACAAAACGACAATCAAGGAAAATACGATAATTTAAACGGAAATTGGTTAAGTGGAATATCATTTTTAGACGAAATTCGACTAGGCTCTCAAGCAAACCTAACAACCGACATGACTAACAATAGAGGTCGAAATACCTACTTCTTTTTACCATTTATTTTGGGTGTAATTGGTATGATTTTTCATGCTCGTAAAGACTTAAAAAGTTTTTACGTATTACTTGCACTTTTCTTATTTACAGGTTTAGCATTAAAAATATACTTAAACGAAAGACCTTTTGAACCAAGAGAAAGAGATTATGCACTTGTAGGCTCATTTTACGTTTTTGCAATGTGGATTGGTGTTGGCGTTTTTGCAATATATGAAGGAATTAAAAAGTACATAAAACCAAATGTTGCAATTCCAGTAACACTCGCAATCACTTTTCTTTCTACACCATTATTAATGGCTAAAGAGAATTGGAATGATCATGATCGTTCTGGAAAACATACTGCATTAGCAATGGCAAAAGCGTATTTAGACTCATGTGAACCAAATGCCATTTTATTTACCATTGGCGATAATGATACTTTCCCACTTTGGTATGCGCAAGAAATTGAAGGCTACAGAACCGATATTCGAATTGTAAACACAAGCTTATTCATGACCGATTGGTATATAGACCAAATGAAAAGAAAAGCTTATGATTCTGACCCAATTCCTTCATCATTTGACAGAAACTTATATAGAGGAAGTAATCGAGACTATAGCTTTCTTATTGAAAAAACTAAAGACTCCATATTATTAAGCGATTTAATTAAGTTTATTTCATTAGAAGATGACAGAGCAAAAGTTGAGTTAAGAAGTGGTCAATTTGTAAATTATTATCCTTCAAACCAAATTATTATACCAATTAATAAAGAAGAAATCATTAAAAACAAAGTGGTTTCTTCAAAATTCTATGACTCTATTGTTCCTGCAATGCATTTTCAAATTAAAGGTCAGGCATTATATAAAAATCGTCTAATGATGCTTGATATTGTAAATGAAAATAATTGGAAAAGACCTATTTATTTTACAGGTGGAAGCTTTGGGGAAGACGATTATATTTGGATGAAAAACTATCTTCAGTTAGATGGTATGTGCTATAAATTAGTTCCAGTTAAAACTTCAAATGGTAAAGAAAGTCCAAATCCTTTAGAAATGGGTTATTTAGATTCGGACAAAATGTTTGATATTGTTATGAAATGGGATTGGGGAAATAGTGGTAATCCAGAAATGTATCACGACCCTGAAACACGTAAAAATGGCATTACTTACAGAACAAATCTTGCTCGTTTAATGGAAACATTAATCAACGAAGGTAAAAACGATAAAGCTGAAAAAATAATTGAGTTAGCAATGACAAAAATGCCAGTTGAATATTTCGAGTATTACACACTTGTTGAGCCATTTGCACAAGGTTATTATGAAGTTGGTAAAAAAGACAAAGCAAGAGCCATTTTAAAGCAATTAATTAAAAAATACCAAGAAGAGCTAACGTACTTTAGCGGTTTCAAATCAAGTGAACAAAGAAGTATAATGGTTGATATTGTAACCGACATTGAACGATATAGAGGTTTATTAGAAATCATGCAAATTTCAGATGATTTAGAGTTTTACAATCAAGAGAAAGTAAAATTCAATAATTTCAATAAAATGTTTGAACGTTTTGGAAGAAAACCAGAATAAAAAAACTTAAAAAATAAAGAATGTGCTAACAGTTTTACTTGTTGGCACATTTTTTTTAGCTTTGAATTATGTTTAGAATGTTTAAAACAAATAGATTTTTAAAAATACTTTTTCCAAAATACATTTGGGAATTACCTAATTCTGAAAAAAAAATTTATTTAACATTTGATGACGGGCCAATTCCAGAAGTAACCGAATGGGTATTAGAACTTCTTAAAAAAGAGAACATAAAAGCTACATTTTTTTGCATTGGCGATAATGTTAGAAAATATCCAGAGATTGTTCAGAAAATCATTTCTATGAATCATTCTATAGGGAATCATACATACAGT
>JBEDTP010000191.1:0-24788 GCA_040119075.1 Flavobacterium sp.
GACATCTTAAAAGAGATTGAGTTATTTGATTTAAAACTTCAAAACTATGGCTTTTTTGAAGCAGAATTAATTAAACAAATAAAAACAAACGACAGTACATTTGTATTTCAATACAAACTAGGACTGCCAACAAAAAGCATACATATATATATAGGTGCAATTTCAGAAGGCATAGTTAGCATTCTCCAAACAGAATCAGACACAATAAAACTACAGATTAGTGAAACTGAAAACTGGATGCAATCTAAAGTCAATATACTTGAGAAAAAAGGTTATTCTTTAGCAAAGCTTTCACTCAAAAATCACAAACAAACTAAAAACAAACTTACAGCTGATTTATTTGTTGAATTAAATAAAAAAAGAACAGTTGATGATTTGGTCATTCTTGGATATGATAAATTCCCAACCAACATTAAGAAAAACTGGTCAAAAAAGTACAAAAAAAGAACGTTCAACCAAGATTTAGTAAAAGAAATAAATGATGATTTCTCTGAACTTACTTTTATAACACAAACAAAATATCCGGAAATATTATTTACTGACAACACAACAAAAATATACGCCTATTTAGAAAAATCAAAACCTAATAAATTTGATGGTTTTATTGGTTTTTCAAACGATGAAAACAGCAAACTTATATTTAATGGGTATTTAGATTTATCGCTGCAAAACATTTTTAATTCTGGAGAAAAATTCAAACTCTATTGGAAAAACGACGGAAAACAACAAACCTCATTTAATTTAGGAACTGAACTACCTTACTTATTTAAAACTCCGCTTGGATTGAAAGCCGATTTACGAATATTTAAAAGAGATAGCACGTTTCAAAATACAGTTACCGATTTGAATTTAGGCTATTATTTTACTTACAACAAGAAAGTTTATCTAGGCTTCCAAAACACTAAATCGGTAGATATTCAAAAAGTAAATTCAGCAACTTTAAATACATTTACCAATACTTTCTATACTACAAGTTTCGAATACTTTAAAAGAAGATTAGGCGACTTTCTTTTTCCAGAAAAAACAAACCTACTATTAAAAACAGGTTTTGGAAATCGTAAAATTACTTCTGAAAAAACCTCTCAATTTTTCGGACAAATAGACGCATATCATACTTTATATTTAAATGCAAAAAACAATATTCGAATAAAAAACCAAACGTTTTATTTGAATAGTGATACTTATATAGTAAATGAGTTGTATCGTTTTGGAGGGATTAACTCTATTAGAGGTTTTAGAGAGAATAGCCTACAAGCAAACTTCTTCTCTGGATTAATGCTTGAATATAATTACATCTTAGCACCAAACATTTATGTGCATTCTATAACTGATTATGGGTATTTTCAAGACAAAGCATCAAATTTACAAGATAGTCTTCTCGGTCTTGGATTTGGGTTTGGTTTATTAACAAACAACGGACTTTTTAATTTGGTTTATGCAAATGGTTCTACAAATAATCAAGCTATAAAACTATCCAATTCTATTATTCACATTAGTTTTAAAACGAGTTTCTAAGTTCAATCTTCCGACAATTCTATTGTTCGAAAATTAAAATACTAAAAGGTCTAAAAATCTAAGTTTCTAACAATCTAAAAATACTATCTTTGCCAAATGGAAAAAGAAAATCAAATATTTGGAATTAGAGCAATAATTGAAGCTATTGTTGCAGGAAAAGAAGTCGATAAAGTTTTCATTCAAAAAGATGCACAAAGTGATTTGATGCAAGAACTGATGAAAACAATGAAGAAAAATAATATTAATTTTGTTTATGTTCCTGTTGAAAAACTAAACCGATTAACTTCTAAAAACCATCAAGGTGCTGTTGCAAGTATTTCGCCAGTTTCTTTCCATGATTTAGAAACCTTAGTTACAGCTGTTTTAGAAAAAGAAAAAACACCTTTATTTTTAATATTAGACCAATTGTCTGATGCTAGAAATTTTGGAGCAATTATACGAACTGCAGAATGTACTGGAGTGGACGGAATCATCATTCAGAAACAAGGTTCTGCACCTGTAAATGGCGACACAGTTAAAACTTCTGCTGGTGCGGTTTTTAATGTGCCTATTTGTAAAGTAGATCATATTAAAGATGCTATTTTCTTCTTACAAGGAAGCGGAATAAAAACAGTTGCCGCAACTGAAAAAACTGACAATACTATTTATGATATTTCTCTTGCAGAACCGACAGCCATTATCATGGGAAGTGAAGACAGAGGTGTAAACCCTTCTGTATTAAAAATTGTAGATGAAAAAGCAAAATTACCCATGTATGGAACTATTGAATCGTTAAATGTTTCTGTAGCTTGTGGTGCTTTTTTATATGAAACAGTGAGACAGAGACAATAGATTGAAGAAGGTAGAGCTTAGATTATTGATTTCAGATTGTTTTAAAAATCAAAAGTCATTAATCATTAATCCTTTTTAATTCCAATAAAATTATAAATTACCTTTAGAGAAGTTGTGAAGTATTCCTTTACGACTTCTTCTGGTTTTGGCGGAGGATTAAATTTTCCTGTTTCGTCAAAATTTTTAATAAATGGATCTAATTCCGGATTAAAATCAGGTTCTTCCCACTCATATAAAATAGGTTTTGCAAATTGTGGTGTTCTTAAAACCAATGCAAATGCTATTCCAGTTAAAAAACCGCTTAAATGCCCTTCCCAAGAAATAGCGTCGTCTACTTTTGGAAACATATACCAAACCATTCCGCCATAGAAAACGACAATTAGCAGAGACAAAGCAACTAAACGATAATATTTGGTAAAAATTCCTTTAAAAAACATAAAACTTACCAAGGCATAAATTAATCCACTTGCGCCAATATGATAACTTGGCCTTCCTAACAACCACGTTCCTAAACCTGAAAATATAATTCCAAAAATGAGAACTACAAAGGATTGTTCTCTATAGAAAAAGCGAAGCGCAGCTAACAAAACCAACAATGCTAGTGAATTATTTATTAAATGTTTTAAATCGCCATGCAAAAAAGCACTGAAAAAAATTCCTTTTGCACCAAAAGCTTCTCTTGGATAAACACCATAATGCGACAAGCTGATATTAAAATGATTTTCCACCCAAAAGACAGTCCACAGCAACAATACAAAAAGTAAAGGCAGCAGCACAACTGATTGTGTAAATACAAATGGATTTTCTAAACTTGGTTTTTTCATGAGAATTAATTGTCAAAGATAAAGCCAAATAATTTATTATGCATTTTTGTCATACATCATGGAAATACTTTTTTAAACTACAATTTCAAAACAACTTTATATTTTGCTGAGAAAATTAAAATATTTACTTTTAAAACATGGAAATCTTAAGAAATATTTTAAATAAAAAAGTCGAAATTTCAGATAGTGATTGGCTTTTTATCTCATCGAAACTTCAGTTAAAAGAATATAAAAAGAAAGAGTTTATTACTAAAAAAGGCACTATTGAAGATAAAATTTATTTTATTTTAGAAGGCGTATTCTGGCTTTTTATTGAACTCCCTGAAAAAGATGTTACTATTGATTTTGGCTTTCCTGAAAATTTTTTAAGCAGCTATTCTTCCTTTTTAACACAAACACCAAGTGTAGCAAGTATTCAAAGCTTAACTAAATCAAAAGTAATTTACATTACAAAAAACGACTTACAAGAAATTTATAAAGTAACAAAAGCAGGCGAATCTATTGGAAGAATTTTTGCAGAAGAATTTTTCAGGTATAAATCCAAACGAGAATTAAGCTTCATGAAAGACTCTCCTACAGAACGTTACTTAAATCTATTTAAAGAACAACAAAACCTTATTCAAGAAATTCCACAAAAGTATCTTGCTTCCTATATTGGAATAACCCCTCAAGCATTAAGTAGAATTCGAGCAAAAATTTAACCGAACATGAATTTGTTAACCCAAGTTCATTGTTTCAGCTTCCGCTTCTTGTTTTCTTTGCTTTAGAAATTTAAATCTAAAAATTATGGAAACGAATCAATTTAGCAATTCAGAAGTAATGAGTACAAAAACGAAAGAAATTTTAGTAACGCAAAAACCTACAAGCGCATTTATAGGTGCAGCGTGGTTTACATTATTAGTAGGAATGGTTTCTTATTGTATTGGACTTTGGAATGCACAAATGCAACTAAACGAAAAGGGATATTATTTTACAATTTTATTGTTTGGGCTTTTCTCAATAATTTCTGTTCAAAAATCTGTAAGAGATAGAGATGAAGGAATACCAGTAACAGATACATATTATGGAATTAGTTGGTTTACCACCATTACATCAATCACACTATTAATTATTGGACTTTGGAACGCCGATTTAGAATTAAGCGAAAAAGGATTTTATGGAATGTCTTTTTTATTGAGCTTATTTTCTGCAATAACAGTCCAAAAAAACACACGTGATTTACTACTTGCTAATACATCGGAAAAATGTAAAGAGTAATGCTTAAAATAATTTTGAAAAGGCTTGAAAGTAAAATTTCAAGCCTTTTTTATATAGTTAAAAATGAAAAAATGTAATTTTACCAAATGGAAGCACCCTTAGCAGAGAGAATCAGACCTAAAAACTTATCGGAATATATAAGTCAGTTACATTTAGTAGGCGAACAAGGTTCGTTAACGCACCAAATTGCAAAAGGAATAATTCCAAGTTTAATTTTATGGGGACCACCGGGAACCGGAAAAACGACTTTGGCACAAATAATGGCTGAAGAAAGTAAGCGTCCGTTTTATATTTTAAGCGCGATAAATAGTGGTGTAAAAGACATTCGTGAAGTTTTAGAAAAAGCGAAAAATAGCGGGGGAATGTTTACTGCTAAAAATCCTATTCTATTTATAGATGAGATTCATCGTTTTAGTAAATCGCAACAAGATTCATTACTTGCTGCGGTTGAAAAAGGTTGGGTAACTTTAATTGGTGCAACTACCGAAAATCCGAGTTTTGAAGTAATTCCTGCTTTATTGTCAAGATGTCAGGTTTATGTTTTGAATCCCTTTTCGAAAGAAGATTTAGAAGCTTTATTACACAGAGCAATTGCAACCGACAGTCATTTACAAACCAAACAGGTTGAATTAAAAGAAACCGAAGCGTTACTCCGATTATCTGGTGGTGACGGAAGGAAGCTATTGAATGTATTTGAGTTAGTCATCAATGCAACCGAAGAAGATACAATTGTTATTACCAATGAAAAAGTAATGCATTTGGCGCAAAAAAACACGGTTTTATACGACAAAACAGGAGAACAACATTATGATATTGTTTCGGCGTTTATAAAATCGATACGTGGAAGTGACCCAAATGGTGCAGTATATTGGTTAGCTCGAATGATTGAAGGTGGTGAAGATGTAAAATTTATTGCTAGAAGATTATTAATTTTAGCTAGTGAAGATATTGGAAATGCCAACCCAACGGCTTTGATTATGGCAAACAATACGTTTCAAGCGGTAACAACCATTGGTTATCCTGAAAGTAGAATAATTTTGAGTCAGTGTGCTATTTATTTAGCCAGTTCGGCAAAAAGCAATGCGAGTTATATGGCAATTGGTAAAGCACAACAATTGGTAAAACAAACGGGGGACTTACCTGTTCCTTTACATTTAAGAAATGCGCCAACCAAATTAATGAAAGAATTAGGTTACGGCGACGAATATAAATATTCGCACGATTATGCTAATAATTTTGCAGAGCAAGAATTCTTGCCAAATGAAGTTTCAGAAACTAAATTTTTCGAACCTGGTGATAACGCACGTGAAAGAGAATTACGTACGTTTTTAAAAAATCGATGGAAGGATAAATATGGCTATTAGGTGTTAGGTGTTAGGTGTTAGGTGTTAACAAAATTACTTTTTACTAAAACTTTACCTCTACTTTTTCAGAAACCAACACTTCGTTTTTGTAATACTCAAAAAACCAACCGTTTATTTTTTTCATAAAAACACCCTTTAATTCTCCTTTTGAAGCTATAAAAACAGAATCATTTGTAGTAGCATGAATTAAATAAATTACTGTAGGTGCACTGTCTACAATTTTATAGCCATTCAAAATTGGCAAGGCAAACAATGTACCTTCTTTAGGCTTTATAACTTCTGAAAAAACTGGTTGAATTTCTTTAATTTCAGTTTTTTCTACAACTTCAACAATTGGTTTTTCAACAACCTTTGCATTTTCTACTGAATTTGGATTTTTTATTTTTAAACTTCCTCTCATAGAAGTTAAAGCAAATCTTAAAGCTTCATTATATGCTTTATGATAATCTTTTTCTCTACTTGAACCTTCAGCACTTGTATAAATAGTATTATTTTGACAATCTGTTAAAACAACATTTAATCTACTCGTAAAAAGTCCGTTATCCGCAATAACATCCGCAAACAGCGCATTGCATCTATTGTTTGCAATCTCTTTTGGCAAATTATCTTCAGCATAATACACTTTAAAACCTTCTGTTTCAAAAAATGATTTTGTTAATGAGTTTAAATTGTATTTATTTTCATCCTTTAAAAAAGAAAACTTTTTTGGAAGAATTACAACTTCATAATTGGATTGTGCTGAAATACTAATAGTAAATAAAACTGCTAAAATGAACACTACTTTTTTCATATATAGATAATTATTGTTTTTTATTGGTCATATGGTATCGCTTAATCTTTATTAGTGTTTACTTGCGTAAACTTATTTTTAATAGCGATTTCATATTATAAAATATTTTTTAATTCTAATAAATGATTAACTTGATGAATTGGTTTTTGTAAAATTGAATTTTGTTCATTAAAATAAATCGCATCTATTCCATAACTTAAAGCACCTTTAATATCAGCTTCTAAACTATCACCTATCATAATGCTTTCTTCTTTTGAAGCGTTTGCCAAAGATAGTGCAAATTCGAATATATTAGGATGTGGTTTTTTTACTCCAGCCATTTCTGAATTAGTAATGGTCTGAAAAAAATGTTCAATTTTAGAATTTTTTAATTTCCTATCTTGAACAGCACTAAATCCATTAGTAATAATATGAAGATGATAATTCTCTTTTAAATAGTTTAGTACTTCAATCGCTCCATCAAATAATAAATTACTATCTGGTAAATGTGTAATATAATCTTCGGAAAGCTGATGAATCATTTGATCTGTTATTTCAAAGTCTAAAACATCAAAAACATCCTTTAAACGAAAATAGCGTAAATCTTCGTGAGAAATTTGATTGACTTGATATAGCTTCCAATAATGGTGATTTCTTGGAATGTAATGTTCAAGAAACTCTACTACTGAAACTTCTAAATTGTGCTTCTTGAAAATAACATCAAATGCAAATGCAGAATTTTTATCAAAATCCCAAAGCGTGTGATCTAAATCAAAAAATATATGTTTTTTATGCTGAAAGGTTTTCAATTGAAAATTATTTACCAACAGTAATTACAGCATTTTCCACATGATAAATCCAATCTTCTACGTCATTATCATTATAACGAAATGTTCCTTTTAGAGTAACGTATTGATCGGTTTTTAACTTAGGTAAATCTCCTTTAAATTTAATCCCCATAATTGTTTCTGGCCCTGATTTTCCACAGAAAAAACAAGCAGCAAAAACATTTTTACTTATAGCATAGTTTTTATTGTCAATAGGAATTATAAAACCACTAATTACAATTGGCTTACCTTGCATTGACTTTAATTTAGGGTTAATTACAGGAAACATTACTTCACCATATAACTTGTCTGGTTTTTTTAAATAATCTATTTTTCCTAATAACGTCCACGTTAAAGTATCTGCATAAACAGAACTTGTTGCTTTTTGAAAATTTTGTTTTTCTTCTTTCGTATTAAAACTAAATAATGTAACTGCAATTAATAATGCAAGTGTAAATTTTAATGTATTACGCATTTGCTAATGTTTTTGATATGTTTAAATTATAAGCTTTTATTGCGGGAATTAACGCCGCAATTATACCTACTGATATTGTTAATAAAAATAATATGCCTTCTTTCTCCCAAATGAATTCATATGGATTAAAACTTAGTTTAAAGTCTTCTTCAGATGAGTTTGAAATAAATATCAATGCTACTCTTCCCAAAATCGTACCAAAGATAAATCCAACAATACAAAGCAACAAACTTTCTATCATTATCAATTTCAAAAGCTGTAATCTTTTGGCACCGTTTACACGTAAAAGAGCAAATTCATCTTTTCTTTCTTTTAAAGTATTGAATAATGCAATAAAGATTGATATTCCAGAAATTAACATAATTCCGTAAGCTAAATAACGAAGTGCATCTATGCCTATCCCAAATAAAGTAAATAATCGATTAATTTCTAATGCTGGTGAAGCGGCTTGCATTTTTGTGTTTTGAGGAATTAATCTTTGCCACGTAAGTTTTGCCATAGGATTTCTAATTTGCAACAAAACCGCCGTAATATCCATTCCCTTTTTATCTAAAGTAAATTCTTCAGCATGATGCTCTTCTCCATCTTCATGAACATGCCCTTCTTCTCCATGCGCTGGATTTACATTACCATGATCGCCGTGCATTTGCCAAACACTTGGAATAGTACATAAAATTAAATTATCTACTACTTTACCGGTTTGATCAGCTATTCCAACAACCTTATATGCGTATTGATCATGAACTTCTCCTTCGGCAGCATCACCATGCGAACCAAAGAATTCATCTCCCAACTTTAAATTTAATTTTTGAGCAATTTCAGAACCAATGACTACTTCAAAATTATTTTCGAATATTTTACCTTGAGTAATTTTCGCTTCATATTTTTGCAAATAATCTGAAGTTGTTCCTAATATTTTATAACCTCGATAATTGTCTCCAAATGCAAGTGGAATTGCTTTTTTTACAAACGGATGTTGCATCCAAACCTTAGCAGAATCGTAACTTATGTTTCCGGTTGGAGCATCCACTTGATAAACAGAAGAAAGAATTAATTGCAACGGACTTCCTTGTGCCCCCAGAACCAAATCAACTCCATCAATATTATTTGTAAATTTTTCTTCAAATTGTTTTTCAAGTAAAACTAAAACTGTAATAATTGCTACACTTGAAGTTAACAATATTATACTTAATGCTGTATTTAATGGTTTAAACCAAATGTTACGCCATGCTAATTTTGTTATCATCTTACACTAACGTTAATTGGTTAATAAATTTCTCTTTTATTCTACTATCATGCGTTACAATAATAAGCGCAGCTTTATATTCTTCAGATAAATTGGTCAGCAATTCAATTACTTTTTCTGCATTCTTATCATCTAAACTCGACGTAGGCTCATCTGCTAAAAGCACTTTTGGTTCATTCATTAACGCTCTTGCAATAGAAACACGTTGCTGTTGACCTATACTTAATTGACTTGGTAATTTATGTGCTTGCTTTTCAATATCTAATTCAACTAAAAGTTTTTTAGCTCTTGTAGTATTTTTATTTCCATTAGCTAACCAGCTTGCCATCTCTAAATTTTCCAAAACTGTTAAAGCAGAAATAAAGTGTGATTTTTGAAAAACCAACCCTATATTTTGACCTCTAAATTTATCGTTTGCTTTTTCTTTTAGAAAAACAATATCTGTTCCATCAATAAGAATTTTTCCGGTTGTTGGTTTTAATAAACCTGCAAGAATATGCAAATAGGTAGTTTTCCCTTTTCCAGAATCACCCGTAATTAAGATTGTACTTCCTGCAGAACAATACAAATTAGGCAAAATAAAAGACTGCTCTTTACTGTATGAAAAAGTAATATTTTCGGCACTTATAATCATTTGAGGCTTTTCTTTATTTAATAGGCTGCAATATAGGAAATTGAAAAGATATTATTTCTTAAACTTTTCTAAAAAATTCCTTTTAAAATATTTTATTTTGAAGTTTTTAAACACATTGAAATATTGAATGGATTTCGTCAAAAATAAATCGTCCCAATTTGTCATTCCGAGGCACGAGGAATCTCATAATATAAAAATTAATGTGATTCTTCCTTCGTCAGAATGACAAACTACACTTTATATTTATGTTAAAAAATTCCTTCATCAGCAAAACTAAAATAGCTTTGTTCTGTGATTATTACATGATCAAGAATTTGAATATCTAAACTCCTACCAGCTTCTTTTAATTTTTTTGTAATTTGAACATCTGCATCGCTGGCTTGTAATTTTCCAGACGGATGATTGTGCGATAAAATAATTGAAGTAGCATTGTGCTCTAAAGCCATTTTATAAACAACTCGAGTGTCGACAAGTGTTCCGGTTAAACCTCCTTTACTTATTTGAGATTTATAAATTACTTTGTTGGAATTATTAAGATATAAAACCCAAAATTCCTCGTGAGGCAATTCACCAATAATAGGTTGCATAATTTCGAAAACAGCTTTACTTGAAGTAATTTTTGCTAATTCAACTGCGTCTTCTACTCTACGCCTTCTTCCTAATTCTAAAGCGGCTGCAATGGAAATTGCTTTGGCTTCTCCAATTCCTTTGAATTGAATTAATTGTTGTACCGAAAGTTTCCCAAGAAGATTTAGATTGTTGTTTGTAGAGGCTAAAATGCGTTGGCAAAGTTGCACTGCACTTTCATTTCGAGATCCAGAACCTATAAGAATAGCAAGTAATTCTGAATCGGATAAAGAAACTCTTCCTTTTAGCAGGAATTTTTCACGTGGTCGATCATCCTCGGCCCACTGATTAATTGGCGTGTACATAAAATTTATTTTGGCGTTTATAAAAACAAAGTAAATTCTTTTTTTAATACGTTCAAAATAAATGTGTTGAAAAATACGTTTAGGAAAGAAACACCATATGAAAATGCATTTTAACTTCCTCTTTTTCACACTATTATTATGCTGTCAAAAAGAACAATCAGATATTTCAACAAAAAAAACAATTGCTAATAATGTTATAGAAATAGAGCGAGAAATTACCTCAATTCAAAACCCAACTGACTTTTATCAAAAACTTTCAAACGCAGCACTATCCATTATTGATCCCGAAATAGTTTACACGCCAGCTTATGTAGCAATAAAATATCCAAATGGAGATGTTCCTGCAAAAACAGGTGTTTGCACAGATGTTATTATTCGTGCCTTCAGAAAACTTGATGTTGATTTACAAAAAGAAGTACATGAAGACATGAAAGTTAATTTTAACTTATATCCTAACATGAAAAAATGGGGTTTAAAAACTACCGATAAAAACATTGATCATAGAAGAGTTCCAAATTTGGAAGTGTTTTTTGAAAGAAAAGGAGAAAAATTGCCTATAACAGACAATCCAAATGATTACAAAACAGGTGAGATTGTGTCTTGGCTTTTAACGGGCGATGCAATTCCTCATATTGGAATTATTACTCATGTAAAATCTAAAGACGGTAAAAGACCAATGATTGTGCACAACATTGGTAGCGGACAAGTTTTAGAAGACTGTTTACTGAATTGGAAAATTGTGGGGCATTTTAGGTATGAGAAATAGCACATACGTCATTGCGAGGCACGAAGCAATCTAATAAATCATTATGTCTTCTATCTCTTTAAATAAATCTTTTCAATCAGGATTGATACTTTCAATTAATTCAATTTCTTATTTCTAGAGCCTGCTTTCAACTGTTTTTCTCTTCCAATCGCATCGCCAATCATTTGAAACTGTTCATAATAAACAAGTTTCTTCAAATTATATCTTGAAGAAAAAGAATTTTGAAATCTTTTCTCTTTATGCTCCAAAATTCGATTAGGTAAATTAGATGTTACACCAATGTACAAAGTTGTATTCGTGTAATTTGTAATTATGTAAACAAAATCTGGTTTTATAAATGCTGTTTAGATTGCTTCGTGCCTCGCAATGACACTACTCGATCAAAGCTTTAACCTCATCAAAATTCAATCCTCCATAATTACCAGAACTCATTAAAAGTAAGGCAGAATTATCAAAATTTTGACTAAACAGGAAATCTTTAAACTCTGTTGGATTGGTATAAATAATTAAATCATCTCTTTTAAAAGATTGTGCAATTTGGTCGTAGGTAACTTCTTCTAATTGCTTAATTTTCACAGCATCTGGCGAATAAAAAACAACAGCAACGTCTGCCGACTCTAAAGCGCCTTCATATTCTTTTAAAAATTCAGCATTTAAACTAGAATATGTGTGTAATTCTAAACAAGCAATTAATTTTCTATCTGGATATTGGTTTTTAACTGCTTTTGTAGTTGCAGCAACTTTACTTGGCGAATGTGCGAAATCTTTATAAGCCACTTTTCCATTTCCTTCTGCAATTTTTTCTAATCGCTTGCTTGCACCTTTAAAAGTTGCAATCGCTTCATAAAAATCAGCTTCATCAATTCCCATGTTTTGGCAAATCCATTTGGCTCCTGCTAAATTATTTAGGTTATGCGCTCCAAAAACTTCAATAGGCATTGGTCCGTCGGGAGTTTCTAATAATGTAACTCCGTTTTCAACCAAATAATCTGGAGTTGAATATGGAATTCTTCTAATTTGATTTTCAGTTTCTTCAGCAACTTGTTTTACAGTTGCGTCTTCTTCATTATAAACTAAAATTCCGCCTTTTGTAATTTGATTGGTAAAAATTCTAAATTGTTCAACATAATTATCAAACGTTGGAAAAACATTAATATGATCCCAAGCGATCCCTGAAAGCAAAGCAATATTAGGTTGATATAAGTGAAATTTTGGACGAAGATCCATTGGTGAAGATAAATATTCATCTCCTTCTAAAACAATAAAATCATTTTCTTCTGTAAGATGTACCATGGTGTCAAAACCTTCAAGTTGTGCACCAACCATATAATCCACGTCAACGTTATGGTAATGCATTACATGTAAAATCATTGAAGTAATAGTAGTTTTCCCGTGAGAACCACCAATAACCACTCTGGTTTTATCTTTAGATTGTTCGTATAAAAATTCAGGATAAGAATATATTTTCAATCCTAATTCTTGTGCTTTTAGTAATTCAGGATTATCTGCTTTTGCATGCATTCCAAGAATAATTGCATCAATATCGGCAGTTATTTTCTCTGGAAACCAACCCATTTCAATTGGCAACAAGCCTTTTTTCTCTAAACGAGATTTTGATGGTTCAAAAATAGCATCATCACTCCCAGTAACTTTGTATCCTTTATTATGTAATGCTAATGCTAAATTGTGCATTGCTGCTCCACCAATGGCTATGAAATGTGTTCTCATTTGTTTAGTTGAATTGTAAAACAGTTAAATTGTTTAAACGAATAAACAAATCAACAATTAAACTTAGTTTTTATTAAATTCTTTTTTCAGCTTTTCTGCTTTTGATTTATCTTTTAATTTGTTCAAATACAAGTCATACAGTTTTTCAAATGTAGTTTGTGAATTACCTATTCTATGCGCGTTCAAATAATTCTTTTCGGCATTTTTATATCGTTTAAAATATACATCAATGTAGCCTTTTGACAAATATCCATCTACTTTAGAAAGCTGCATTAATTCTTTAGCATACACTTGCGCCTTTGTTTCACTTCCTCCAATTATTGCAGGAATTTCGACATAAAAAATCACCAAAGCCCATCGAGAATCAATATGCTTGGTATCTAATTTGGCTGCTGTTAAAAACGCGTTTTCTACATCATCAATCATTCCTAAAGCAATAAATTTACTGCTTTCTTTAGCCTTCATTCCTAATGCTCCACCGAATTTATAATGATAATTGGCGTCTTTTGGAAACTTGTTTTTTAACATTTCGTAATACTCAACCCCTTTTTCCCATTTTTTACTTTGACAAGCAATATCGCCTAAATACTCTATCGCTTTATAGTAATAACTTGAATTTTTGGATTCGTTTTCGAAAATTTCCTTTGCGTTATCTAGTTTATTTTCTAAATACAGTTTCTCTCCTTTTTCAAAATTAGATTGAGAAAAAAGACTAAAAGAAATAAAGAATAATAAGATGAAATATTTCAAAGTGTAAAATTTGATTCAAAAATAATCACTTAAATCAAAAATTACTGGTTTTTTTATTTATTTTTATCAAACTATTGAAATTTTAAACACGATAAATTATTAAAAAAACAACCCATGAGCGATAAAAAAATTACAAAAATCGATGGAGCTGATGAACAATCAACTCAATCAAGAACTTTTGTTCCTACTGAAGAAAGTAAAGGGAAAGCTACTCAATTAAGAATGTTTGCAGCATTATCATGGCTTGGGGCAATTGGTGCTCAAATTTGGGCAATAACTTTTTTATTCAAACAACCACAACCTGAAAACTTCATGACATGGATGATTGCATTAATCGTTGTAGATTTGGCTTTTGCAATACTTGGTTCATATTTATGGAAAAAATCGAACAGATTAGATCCAGCGTCTGAGAAGAACAAATTTATGTTTTTTATGCAGAGTCAACTAGGACTAGTTGTTGCAGTAATAGCTTTTTTACCGTTAGTAATTTTTGTGCTTACAAGTAAAAATCTTGACGGAAAACAAAAAGGAATTATTGGAGGAATTGCTGGAGTAGCGTTAGTTATTGCAGGAATTGCAGGTACTGATTTTAATCCACCATCAGTAGAACAATATACTGAACAAACAGCACAAGTTGAAGGATTAAACAACGGTGTTAATCATGTGTTTTGGACAAAATCGGGTAAAAGTTTTCACTTATTTCAAGAGTGCCATACTATAAATAAAAAGGCAACAACAGAAATTTTCCAAGGAACTGTTGCTCAAGCAAGAGAACTAAAAAATATTACTGACTTATGTGATTTTTGTGAAAATAAAGCAGAAAAGAACAAAGCTACTGAAAATCTTTTAGAAACTCCTGCTAGTGAAGAAACTCCTGTCGAAGCAGAAGCTGCGGAATAACACATCACTAAATCATAAAAAAAACCGACTAACAATGTTTTAGTCGGTTTTTTTATGAATTATATTTTAAAACTATACGTTTAACATTTGCCAAAGTTTGTCTTTTAATTCTACTAAACCTTGTTGCGCTACCGAAGAAATAAACATATAAGGAACTCCTTTTAGTTCTTTATCTAAAATAGCTTTCATTTCTGATTGAAGCTCTTCATCTAACATATCTGATTTAGAAACAACTAAAAGTCTGTCTTTATCTAACATTTCTGGATTGTATCTACGTAATTCATCTAATAGAATTTCATATTCTTTCTTAATATCTTCTGCATCAGCAGGAACTAAAAACAACAAAGTTGAATTACGTTCAATATGACGTAAAAAGTAGTGACCAAGACCTTTTCCTTCTGCTGCACCTTCAATAATTCCAGGTATATCTGCAATTACAAACGATTGAAAATCTCTATAGGCAACAATTCCTAAATTAGGCTTTAGTGTTGTAAATGGATAATCTGCAATTTTTGGTTTAGCAGAAGTTAAAACAGATAATAAAGTTGATTTTCCTGCGTTTGGAAAACCTACTAAACCAACATCTGCCAATACTTTCAATTCTAGAATAACATCTAATTCCTCAGATGGCATTCCCGGTTGAGAATAACGCGGTGTTTGGTTTGTTGAGCTTCTAAAATGCCAGTTTCCTAAACCACCTTTTCCTCCTCTTGCTAAAATTTTAGTTTCGTCATGTTCTGTAATTTCAAATAAAACTTCTCCAGTTTCTTTGTCTTTTATTACAGTTCCTAGTGGCACTTCTAAATATTTATCTTCTCCATCATGCCCAGTACTTCTAGAGCTTCCTCCATCACCACCGTGACTACCTTTTAAATGTCTAACAAATTTTAAGTGAAATAATGTCCAAAGATTCTTGTTTCCTTTTACATAAACATGTCCACCTCGACCTCCATCACCACCATCTGGCCCACCTTTTTCAATAAATTTTTCTCTATGTAAATGCGTAGAACCCTTACCTCCTTTACCGGAAGCAACATATATTTTTACGTAGTCTACAAAATTGCCCTCTGTCATTATTTCTCGTTTAAAATCTTGAATTAATTTTCAAAATTTCTATAAATTATCTATTACTTTACTTAATCTTTCTGTAATTTCTTCAATAGAACCAATACCGTTTACCGCATGAAATTTGTTTTGCGCTGCATAATAATCCATTAAAGGAGCAGTTTTCTCATTGTATTCTTGGTATCTATTTCTAATTTTTTCAACATCTTGATCGTCAGCTCTTCCAGAAGTTTTACCTCTTTCTAATAAACGTTGCACTAAAATCTCATCATCAGCTTCCAAAGCTACTGTTGCTGTTACATTCCAGTCTTTTGTTTTTAAAAACGCATCTAAAGCATTTGCTTGCGCAATTGTTCTTGGAAAACCGTCAAATAGAAATCCTTTAGAGTCGAGATTTTTCTCCACTTCATCTTGCAACATTTTAATAGTTACTTCATCTGGAACTAAATCTCCTTTTTCAATATATGATTTTGCCAATTTCCCTAAATCGGTATCGTTTTTCATATTATATCTAAAGATATCTCCAGTAGAAAGATGCGTTAAATTATATCTTTGCTTCAAGAATTCAGCTTGTGTTCCTTTTCCAGCACCTGGCTTTCCAAATAAAACGATGTTAATCATGTTGTTGTGTGTGTTTGTATTAGTAGCTAATTGGTAAACGTGTTTTAAATTTCGGCCTAATCCATCATAATCCAATCCATATCCAACAATAAACTTATTAGGGATTCTAATTCCTATATAATCTAATTTAATGTCTTTCTTATAAGCTTCTGGCTTAAAGAATAAAGTAGCAATTTTAAAATGCTTTACTTTCTGTTCTTTAAAAATATTTTTTAATTCTTCAATTGTGTTTCCTGTATCTACAATATCTTCAACAACTATAACCGATCTTCCTTCTAAACTTTCATTTAATCCGATAAGTTGTTTTACGTTATTAGTAGATTGAGTTCCTTCATAAGAAGCTAATTTTACAAAATTCACTTCACAAGGATGTTCATAATGCTTCATTAAGTCGGCCATTACCATGAAAGAACCGTTTAAAACACCAATAAAAACAGGAGTTTCATTACTAAAATCAGCTGCAATTTGCTTTACCATGTTTTGAATAGCAAAATCTAATTCTTTAGCTTGAATAAAAGCTTCAAATTTCTTGTCGTGTAGCTGAATCATGATTAAAAAATTAAAATAAGGGGCAAAGATAGTAATTAGTAGTTAGTTAGTTGTAATTTGTTTTTAGTTTTATTTGTATTTTTGATTTTATGAATACATCATTCTACACTAGAATAACACAGGGAAAAGCAGCTAAAAGTTTTAGAGAAGGCAATAAAGCTTTTGTTTTAAACCATCCCGAACACATGAGTGAACTGACTAAAATTGCTTTTACTGTTGCTGATAAAAACCACCATAAAGCTTTTTGGGCTCTAGAATTAATTTGCGAGAAAGATTGTAGTTATTTTGAACCATTTATTGATGAATTCTGCACACATATTCCAACTTATAAAAATGACAATTCAAAAAGACCTGTTTCAAGAATTTGTATGTTTTTAGTAAATAGTAAGAAAATTCAATTGACTAAAGAACAAGAACAATCCATTATTGAAAACTGTTTTGATTGGTTAATTAATGATGAAAAAGTTGCTGTAAAAGCCTATGCAATGAAGACGCTATATAAATTAAGTCAAAGAAATAATTGGATTATTCCCGATTTAAAACAAATTATAACAACGGATTATCCAAATCAATCAGCTGGTTACAAAGCTTGTACAAAAGAAATTTTAAAAAAATTAAAATGATACAAATTGTTAATTATCAATTGTTAATTCATAATTGCTTAAGTATCTTTGCAACACAAAACAACAACACAACTACTCGAGTTCAGTTTTTAAGATGAGTTCGATAAAAACAACTACAACGAAATGAATTATTTTTCTTCTGATTTTAAATTAGGAATTTTAGGCGGAGGCCAATTAGGCAAAATGCTTTTAACCGAAACTAGAAAATTTGACATTCAAACTTTAGTATTAGACCCAAGCGAAGAAGCGCCGTCACGTTTTGGTTGCAACGCTTTTTACAAAGGAAGTTTAATGGATTATGATACTGTTTATCAATTTGGCAAAATGGTAAATGTGCTTACAATTGAAATTGAAAATGTAAATTTAGACGCTTTAGATAAGCTTGAAGAAGAAGGATTACCTGTTTTTCCATCACCAAAAACGTTGCGCTTAATTCAAAATAAAGGAAAGCAAAAAGATTATTATGTAGCCAATGGTATTCCAACCTCTAAACATTTACGCTTTGTAGGTTTAGATGATTTAAGAGATGGTTTAGCAAAAGATGATTTAGATTTTCCCTTTGTATGGAAAAGCGCACAATTTGGCTATGATGGAAATGGCGTAAAAATTTGTCGTTCTGCTTTAGATTTAGTAAAGCTTCCAGATGTTGAATGTATTGCTGAAGAATTGGTTCCTTTTAAAAATGAGTTAGCGGTTATTGTTTCTCGTTCTACAAATGGAGAAGTGAAAACATATCCTGTTGTAGAAATGGAATTTCATCCGGAAGCTAACCAAGTAGAATATGTAATTTGTCCTGCAAGAATTGAAGATTCAGTTGCATTGAAAGCACAAGAAATTGCTTTAAAAGTTTCGGAAGCATTTAATCATGTAGGTTTATTAGCTGTTGAAATGTTTCAAACGGAAGCAGATGAAATATTAGTAAATGAAGTAGCTCCAAGACCACATAATTCTGGACATTATTCTATTGAAGCAAGTTATACTTCGCAATTTGAAAATCATTTACGTTCTATTTTAGGATTACCTTTAGGAAACACAAGTAGTAAAGTTGCAGGAATAATGGTAAATTTGGTTGGAGAAGAAGGATTTACTGGACAAGTAGTCTACGAAAACATAGAAAAAATAATAGCCATAGATGGAGTTACTCCACATATTTACGGAAAAAGAGAAACACGTCCGTTTAGAAAAATGGGACATGTTACGATTGTAGACCCTAATATGGAAGAAGCCAGAAAAGTAGCAGAAGTAGTTAAGAATACGATAAGAGTGATTTCAATTTGAAAACAATTAAAGAATGAATGAATTAGCTAAAATTGGAAAAAAAAGAACAATCCTGATTTCTATTAGTATTTTATTAGTTTCAATACATACAATATATTTTTATCATTCAATAAGGCCTGAAATTGACACAACAAAATTAGCCCAACAAATAATTAGATTTAGTCTTACTGTTGGGCTTTTATACTTAATATATATTGGAAAATATTGGGCTAAAAACCTCGCTATTATATTATTTGTTTTAGCAACAACTGTAGCCATCTATAGTATCTTTAATTCCATAGCTCCATTGATAATGAAAATACCACTTATTGTAATGACAATAGTGTATTCATTTGCCATATATCACTTTCAATTCTCAAAAAGTTTTAAAGAATTTATAAATTTTAAAGAAGAAACAACAAACAAAAAAAATATAAAATGAGTAAAATAGCCGTAATAATGGGAAGTATTTCAGACATGCCAGTCATGAAAGACGCCATAGATATATTAAAGGGATTTGATATTGAGGTAGAAGTAGATATTGTTTCTGCACACAGAACGCCTGAAAAATTATTTGACTTTAGTCAAAATGCACACACAAGAGGGATTTCAGTTGTAATTGCTGGCGCTGGCGGTGCTGCGCATTTACCAGGAATGGTTGCATCTATGTCGCCTTTACCAGTAATTGGAGTTCCTGTAAAATCAAGTAATTCTATTGATGGATGGGATTCTGTGCTTTCAATTTTACAAATGCCGGGCGGAGTTCCTGTTGCAACTGTTGCGTTAAACGGAGCTAAAAACGCTGGTATATTAGCCGCTCAAATTATTGGAAGTCATGACAAATGTGTGTTGGATAAAATTGTTCTTTACAAACAAGGATTAAAAGAAGCTGTGATTAAAGCTTCGGAAAGTTTATAAAAAAATGAAGCTCCATCCCTGGAGCTTCTGAAAATCTATTCACATTTAAGTGACAACTATAAAAAAAATTCTTGTTTGGGACAAAAAGGTCTCTTTCATCATCATTTCGTCGACAAAAATATACACTTTATCGATAATTACAAAATATTATGACTATTTTTTTAGAAAAATTTAATACAAAACACAATTCTGCGCCATTTAGTAAGATTAATCTTTCAGAATACAAAACTGCTTTTGAAACTTGCATTGCAAAAGCTAAAGCAGAAATAGATGCTGTAATTACAAATACAGAAAAACCAACTTTTGAGAACACTATAGAGGCACTTGATTTTGCAGGTGAAAATTTAGACCGTTTATCAAGTATTTTCTTTAATTTAAATTCGGCAGAAACTTCAGAAGAAATGCAAAAAATTGCTCAAGAAGTTTCTCCCTTACTTACTGCTTTTAGTAATGATATTACATTAAATGAAGATTTGTTTAAAAGAGTAAAGTCGGTTTATGATCAAAAAGAGAATTTATCTTTAACCACAGAACAAGCTACACTATTAGATAAAAAATTCAAAGGTTTTGCTCGAAACGGAGCTTTACTTTCTGAAGACAAAAAAACACATCTTCGTGAAATTGACAAAGATTTAGCTAAATTGAAACTTACTTTTGGCGAAAATGTACTCGCTGAAACTAATAGTTACCAACTTCACTTAACCAATGAATCGGATTTGAGTGGTTTACCAGAAGGAACAATTGAAGCAGCAAGAACTTTAGCAAAAAGCAAAGGGCTTGAAGGTTGGGTTTTTACTTTAGATTATCCAAGCTATATTCCTTTTATGACGTATGCAGATAATCGTGAGTTAAGAAAAGAATTAGCAATTGCTGCTGGAAAAAAAGCCTTTCAAAACAATGAATTTGACAATCAAGAAAACGTTTTAAAAATTGCCAATCTTCGTCATGAAAGAGCAAATTTATTAGGATATAAAACACATGCTCATTTTGTTTTAGAAGAAAGAATGGCTCAAAATCCTGATAAAGTAAAGTCGTTTTTAAATGATTTATTAAAAAAAGCTAAACCTGCAGCTGAAAGAGAATTTGCAGAATTAACTGCTTTCGCGAAAGAATTAGACGGAATTGAAGTTTTAGAAAAATGGGATGGCGCTTATTATTCGGAAAAGCTAAAACAAAAGTTATTCAGCTTAGATGATGAAAAATTAAAACCTTATTTCAAATTAGAAAATGTTTTAAACGGGGCATTTACAATTGCTGAAAAATTATTTGGCATTACATTTAAGGAAGTTTTTGATATTGACAAATATCATGATGATGTTCAAACTTTTGAAGTTTTAGATTTTGAAGGAAAACTTGTCTCATTATTCTATACCGACTTTTTCCCAAGAAAAGGAAAAAGAAATGGAGCTTGGATGACTTCGTTTAAACCTCAATTTATTAAAAACGGTGTAAACGAAAGACCACATATTTCAAACGTGTGTAATTTTACTCCACCTACAGAAAGCAAACCTTCGCTCCTAACCTTTAATGAAGTAACTACTTTATTTCACGAATTTGGACATGGTTTACATGGGATGTTAGCCAATACAACCTATCCGAGTTTATCTGGGACATCAGTATTTTGGGATTTTGTAGAATTACCAAGTCAGTTTATGGAAAACTTTTGTTATGAACCAGAAGCATTGGCTTTGTTTGCAAAACATTACCAAACAGGTGAAATTATTCCACAAGAATACGTAGAAAAAATAAAGGAGAGCGCAAGTTTCTTAGAAGGAATTGCAACAATGCGTCAAATAAGTTTTGGTTTATTGGATATGGCTTTCCATAGCAATGACCCAAAAGATATTACAAACGTAAAAGAATTTGAAGAAGCTGCTTTTGAAAACACAAAACTATATCCGGATGTTGCCGAAAATTGCATGAGCGTTTCATTCTCACATATTTTCCAAGGCGGATATTCTTCTGGCTATTACAGTTATAAATGGGCAGAAGTTTTAGATGCAGATGCATTTGCTTATTTCCAAGAATGCGGCATTTTCAATAAGGACGTTGCAACAAAGTTCAAAGAAAATGTACTTTCTAAAGGTGGAACTGAATTACCAATGGAGTTGTATAAAAAATTTAGAGGTCAAGAACCAAAACCAGAGGCTTTGTTGAAAAGAGCTGGGTTGTTATAGTCATTGCGAGGAACGAAGCAATCTAAATATGAAACCTGGATTTGTTTATATTATAACTAATTTTTCCAACACTACATTATATATTGGTGTAACTTCTAATTTACCAAAAAGAATTTTGGAACACAAAGAAAAGCGTTATTAAAACTCTTTTTCAACTCGTTATAATCTGAATAAATTAGTTTATTATGAACAATTTCAAATGATCGGTGATGCAATTGCAAGAGAAAAACAATTAAAAGCGGGCTCAAGGGGAAAGAAGTTAGAACTTATTGAAAAAAATAATCCAAATTGGTTAGATTTATTTACTTCCATTGAAGACATTATGATTATTTAGATTGCTTCGTTCCTCGCAATGACAGTAACTCAAAATAAACTTTCATTTTTTTTTGAAACTTTAAAAACTTTGTTGTACATTTGTCTCATGGAATTCAAAGTAGCAAAAAATAAATTCGTACAAACATGGGGAGCGTTAGGTTCGCAATGGGGAATTAACAAAACCATGGCACAAATACATGCTTTGTTAATGATTAGCAACGAAGCTATTTCTATGGAAGACATAATGGAAGAATTACAAATTTCTCGTGGAAATGCTTCTATGAACATTCGTGCTTTAATGGATTGGGGAATTGTTTATAAAGAATACAAAGCAGGGGAACGAAGAGAGTTTTTTACTGCTGAAAAAGATTTAGACGAATTAGCCGTAAAAATTTCCAGAGAAAGAAGCAAAAGAGAAATTAAACCAGCCTTGAAAGTTTTAAAAGAAGTTTCATCAATTGAAGCTAATAAAACAGAAGAAGAAAAACATTTTATTGATCAAACTACAAAGCTTTACGACTTTGTATTGAAAGCAGATAATGTTTTAGATAAAATTACAGAATACAAAGACAATTGGCTAGCAAAACTGGTTGTAAAAATTATGAAGAAATAAAAAAATTTAATCAAAACTTTCAATTTTTTCTGAAAGTTTAAAAATAAATAAAATTATGAAGTTTTTAAAAATATTAAATACTGTAGCCTTAACAATCCCATTAGTAATTGCAATGATTGGTTTTATCTCTGAAGAATATTTTATTTTATCATTAGTCTCAACAATGGCTACAGGATTCCTTCAATTAATTGCAGGTATTTTCTATTGGTATGAATTCCCGAAAAGCATTCCTATAAAAATCTATTTTATTCTTGTAAGCGTATTTTTCTTGTTGCTGTTTTTAGGCATAGGTAAAGAATGGATTTGGATTCTACCTCCATCACTTTGTATATACTTATCAATATTAATTTATTCTTTAAAAAATGAAAACACTAAATAACCACACTTTACTTTATGATGAAGATTGTCCAGTTTGTAATCTTTATACTTCAGGTTTCATAAAAGCAAAAATGTTAGATAATCAAGGTAGAAAACCTTTTATAGCAATAACAAATGAAGAAGAAAACTATATTGATTTAGAACGAGCTAAAAACGAAATCGCTTTGGTTGACAATAAAAACAAGAAAGTGTTTTACGGAATGGATAGTTTGTTAAAAGTAATTGGAAACTCCTTTCCTTGGATGGAAAGAGTCGGTAATTGGAAACCTATCAATTATATTCTTAAAAAACTATATAAATTTATTTCATATAATAGAAAAGTAATTGCTCCAAATAAAAACACTAATAAAACTAGTATTCAATGCATTCCAAGCTTTAATGTAAAGTATAGAATTTTCTATATCATTCTCGCAACACTTTTTACCACAGTTGTATTATATAAATATGCAAAATTAATTACACTTTTACCAGAAGCAAGTTTTAGCAGAGAAATACTTTTAGCAACTGGGCAAATAGTATTTCAATATGTGTTTATTCAAAAAATCAATAAACAAGAACAACTTAACTACATTGGAAATTTAGTTACTGTTTCGGTAATGGGAAGTTTACTTTTATTACCTATATTATTATTAAATCAATTTATAATTATAAATAAATTCATAATCTTAGCATGGTTTGGAATAACCGTTAGCTTAATGATTTTAGAACATAACAGAAGAACAAATATCCTTAATTTACCAAAATATTTAACAATAACATGGATTTTATATCGGTTGTTAGCATTAATAATAATTTTAATATTTTAAAAATGAGCAAAATAATCATAGCAGCAGGAACAGGATTTTTAGGGCAGGTTTTAGTAAACCATTTTAAAAATAAATTTGAAGAAATTGTAATTCTTACTAGAGGAAAATCAAAATCAAAAGACAATATTAAATACGTGCATTGGGATGCAAAAACATTAACTGGTTGGGAAACCGAATTAGAAAATGCTGATGCTTTAATAAATCTTGCAGGAAAATCTGTAGATTGTCGCTATACCGAAAAGAATAGACAAGAAATTCTAGCATCGCGTATTGACAGCACAGCAATTCTTAACCTAGCAGTTTTAAGTTGTACTAATCCACCTAAACACTGGTTGAATTCATCAACTGCAACAATATACAGACATTCGGAAGACCAGCAAATGAGAGAAGAAAGTGGCGAAATTGGCGATGATTTTTCGATGAATGTTGCCAAAGCTTGGGAACAAACTTTTTTTGAAGTCCCAACAAAAAACACTCTAAAAACAGCACTAAGAACTTCAATTGTTTTAGGTAAAAATGGAGGCGCATTTATTCCATTAAAGCGATTAGCGCAATTTGGTTTGGGCGGAAAACAAGGAAACGGTAATCAATTTGTAAGTTGGATTCACGAATATGATTTTGTAAGAGCGACAGAATTTATTATCGAAA
>JBEDTP010000192.1:0-22906 GCA_040119075.1 Flavobacterium sp.
TAAAGAAGTTTTACAAACCGAAAGTTGGGCAAAATATTTGGACTACGATGATATTTTAACTTTACGAAAAACTACAGTTGACCAATTGATAAATACCGACGATACTTTTATAAAAATAAAACAAGATTATGCCAGATAAAGCAGCACTTACAAATCTACATTCCGCTATTCAAGAAGTCATTGACGCTATGGCAAATAAAGAATTGAAAACGGCCAGTTTAAAATTGGAAAAAGTAAATAATACTATAGATGTTTATTTAGATTCAACTTCCGATGATGAGATTTTAGTGGAATTAAGTAAGTATCAATTATTAGCAGAACATCTACAAAATAAACTAAACGCTTCTGAATAATGAAAAATTGTTATTGTTGTTCTGATAAGCCATTTGAAAGTTGTTGCAAGCCATTTATTGAAGGAATACAATTTCCTGAAAAGCCAGAAGAACTCATGCGTTCGAGATATTCGGCATACGTTATTCAAAATGCCAATTACTTAATGGCAACTACACATGTTTCTCAACGAAAGTATTATTCCGTTTCAGAAATTTTACAATGGTCAAAAAGCAATACTTGGATAAAGTTAGAAGTAATTACTGCTCATGAAAATAGAGTAGAGTTTAAGGCATATTATTTAGATGAAAAGTTAGAAGCGCAAGTACATCATGAACATTCGACTTTTAAACAAGAAAACGAAAAATGGTTTTATGTTGATGGAGAATTCTTAAGTGATTAATATTAACTTGTAGGGTGTAATTATTAAAAACGTCAATTCGAGTGTTTTTTGTGCAGTAAAACGGAACAAAAAATGTATCGAGAATCGTTTTTAATGAAATTTTTCTTGTTCTCGATACGATTTTCTGACGAAAATCACTCGAATTGACGAAAAATTGTCATCAAAAACTAATTACATCCTACGAGTTAATACTAATAAATTCCTTAAACAGTTCCTTAACCTTTCTAATTTTTCTTATTTTTGGTAAAACTAGATTTTTATGATAAACGATAAAAAAGAATTAAGACAACTTATATTTAGACATTTAGACGGTTTAACTATTGCACCAGTTGCCTTTTGTTTGCATAAAAAAAAGGTTTTAGATATACTATTACTTAAAAAAGAAATCACTTTAGTAGAACTTGTAGCGTTAACTAAAGCTAACGATGGATATTTAAATGTAGCCTTAAGAAATTTGGCTTCCCAAGGTTTTATTGAGTATGAGGTAAATACTATTTCAAATATAATTACTGTAAAAACAAATGCTAAAAGCGCTTACGCTTTTTCGCTTTTTCCATTATATGAAGATGTTGTAGAATTATTGACAACAACAGATTTATTTACTTCTGTAGAAATAAATGCGACTTCTATCGAAAAACTAGAAAATGTATTTAAAAAATATAAAAACAATTTTAATATTTCCTTTTCAAATAATAAAGATGAAAAGAAAATGCAACTTCAAATACTAAAACATATTGAAGGTTATTTGGTTGCTCCTGCGGTTGTGAGTCTAGGAATGACAGGAATGTTTCATAATTACTTTATGGAAACTTCTTTTAGTGCAGAAGAATTTCATAAACAACCCGAAGCGTTTAAAATTATACTCGACTTTTTTGTACACTTAGAATGGTTTACCAAGAAAAACAACAATTATCAGTTTACAGATAAAGGTTTGTTTTTTGCCAAAAGAGCTACTGCTTATGGCGTTACCGTTTCGTATTTGCCAATGTTTAAGCATATAGATAAATTACTTTTTGGTGATGCAACTGCTTTACGAGATATTGCTCAAAACGAAGATGAAATTCATGTAAACAGAGAAATGAACGTTTGGGGAAGTGGAGGAGCACATACAACCTATTTTAAAGTAATTGACGAAATCATTATTGAATTGTTCAATAAACCTATTACTGAACAGCCTAAAGGTATTTTAGACATGGGTTGTGGTAATGGTGCTTTTTTACAACATATTTTTGAGGTAATAGAACGTCAAACCAAAAGGGGTAAGATGCTCGAAGAATACCCATTATTTTTAGTAGGGGCCGATTATAACCAAGCGGCTTTAAAAGTTACAAGAGCTAATTTAATTAAAGCAGATATTTGGGCAAAAGTAATTTGGGGAGACATTGGTCGTCCTGATTTATTGGCACAAGATTTAAACGAAAATTATAATATAGATTTAAAAGATTTATTAAACGTAAGAACCTTTTTAGATCATAATCGTATTTGGCAAGAACCTAAAAAAAACACGCTAGGTAGAATAAGCAGTTCAACAGGAGCTTTTGCACATAGAGGAGCATATATATCCAACAATGCAGTTGAAGATAACTTATTAGAACATTTAACCAACTGGGCGCCTTATGTACATAAATTTGGATTGTTAATAATAGAATTGCATACCATTGCACCACAATTAACAGCAAAAAATATTGGAAATACAGCAGCAACTGCTTATGATGCTACACATGGGTTTTCAGATCAATTTATTGTAGAGATTGATGTATTGCATAAAATAGCTGCCGAAGCTGGTTTGTTTCCAGATCCTTTATATTTTAAGAAATTCCCGAATACAGATTATGCAACCGTAAGTATTAATTTATTGAAAGGGAAATAATGAAGATTATAGAGTTATTCCTTCATTTTAATACTACCTAAACATACTTCTCCTTCTTCAATCCCATCCAACCAAACTTTTAATTTGTTGGTACGTTGTTCGGTCATTTCTGCCAATATATAACTTCTACACATTGGATAAACACTACCGTAATGAAATAATTTGTCTTCTTTTGGAAAACGCATAGCTAATTCGGCATCGCGAAATTGAATCCAAATGTTTTGCGCTTTTTTTAGATTCACAATAAAGTCTTTATCCTTACTGTATTCCTTTAATATTTTGTTGTACACCAAATTCAATTCAGCGTCTTTTTCTTTGTAATGTGCAAACGCTTCCTGATTCATTTCTGATTGCGTTTGACCAAAAGTTGCTAAACTAAAAATAAATACTATAATGCAAAGTAGGTGTTTCATAATTTAAAGTTTAATTCCATTGAAAAGTGCCCAATTCTATTTTAATGACTTTATCGTTTTTAAAAATAAAGTTTAATCCTTCGATGTCTCCCAAGTGAATAAATTTTAAGCTTGGATCGTCCCAACCATGTTCTTCATAAGCTGTATTTCCAATGCCCATTTCCCATTGATATGCTTTCTTAACTTGTTCAACGGTTGAACCAATAGTAATGTTGTTTTTAGTTTTCAATTTAGAATTTCCATATAAGTTAATGTTACAAACTCTAAAATTTTTTCCTTTTTTTTGAAAGTCACGATCGTTAAAAGCAATAAATATGTTCAGTTTTTTGTATTCAAAATAATAAAAATGTTCTCCTAAATGTTCATTTCTACCATCGTCTATTTTCTTATCGGGTTCACCTAAAAACTTTAGCACATCGCTTTTTGTCATTCCAATAGATAAATCCCCTATGTTTTCAGTTAATAATAAATAGGAACCTAAATTATCTGCCGTTAATCTTGGTCTTTTCTTACCTTCATTTTCTTGAAGTTTATCGTATCTTCTTAGACTAACCAAAGAACCTTTTTTAGAAGCTATTTCGCCATTAAACGTTTTTTCTACATAATTTTCGGTATCAAAAACAACAATTCCTGCTTCATATAATTCCCCTCTAGAATAATAGTTATTGTAAATTCGGTATTCGTATTTTCCAATTGTAAAAGACAAATTGTTTTCATCCATCCCTTCATTTTGAATACCACCACCTCTTAAATAATAGTTGTACATAAAATGATCCCAACTTTTAGATTTGTCTTTAGGAAATTCTAATTCAACTTTTTCTTCGGTACCGTATCTGTAAATCAAATATGTATCTAAAGTATCTTTACAAATGCTTAATTTTTTACCTTCAAAAGTTCTAAAGGAAAATAATTCCACTTCGTTTGGTTTTACATAATTGTTTGTAGTAGTAACCAAAGTAAATTTTTGATTGACAATAGGAGCGAATTCAGCAAAAGGATTGATTGTGAAAAGCAATTTTTTCTTTCGAAGTGCAATTTTCAAATTGCCTTTATGTCCGTAGTAATCACCAACTAATTGATTTTCTTTTACAGAGCAATTTATGAAATGCGGTTCGTAATTGTCTGCTTTTGATTTCCAAATCAATAGAAAATTAGCATCGTTTTTTTCTATTCGAATTGCATCTTCACCGTTTTCAGATTGCCATAAACCTATGAAATCATTAGGGTTGAATTTTTCAGAACCATTTAAAGTATTGGTTTCAGCTAATAAAGCTTTATTTTCAGGTGCTGTTGATGCTCCTTCTTTACAACTTATTAATAGAATAATAGAAAAAAAGAGCGTAATGACTTTAGTATAAATATGCATAAACAGTAGATTTTGGGCTTAAATGGTACAAAATATAAAAATATTTGCAATCATTATGTCAATACGCTACATATTTACTTCGAAATTGTTCTTCCTAATACAAACATAGTATCTTGGTTGCTGTCAATGATAATTTTTTCAATATCATTTTGCATTGCAATTTCTAAAATATCCTTAGCAGGAATAGAAACAAAGGGTTTCGTTTCTTGCGACCAAATCGTTAATGCTGCTTGCGAAGTAAAAACGCCCATTACTTTTTGATTTTCTACTTCAAACACTGATGTAAAGGTCATAGGTGTTCCTTTTTCTATGGTTGACCAACCGTTTTCATCTCTGTTTTCTCCTTTTACAGGTTCAGCAGTAGGAATAACTAGAAAAGCATTATCGCCTTGTAGCTCTTCAAAAACAGCCATAAAAGTGGCTTCGTTTTGGTTGGCTTGGAACGCTTTAATCGTTGATAATAATTTAGTGTTGTTTGGTTGAAAGTTATCTTGTCCTGTATTCATTTTAATTTATTTTGTTAAAATAAAACACCTTGTTGATTGATAGGCGTTTGTCCGTCTAATCTAAATTGATTTATAATTTTGTATTGCCCTTTTTCTAAGTCAAGTTCCCTAATTATAACAGTATCACATAAAAAAGACAAGTTAACAGATGAGAATGAATTTATAGCTGTTTCCAGTTTTTCTGTTTCCAATTTTCTAGCAATACTTAAATGCGGATTACTACTTTTATAACTTAATTTAATTGAAAGAGAAGTGTTTATCTCTTTCATAACCTTTTTTAATGCTAATGAACTTGAATCATTTGGGCAAAGATAAAAAGTCCCATTGGGAAATGAACTAAATTTGTCTAAAATTACATCAACAGGTTGAATGTACTTGCACGTGTTTCCAAGTTCATTACTCACTAATTCTATTTTAGAAGGATGCAATTTGAATTTTGAAATGGTAATATGCGCTACTGAATTTTTACTATTATACCAACCAATCTTAGCAGCCAAGTCCAGTTTTAATTCTTTTACTTTTTCAATAATTTCTTTAGATGGATGAAAAGCTATTGCATACTGTTTTTCCATTAATTCCCTTTTATTCGGTTAAAAATATTTTGTAAAAGAGCTTTCCCATCACGCTTTGCTTTAGGCACTTCATGCGCTACAAACGTTCCGTTAGAATCAGATACAAATTGATAACTAAAAGCAAATTGTAGATGTTCGGGAGTGTTTTTTAATAAACCAAAACGCAAATCGTTGAAATATAGTTTTCCGTTTTCTTCGGTAATCAAATACCAACCTTCGCTGATTTTTTTCAATTTCTGAAAATCTTCAATTGGTGCTGCTTTTTTCTCCAATTCGTTATTTTTAGAATAATAGGTGAAAGAGATAGGTTGGGAATCAAAAAATGAATAATCACTTAAGTAATAACCATTTGGAGTGGCAATATTGGCATTCCAAAGAATCGTGTTAAAAGCAGTTGGTTTCACGATAAGTTCATTATAAGCGATATTTTGTTTAACCAATGCTTTTTCAAATTGATGAACCGCAATTAATTTTAAAACACAAGTGAGCAGTAAATAACTCGAACTGATAAGCAACCCACGATGTAAGTATTTTTTTCGAACGAAAGACTCTTTGTTTTTCCAAACATAGAGTAAAGAGACCAATAGCGGAATCGTATACAAAGGATCAATTACAAAAATGGTTTTTAAAGCAAAACGGTAATCAAAAGGCCATAAAATTTGAGTGCCCCAAGAAGTAAACATATCCAAAAGCACGTGTGTAACAAAACACCAAAATGCCATCCAAGAAGCGCTTTTAAAATCAATCTTAGTGCGCTCCAATTTTGAAATTAGAAAACCTAAAACTGGGGCTAAAAACACAAAAAAGAGCAAGGAGTGACTCAGTCCTCTGTGAATAGCAACGCCATCTACATCGTTCATGAATTTTCCAACAATAATATCTAAATCGGGAATGGTACCCAGAATGGCACCATACAAAAACGTTTTGTTTTGTAGTTTTTTGCCCGCTACTAATTCGGCTGTGGCAATGCCTAAAACGATTTGTGTGAAAGAATCCATTTAACGATTTACATGTTGTTTGGGTGACAATTTTAGAGAGAAGTTACTTCCCGATACAGAAGTTGGCAAAAATATTTCCTAAAAGTTCATCGTTAGTTACTTCACCAGTGATTTCACCAAAGTAATAGAGAGCTTGACGAATGTCTATAGCAATAAAGTCTGACGAGGTATTGCTTTCAATGCCGTATTTTACTTTTTGCACTTCTTCTAACGCTTTTAATAATGAATCGTAATGACGTGTATTGGTTACAATAGTTTCATTATTTCTTAAAGCTCCTGTATTTACAAAGGATAACAATTGATTTTTAAGTACCTCAATTCCTGTTTTTTGTTTAGCGGAAATAAAAATAGTCGAAAGTTGAAAGTCTAAAGTTGAAAGTTGGTTCTCAATATTTGAAATTTCATCATCTGACAACAAATCTGATTTATTTATAACAGCAATCAGTGCTTTGTTTGGGTATTTATTTTTTATTTTTTCAATTTCAATCCTATAAGTTGTGCTTTCGACTTTCGACATTTGACTTTCAGACAAATACAAAACTACTTGCGCTTGTTCAATTTTTTCGAATGTTTTTTGAATTCCAATACTCTCCACATGGTCTTTGGTTTCACGAATTCCTGCAGTATCAATAAATCGAAATCCAATACCCTCTATAACCAATTCGTCTTCAATAGTATCACGCGTAGTTCCTGCAATATCTGAAACAATCGCTCTTTCTTCATTCAATAAAGCATTTAGTAAAGTAGATTTTCCAACATTTGGTTCACCTACTATAGCAACTGGAATTCCGTTTTTAATTACATTACCAACCGCAAAGGAGTCGATTAATCGTTTTAATACAAATTCTATTCGCTCTAAAAGTTCTTTGAAAGCGGTTCGGTCTGCAAATTCAACATCTTCTTCCGCAAAATCTAATTCCAGCTCAATTAACGAAGCAAAATTCAATAATTCCTGACGCAGTTTGGCAATTTCATTACTGAATCCGCCACGCATTTGTTGCATGGCAATTTGGTGACTCGCTTCATTGTCTGATGCTATTAAATCGGCCACTGCTTCCGCTTGCGATAAGTCCAGTTTACCGTTTAAAAAAGCACGTAAGGTAAATTCACCTGCTTGTGCCATTTTTGCTCCTTTTCGAAGTAATAATTGAATAATTTGTTGTTGGATAAAAGTAGAACCGTGGCATGATATTTCTACCACATTCTCACCTGTATACGAATTTGGACCTTTAAACAACGAAAGTAAAACCTGATCATAGGTTTTTGTGTCATCTACAATATGCCCTAAATGAATGGTATGCGTTTTTTGTGTGGTAATGTTTTTACAAGAAACCGACTGAAATACATCCGCAGCAATTGTAATTGCATCTTTACCTGAAAGACGAATTATTGCAATTGCTCCAGCTCCAGAAGGTGTTGCTAAGGCAACGATGGTTTCTTGGTTAATCATAATTTAAATTTTGTTTTGCAAAGATAAAATTTAGTAATTAGTAATTAGTTTTTTTACTCGTAAAATTGTCACCCTGACGTAAGGAAGGGTCTCACTAGATTGGCATTTAAATTTGATTACGGAGTTACTAGTGGGTTCCCCTCGCTGTCGGGATGACAAGTTTGTGTGTAAAAATCTGTGTTCATCTGCGTTTGACAAAGTCAATCTGTTCAATCTGTGTTCTAAAAAATCTATGTGCCTATGTGTTTGAAAAAAAACAAGTTCAAGTACAATTTCAAAAATCAATTTCAAGAGCAAGTTTAAAATTCAAAAAAATAAGCTATTGATTTCCTTGTAAAATGAAATGTCTGAAATATAAGTAAATAAAAGCATGTAGCTAAGTGTTTGAAGTCTCTCGACTGCGCTCGAGGTGACAGAATTGTGAAAATAGTTTGTAATAAACTTTGTTAAACTATCCAAAGCGAAGCATCTTAATAACACAATACAATAAACTATGTTCCTAATGTGGTAAAAAAATACTGAATCAAGTTCAGCATTACAAAAATAAAAAAAACCGCGATCAACTTTTCAGTCTTGCGGTTTTTTGTAGTTAAGGTTGGTTATAATTGTAAAAGAGTAAGTAGAACTTACCTCTTAATATTTTCTAGCTATTTAACATTACTGGCATTACAAGCATAGTAACAGTTTCACCTTCGTCTAATCCATCTACAGGAGTTAAAATTCCGGCTCTGTTTGGCATAGACATTTCTAATTGAATTTCGTCGCTCGTTAAGTTGTTTAACATTTCAATTAAAAAACGTGAATTGAAACCAATTTGCATGTCGTCACCTTGATAATCACACGTTAAGCGCTCATCGGCTTTGTTAGAATAATCAATATCTTCAGCAGAAATATTTAATTCTGTTCCAGCAATTTTTAAACGGATTTGGTGCGTTGTTTTGTTAGCAAAAATTGCCACACGACGAACTGAACTTAAAAATTGTGTTCTATTGATTAATAATTTATTTGGATTTTCCTTTGGGATAACCGCTTCATAGTTTGGATATTTTCCATCAATTAAACGACACGTTAACACATAATTTTCGAAAGAAAAAGTAGCATTAGCATCGTTATAATCAATTTTTACTTCAGCATCTGAAGCACCTAATATTCCTTTTAAAATGTTTAAAGGCTTTTTAGGCATAATAAAATCGGCTACTTGAGAAGCTTTCACATCTGCACGCGCATATTTTACTAATTTGTGCGCATCAGTTGCAACAAAAATTAGTCCTTCTGGTGAAAACTGAAAGAAAACACCGCTCATTACAGGTCTTAAATCGTCATTACCCGCAGCAAATATTGTTTTTCCTATTGCAGTTGCTAAAACCTCAGCAGGAACTAGAGTAGAAGAAGGATCTTCTAAACTTACTGCTTTTGGAAATTCTTCACCTGGCGCATAAGCAATTGCATATTTACCAGAATTTGAACTAATTTCAACTGTACTATTTTCTTCAACTGTAAACGTTAAAGGTTGCTCAGGAAATGTTTTTAAAATATCTAATAATAGTTTTGCAGGAATTGCAACACTACCTTGACTCGTAGAATCTATCTCTAAAGTAGCAGACATAGTAGTCTCTAAATCAGATGCAGATACTGTAAGTGCGTTATTATTTAATTCAAATAAAAAATTATCTAAGATAGGTAACGTATTACTACTATTAATAACACTACCTAATACTTGTAGCTGTTTTAATAAATACGAACTCGATACTATAAACTTCATCATCTTTATATTAAAAATCTTTTTATGATTTTATTTTCACAAATATATTCTAAATCTCTCCAAATAGCAAAAACTATTTATCAACAACTATTTTGTATACATTCTTTTTCTTAAATAGGTAAAAAGGAACCCAAAAACTATTAAAATAAGCATTGGTAACCCGATAGTTAGCACTTGTGCCATGGTGTAATTTTGGTAAACTCTTTCTTTATCTAAAAGCGGTAGATTTACATCTTTACTTCTAATGTTAATAAGTCCGGTATCATCTAATAAGTAGTTGACACAGTTCATTAAGAACTCTTTATTCCCATATAAGTTATTCGTCCACTTGTCGAAACCAAGTTCTAATGGTCCGTTTTGGTCCAATTGATTTTTAATAATATCACCATCACTCACTACAATCATTTTTGAAACATTACCTTCAGCAGTATAACTATTGTCTTTAAAAGGCAGAATTCTATTGGTATACATAGAACTAAATTTTCCTTCGAATAATACTGCTACTGGAAGTAATCCTTTCCCTTGGTATTCTTGCGGTGTTGTTTCTTCTGTGACACTTCCTAGACTAATTTCGGTAGGAGTTCCTACTGGTCTTGAATATTCAGAACTGGTTAATAAAACCGTTTTATTAATTTTATTGTTTAGTAATTCTATAGGCGAAGAAAATTCGAATTTAACTCCTTCCAAATTTTTAACAATTGGATTTGGTGTTGCTGGGTAAATAAACGGAGCGTATTTCCAAAAATATTGTTGGTACTCAGTATCACTACCTTGTTCTCCAGTAGCTAATTTAATAGGTGTTGCTTGTTCGTCTTTAATCAATAACGGATTAATTCTAAATCCGTATTTAAAGAACATATCGTTTAAGCCTAAATCTCGTTGGTGCGCTAAAATGGTTCCTGTTTCATTAAACATTTCTTCCATGTCTGCTTTCACAGCATCGACTAACCAAAGTGTTTTTCCACCAGATATAATGTATTGATCTAATACTTGCTTTTCTTCTTCAGTGAAAACTTCGGTAGGTTTTGCAATAACAACTAAATCATATTTTTTTAAGGCTTCTAAAGATTGTGTAGGCTGTTTTGCAACAGAATCTAACGTAAACGGACCTATATAATAACTTTCCTTAACTGTTCTTAAAAAATCAGCGATGTACTTATCTTCAAGCTCACCGTTTCCTTTTAAAACAGCAATTTTCTTTTGTTTGTCTTTTGAAATTTTATTAATAGCTTCGGCAAAAGCAAATTCTAAATGTTGAACAGAGCTGATAACTTTTTGTTCAGTCGTTGCTCCCATTAAGTTTTTAAGTAAACTCACTTTAGTGCTTTTATCACCATATGAAGCTATTGCCCATGGAAACACTACTTCTTGAGATTGTTTTCCTTTGTTTTCTACAGTGATGTTAAGCGGCTGCAATCCTCTTTCGTAGAACTGTTTCATTACAGCAACTCGTTCTTCTTCTTTTTCAATAGGATTTGCAAATTCAAAAACAATATTTGAATTATAAGCGCTAAATTCTTCTAACAATTGTTTGGTTTCGTCTTGTAAACGTTTGAATTCTGGCGGAAAATTTCCTTCCAAAAAAACATCAATTACTAACGGACTATCAACGCTTTTAATAATGTTTAATGAAGTTTCGGACAAAGTATAGCGTTTGTCTTCTGTTAAATCAAATCGTTTAAAAAAATAATTTCCTATTATGTTTACAGCAATTAATGATAATGCTATAACAACAAGTTGTTTGATGTTTTGTTTTTTAGCTACTTTCATTATGCTTTTAAAGATTTTAATTTATAAACCGTTGCCGATAAAAATAAAAGGGTAACACTTAAAAAATACATAATATCTCTAGTATCAATTACACCACGACTCATACTTTTAAAATGATAATCCATTCCAAAAGAAGCAATTAATTTACTGTTAGATTCAAATAATGAAGCTATTCCGTCAAACCCAAAGTAAAATATAAAGCAAAGAAATACAGCTAAAATAAAAGCAACAATTTGATTTTCAGATAATGTAGAAGTAAAAATTCCTATAGCTGTATATGATGCTATTAAAAATAAAAGACCAAAATAAGAACCTAACGTACTTCCCATATCAATATTCCCTTGTGGAGAACCAAAATAAGAAATCACAAAAACATATACTATTGATGGAACAATTGCTAAAACAATTAAAATGAATGCGCCTAAAAATTTTCCGTTTACAATTTCCCAAATAGATAATGGTTTGGTAAAAAGTAATTCTAGAGTACCTTGTTTCTTTTCATCAGAAAATGAACGCATCGTTACTGCAGGAATTAAAAAGGTTAAAATCCATGGAGAAAGTTTAAAAAACGGACTCATATCAGCAAAGCCAGAATTTAAAATATTAAAGTCGCCTTCAAATACCCATAAAAATAATCCATTAAGTAATAAGAATATAGCAATTACGAGATACCCTATTGGCGAACCAAAGAAGGATTTAATTTCTCTTAATAATAATGCTTTCATTTATATTTAATTGTTTATTTGTTCAATTGATTGTGTTAATTGAGTTGCGAATTTATAAAATTTTGACAACTGTTGTTTTAAAACGTAGAACTTAATTTAATGTTGCAATTTTATCTACGCTCCACGCTTCTGGTTTGTCACTGAATAATGTTTTAGTGTAACTCCAAACGCCTTTAAATAAATCAGAATTTCTATACGCTTCCAAATGCTCTTCGGTTTCCCAATAACTGTAAGTGAAAAATGTTCTGTTATCATTTTTATCTTGGTACAATTCTAAAAGTAAATTACCTTCGAAACCACGTATTTTGTATTTTATTTCTTCAAAATTTTCTAAAAAAGCAGGTATGTTTTCTTTGTGAAAACGCAGTTTAACGATTCGTACAAACATTTTATTTAAATTCTATTGTTATAACATCTCTAAAATTAAGGCCTAAAAGAGTAGAAGCAGAGCCAACAGTTTTTGGGTTACTTTTATAAATAGCAATTTCCAATAAATTATTTTCATTAAATAAAGCCAAGCGTTCTCCTTCAAAATCCTTTAGAGAATATTTTTCGGTAGTTTTAAAATCAGAAAAATTATTTTTAATAGTACTGATTTTTTTGTTATTAAATTTAATGTCAAAAGCTCTATTTCTATTGACTTCTTGAAACATTTTTTTAGAAATATTGGTAACACAATTTCCAAAATGATCGATGTAAACGATATTTCCTTTTATTATTTTTAAATCATCTGAAACCACCGCAACTAATTCGTTTACTTTTTTCAGTGCTGTAATTTCTTTTCCTATAACGTTTAATAATCCACCACGTGCAATATGACAAGCTACAGCAACAAATACATCCATATCTGTAGCATCTTTGTTTAGTCGGTCGTGAATATTAATTGCTACTATTTTTTGAGCTACTTTTTTTTGAGTAAGTGTACTTAAAATTCCATTATCTGCACAAATGAAATAATGATCATCCCATTGAATAGCAATGTGTTGTGTTTCATTTGTTCGTTCGCTGTCTACCCCAATAATATGTATGGTACCTTTTGGAAAGCTATTGTATGCAGCGGAAATACAATAAGCAGCTTCTAATGAGTTAAATAAATCTATGTCATGTGAGATGTCAATAATTGTAGCTTCATTATAGCCCGAAATCAGTTTTCCTTTTAAAGAACCTACAAAATGGTCTTTTAATCCAAAATCAGTTGTTAAAGTAATTATTGACATTTTTTTGTTTATAACTTATTCTAAAATCAAAAATAGTTTTTCTTAAATTTGGGTATCATCACTTCATTAAAGCTTATAACGCTATACATGAAAAAAATGATTTTATATTATTGATGAATTAATTTATCAAAATATAGATACAAAGCTAATGTATTTTCAGCACAAGAAAAATAATTAAAATAAAAAGCCTTTGAACGAAAGAATTATTGAATTAACGGACATCACTCCAAAAGAATTTTGGGGTGCTCAAGATGTTCATCTTGAGGCAATTAAAAAGTATTATCCAAAGTTAAAAATTGTGGCTAGAGGAACACTTCTAAAAGCTTATGGCGAAGAAGAAATCCTTAACGAATTTGAAACTCGTTTTAGAAGATTAATGCAACATTTCTCTCGATACAATAGAATTGATGATAATGTGATTCTTAGAGTATTAGAAAGTAATGGTCAAGAAGTACAACAAATGGACAATAGTGATAAAATTCTTGTTCATGGAATTGGAGGAAAATTAATTAAGGCAATGACACCAAATCAGCAAAAATTAGTTGATTTAGTCATGAAAAACGACATGGTTTTTGCTATTGGACCGGCGGGAACAGGTAAGACCTACACAGGCGTTGCCATGGCTGTAAAGGCTCTAAAAGAAAAACAGGTTAAACGTATTATATTAACTCGTCCTGCCGTTGAAGCTGGTGAAAATTTAGGTTTTCTTCCTGGAGATATGAAAGAAAAACTTGATCCTTACATGCAACCGTTATATGATGCTTTGCGCGATATGTTGCCGCCAAATACGTTAGACGATTATATTATGAAAGGAATTATTCAAATTGCTCCTTTAGCATTTATGCGAGGACGAACATTGGATAATGCTTTTGTTATTTTAGATGAAGCGCAAAACACAACCCATAATCAAATGAAAATGTTCTTAACAAGAATGGGTAAAAATGCTAAGTTTATGATAACAGGTGATCCTGGTCAAGTAGATTTGCCTCGTAGAACTATTTCGGGTTTAAAAGAAGCTATTTTGGTTTTAAAAGACATTGAAGGAATAGGAATTATCTATTTAGATGATAAAGACATTGTACGTCATAAATTAGTCAAGAAAGTAATTGATGCTTATAAGAGCATTGAAAACTTAGATTAATTAGAAAAAGAGGATATGATAAAAAATATCCTCTTTTTTTATTGCTTTCTTTTAAAACTTATTTAATTAAACTTTATTTGTAATCTAAAATACATACAATTGAAAAATGTACTCATAACAGGTGCTTCTGGAGGGCTTGGAAAATTAACTACAAAGCATTTTGCCGATAACGGTTGGAATGTAATTGCGACAATGATAAGTTTAGATTTAGCGGAAGATTTAGAAGGATATCCAAATGTTAAATGTTATCAACTTGATGTGACTTCTACTCAAAATATTGAGGAAGCAAAATCACAAATTTTAAAAGATTTTAAAACTATTGATGTTATCATTAACAATGCAGGATTAGGGTATAGAAGTTTTGTTGAACTTTCAGAAGATACTAAAATTAATAATATTGTAAATGTAAATTGGTTAGGTGTTGTTAAGGTTTGTAGGGCGTTTATTCCTGTTTTTAGAGAACAAAAATATGGTCAGTTTATAAACATAACCTCAATTGCGGGTTTGGTTAATTTACCTTTGGGAAATTTTTATCACTCAACAAAACAAGCGGTTGAGAGTTTTTCAGAATGTATGTCATATGAACTCCTCGATTTTAATGTAAGTGTTTGTACGGTACAATTTGGAAATGCTCCAACAGATTTTCAAAGTAATGTTACCAAATGCGATGAATCTACAATACCATCTTATAATAAAATGATGGGTTCTATAAATAATATTTTAAATAAGAAAACAAGTAAAAATCAAAATCTAACAACTACAATTGTAAATAAACTGTTTTCAATTGCAAACAAGCCATCTAAAAGTTTTAGAAAATATACAATTGGCTTTGATGCAAATTTCATGAAATACTTCAGAAGAATTTCAGGCTACAGACTTTTTAATTTTATAATTAAGAAGAAAGTGCTTTAATTTTTTTGAACATACTTATTACTCTAAAGACGTTTTATATTTAAGCGTCTTTTTTTTGTTTTATCTAATATAAATATAATTTTTATAAGAATAATATTTATAAATATATTTATTAACAAGTAAATGTTTAAAAAATTAACATTTTGTATAAAAAAAATATAAATATATGCTTGCATAGTAAAATATTTTATTAACTTTAACTCATAAATAATTCTAAAAACTAACTATGAACTCAAAAATCTACCATTATGAAAAAATTCTACTTAACCTTAACCGCTACAGCATGCTTTTGTATGACTAATGCTCAAGTGGGTATTGGAACAACCAGTCCACAAGCTTTTTTAGATATTAATTCAAACACTCAAGGAGTATTAATATCTAAAGTAGCATTAACTTCAAGAAACGTTGCTTTACCAGTTATAAACCCTCAAGGTGGGGCAATAGTTGAAGGAACTTTAGTTTATAACACTTCTACAAATGGCGCTGCACCATTTAATGTTACCCCTGGCTTTTATTTTTGGGATGGAGCTTTTTGGGTTGCAATGGATGGAACAGGAGGAAGAGACTGGTCTCTTCTTGGAAACTCTGGAACTAATCCTGCGTTTAACTTCTTAGGAACAAGAGACAATACCAATTTAATTTTTAGAACAAATAATCTACAGCGAGCAGTTGTGCGTTCTGATGGTAATGTAGCAATTAACTCACCTGGAGATGCTTGGACCAGATTGTATGTAAATACTACTGGAGCTTTTAATGATGCTCTGAGAGGAAGAAACGATGATAATGTAGGAAATGCACTTTGGGCAACAAATATAAACGATGGAGGAACTTCTGTTTTAGGCGGTTCTGGTGCTGGTTTTAGCATTTATCCTAGTACTGGCGCTGGTGTTGCTGGTTCTGGACCTTATGTAGGAGTTTATGGTTCTAATGCTTATGGTACTCCTTCAAATCCAGCTCATTATTCAAACTCAGCCGGAGGATTCTCATTAGATTCAGATAATAATACAGCAACTTTAAATAATAGTGCTTTTGCAAAAATTGCTGGTATTGATAATATTTCACCTGACGGTTCATTAGCTTCAAGAAGAAGTTTATATGGTGGATACTTCAATGGAGGTGTTGGAGTGGGCCAGGCGTATGCTTATGTAGGTATAAAATATAATGCTAATGCTGGTGGAGGTGGAGGAACTAACTATAAAATTATTGGAAATGGTACTAATTCTACAATGATACTAGATGAAGATAATAAACCACGTGTTTTGTTTTCACCAGAAGCCCCTGAAATTTTATTTGAAGATTATGGAACTTCTCAATTAATTAATGGTGAAGCATATGTAGAAATTGACTCAGTTCTTAAAAAAGCTTTATATATCGATGAAAAACATCCTCTAAAAGTGTTTATTCAGCTAGAAGGAGATTGTGCTGGAGTATTTGTAACTGATAAATCAGTAGATGGATTTAGAGTGAAAGAATTAGCAAGAGGGACTTCTAATGTTAAATTTTCATGGCATATTGTTGCAAATAGAGCTGATGATATGGACAGTTTAGGAAATGTTACTTCAGAGCATGTTGGTTTACGTTTACCTTACGGACCAATACCAATTAAAGAAACACCAATGGTAAAAAGAGATTTTAAAATAAGTAATGGACTATCAATGAATTAAAAATGGAAAGTATTGTAACTTAAACCCCGTTTATTAAATATATAATAGGCGGGTTTTTTATTTGTAATTATTTTTGAAGATAGAAAGAAACAATCTACATTTGCACTACACAACAACACAACATTTAATGAATACAATTACTACTACAAACTTTAATTTTCCTGGTCAAAAATCGGTTTACCATGGAAAAGTAAGAGAAGTTTATAACATCAATGATGATTTATTAGTTATGGTTGCAACAGATAGGCTTTCTGCTTTTGATGTTGTTATGCCAAAAGGAATTCCTTATAAAGGGCAAATCTTAAACCAAATTGCTACAAAATTCATGGAATTAACTCAGGATATCGTTCCAAATTGGTTAATAGCTACTCCAGATCCAAGTGTTGCGGTAGGACATTTATGTGAGCCTTTTAAAGTTGAAATGGTAATTCGTGGGTATTTAGCGGGCCATGCGGCAAGAGAATATGCTTTAGGAAAAAGAACTCTTTGTGGAGTTACTTTACCCGAAGGATTAAAGGAAAATGATAAATTTCCATCTCCAATAATTACTCCTTCTACAAAAGCTGATAATGGCGAACATGACGAAGATATTTCTCGAGAAGATATTTTAGCAAAAGGAATTGTTAGCGAAGAAGATTATTTGGTTTTAGAAAAATATACGAGAGCATTATACCAAAGAGGAACTGAAATTGCAGCTTCAAGAGGATTAATTTTAGTGGATACCAAATATGAATTTGGAAAAACAAAAGAGGGGAAAATTGTATTAATTGACGAAATTCACACACCAGATTCTTCTCGCTATTTTTATGCAGAAGGTTATCAGGAAAGACAAGATAAAAGCGAAGCTCAAAAACAATTGTCAAAAGAATTCGTTCGTCAATGGTTAATTGCAAATGGATTTCAAGGTAAAGAAGGACAGCAAATTCCTGAAATGACAGAGGAATATATTGCAACAGTTTCTGAACGATATATAGAGCTATATGAAAATATTATTGGAGAAAAATTTGTAAAAGCAGACATTTCAAACATTAACGAACGAATTGAAAAAAACGTTTTAGCATATTTAAGTAAATAAAAAAAGGCTCAATGAAAATTGAGCCTTTTTTATTCAAACAAACTAAACCAAAATATTACTGTTTATTAAAAAGCGTATTTGTTTTCACTAATTAATTTTGCAGCAATTTTTTCACGTAAGCCAATTACATTTGGCATGTTCGTATATTTTGTAAAACGTTTAAGTCCCATTAACATCATACGTTGTTCATCACCTTCAGCAAAAGAAACAATGCCTTCTTTTCCTTTTTGGTTAATAATATCAACTGCATGATATAAGTATAATTGCGCCATTGCAATTTGTTCTTGTACTTTATCAGCACCTTCTTTCTTAGCTAATTTTTCAGTTCTAAGAATAGTACTTTCAGCCATATAAATTTCAATTAAAATATCTGAAGCAGCCATTAATAATTGTTGATGATCTTCTAATTCTGGGCCGTATTTTTGAACGGCTGCACCAGCAACCATTAAGAATACTTTTTTCAATTTAGCAATCATTTCTTTTTCTTCTGCAAATAATTCAGAATAATCAGGAACATCAAATGAAGGTATACCCATTAATTCTTCCGCAACAGCCATTGCTGGTCCTAATAAATCAACATGACCTTTCATTGCTTTCTTCACTAACATTCCAACCGATAACATTCTGTTGATTTCGTTAGTTCCTTCATATATTCTAGAAATACGAGCATCTCTCCATGCACTTTCCATTGGAGCATCTTCAGAGAATCCCATTCCACCAAAAATTTGAATTCCTTCGTCAGTACAAGATTGTACATCTTCAGAAACGGCAACTTTTAAGATTGAACATTCAATTGCAAATTCTTCAACACCTTTTAATTCTGCTTCTTGGTGTGAACTTCCTTCTTCTGCTCTAATATTAATTCTTGTTTCGATGTCATGAGCAGCCCTATAAGTTGCACTTTCACCAGCATAAGAATTTGTAGCCATTTCAGCTAATTTTGCTTGGATTGCTCCAAAACTAGAAATTGGCGTTTTAAATTGTTGTCTTTCGTTAGCATAATTAACCGCTGTAGAAATTGTTCTACGTTGTGCCTCTAAACAAGCTGCTGCTAATTTAATACGTCCTACGTTTAGTGCATTCATTGCAATTTTGAATCCTTCTCCTTGTCCGGCCAACATGTTTTCAACAGGAACTTTTGTTTCGTTGAAGAAAACTTGACGAGTAGAAGAAGAACGAATACCTAATTTATGTTCTTCATCTCCTAATGAAATTCCGTTAGAAGGGTCATTTTCAACAATAAATCCAGTAATGTTTTTATCATCTCCAATACGAGCGAAGACAATAAATACTTGACAGAATCCTGCGTTTGAAATCCACATTTTTCCACCCGTAATACTGTAGTATTTTCCATCTTCTGATAAAACCGCTTTCGTTTTTCCTGAATTAGCATCAGATCCTGCACCTGGTTCCGTTAAACAATATGCACCAAACCATTCACCCGAAGCTAATTTTGGTACATATTTTTGTTTTTGTTCATCTGTTCCATATAAAGTAATTGGCATAGTTCCAATTCCCGTATGCGCCCCAAAAGCAGTTGAAAATGAACCAGTTGCTCCAGAAATATAATCACAAACTAAAACAGTATTAGTAAATCCCATTCCCATTCCACCGTAAGCTTCAGGAACTGCGATACTTAAGTAACCTAAGTCACCCGCTTTTTTCATTACTTCTTCCGTAAGTGCATAATCTTTCTTTTCAAAACGCTCTTTGTTAGGCCATAATTCTTTGTCTACGAATTCAATAACTGAATCGCGCATCATTATTTGCTCTTCCGAAAAATCTTCTGGAGTGAAGATGTCTTCGCATTTTGTTTCTTTAACTAGGAATTGTCCTCCTCTGATGATATCTACCATGACTTATTTTTTATTATGTTATATTATTTTTAGAACACAGATTTAAGAAATTTTAAAAATTATAGAAATTTCTCTTGTTTTTTAAATCTGTGTTCCTTTTTTTTTACTTCAAAAACTCGTAAATACCTGCTGTTCCTTGTCCGGTTCCTACACACATTGTTACCATTCCATATTTCGCATTTCCACGCTTTCGCATTTCATCAAATAATTGAACAGATAATTTAGCGCCAGTACAACCTAGAGGGTGACCTAATGAAATAGCGCCTCCATTTACATTTATTATATCTGGGTTTAAATCTAATTCACGAATAACTGCAAGTGATTGTGATGCAAAAGCTTCATTTAATTCAAATAAATCAATATCTGATTGTTTTAAACCTGCTTGTTTTAATGCTTTAGGAATAGCTTTTACAGGTCCTATTCCCATAATTCTTGGTTCAACTCCAGCTGAAGCAAAGTTTACTAAACGAGCTATTGGCTCAAGGTTTAACTCTTTTACCATTTCTTCGCTCATTACTAATACAAATGCAGCACCATCACTCATTTGAGAAGAATTACCGGCAGTTACACTTCCATCAGCAGCAAAAACTGCACGTAAATTGGCTAATGCTTCTTTTGTAGTCCCAGCTCTTGGTCCTTCATCTTTATTTACTACATAAGAACGTGTCTCTTTTTTACCATTTGCATTAATGAATGTTTCTTCAACTGTAATAGGAACAATTTGCTCATCAAACTTTCCTTCTGCTTGTGCTTTTAATGCTTTCATGTGTGAATTATAAGCAAATTCATCTTGGTCTTCACGAGAAATGTTGAACTGTTTTGCAACAGCCTCAGCAGTTAGCCCCATTCCCCAATAGTAATCTTCATGACCAGCATTGGCAATTTTATAATCAGGTGTAGGTTTGTAACCACCCATTGGAATATAACTCATGCTTTCTGCACCACCTGCAATGATACAATCCGCCATTCCTGACTGAATTTTAGCTGTAGCCATACCAATAGTTTCAATACCTGAAGCACAATATCTATTTACAGTTACACCAGGAACGTCTTCTACTTTTAATCCCATTAATGAAATTAAACGACCCACGTTTAACCCTTGCTCTGCTTCAGGCATTGCATTACCAACCATAACATCATCAATACGTGTTTTGTCGAAATTTGGTAATTCATTCATCATGTATTCAATTGTTTCAGCAGCCAATTCATCTGGTCTTTTGAAACGAAAAACTCCTTTTGGTGCTTTACCAACTGCAGTTCTATATGCTTTTACTATATATGCTGTTTTCATCTATTATTGTATTAAGATTGGAGTATTAAGAATTAAGACTTACCAATCGTTATTTTATATTTTCTTTTAATGTCTTTTGAAAGGAAAAATTCATATTTGAAACTTCGACTAATTGACTTATTATAGGTTGAATAATTTCTTCTTTAACAAGTTTTAATCTTTTAGCTAGTATTAATTGAGTTATTAATTCAAAAGTAGATCCATTGGCAATCCCTAAAAATTGGATAAACTCTTTGTTATGGTTTCTGCCAGAACCTTCTGCAATATTTGAAGGAATAGAAACAGCACATTTCTTTATTTGATGAATTAAGTTAAACTTCTCATCATTTGGTAAAAGTGAAGAAATTGTATAAACTTCTACTGCAATATCCATTGCTTTTTGCCAGATTTTTAACTTTTCAAAATTGTGCATAATCTTTTTCTGTCTTAATACTTAATACTTTAGTCTTAATACTTACTTTCTAATTTCTCAACGGTTTCCCTTTAGTTAACATGTGTTGGATTCTTTCTAAAGATTTTCTTTCACCTGTAAGTGATAAAAATGCTTCTCTTTCAAGATCTAATAAGTATTGTTCTGAAACTAAAGCCGCTTCCGATAAATCTCCACCAGCCATTACATATGCAAGTTTGTTAGCGATTTTTTTATCGTGTTCAGAAATATATTTACCAGCTTCCATTTGATCTGTTCCTACTAAGAACATACCCAATGCTTGTTTTCCTAATACTTTAATATCATTTCTTTTTGGAGCTTGTGTGTAACCTTGTTCCGCCATTTGTAACGCTACTTGTTTAGCTGTTGCAATTTGACGGTCTTTGTTTACTACTACAATATCTCTTCCTTTTTGTAAAACACCAGTATCAAAAGCTTCGTAAGCAGAAGTTGCTACTTTAGCCATACCTACAGTTAAGAAATATTCTTGTAATACATTCAACTCAACATCATTTTTGCGGAATAAATCAGCAGCTCTTAAAGCCATTTCTTTAGAACCACCTCCACCAGGAATTACACCAACTCCAAATTCTACTAAACCAATATACGTTTCAGCAGCGGCAACAGCTCTATCGGCGTGCATTGTAAGTTCACAACCACCGCCAAGAGTCATTCCGTGAGGAGCAGCAATAACTGGAATTGCAGAATAACGACAACGCATCATAGTATCTTGAAACATTTTAATAGCCATGTTTAACTCGTCGTATTCTTGCTCAACAGCCATCATGAAAATCATTCCTAAATTTGCTCCAACAGAGAAATTTGCGCCCTGATTTCCAATAACTAATCCGTTATATTCTTTTTCAGCAATATCAATTGCTTTGTTGATTCCTTGTAAAACTCCAGCACCAATAGAATTCATTTTTGAAGTAAATTCTAAATTGATAATTCCATCCCCTAAATCGGTAATGATAGAATCGCTGTTATTCCATATTTTTTTGCTTTCACGAATGTTATTCAAGATAATAAATGAATCTTGTCCAGGAATTTTTTCTACTTTTTTATTAGTGATAGAGTAGAAGTGAGTTGCTCCATCTTTAACTGAATAGAAACTAGTATTTCCTGAAGCAATCATATCATTAACCCAAGCAGCTG
>JBEDTP010000193.1:0-21549 GCA_040119075.1 Flavobacterium sp.
TTGGCAGAAAAAAAAGGAGACAAGTATATAATTAATGGTTCTAAAACATTTATAACAAACGGTGTTTATGCTGACTATTTAGTGGTTGCTGCAAAAACAAGTCCTGAATTAGGTAATAAAGGAATTAGTATGTTTTTAGTTGATAGTAATGCTAAAGGTGTTTCTGCTACTAAATTGGATAAATTAGGCTGGAGAGCTTCTGATACTGCTGAAATTGCTTTCGATAATGTTGAGATTTCTGCAAATAACTTAATGGGTGAAGAAGGAAAAGGCTTCCCATATATTATGCAGCATTTTGCTTTAGAACGCCTAATTATGGCTATAAATGCACATGCAAGAGCAGAATATGCAATTGAATATACTATTGATTATATGTCGCAGCGAGAAGCTTTTGGAAAAACGATTAACAAGTTTCAGGCTTTAAGGCATAAAATGGTTGAGCATGCTACAGATGTTGAGCACTGTAAAATATTTAATTATGCAGCAGTAGCTAGATTAGACAAAGGAGAATATGTGGTTAAGGAAGCAACTATGGCTAAATTAAAATCAACCAAAGTTGCAGATGAAACAATATATAGTTGCTTACAATTCTTAGGGGGTTACGGTTATATGGAAGAATATCCATTAGCGCGTTTGTCTAGAGATAGTCGTTTAGGCCCAATTGGCGGAGGAACTTCTGAAATTTTAAAAGAAATTTTATCCAAAATGATAATTGACAAACAAGATTATAAACCAGCGGTAAAATAATAAAGTCATTGCTTGGAAACAAGTGGTTTAAATATTGAAACCAAGATATAAGAAATTATGTCTTGGTTTTTCATTAGGAGCTAATCCAGCTATCCACTATATCTTTTTATTTTAAATGAAAATAAAAAGGATGTCGTTTCTATCTGGGCTATAGAAATATTTTATGAATCATGTTTCTTTTTTAGAAATAATTCATAATTCATAATTCATAATTCATAATTATTTTATAAGTTTGCACCCTTAACGAGAGGAGGTGTCAAGATTATGTTAATTATACCAATTAAAGACGGAGAAAATATCGACAAAGCGCTAAAACGCTATAAACGAAAATTTGATAAAACTGGAACTGTTCGTCAGTTACGTGCACGTCAACAATTCATTAAGCCATCTGTTACAAACAGAGCTAAAATCCAAAAAGCTTATTATATTCAACGAATGAATGACGCTTTAGAAGGATAGTAATTATTGATTGCTAAATTATATAACCGTTAGATAATAAAGTGTAACTTTGTTTCTAGCGGTTTTTTTATGGATTCAAATTTAAAAGCATATCAAGATTTTTTATCAAAAGAAAAGAACTACTCAATTCTTACAAGTAAGGCTTATTTAGGCGATGTTAATTCCTTTAAGGGGTATTTAATTGATAATCATGAGGATGTTCGACTAGAAGAGGTTAACTATTCTTTAATAAGAAGTTGGATTGTTTTTCTTGTTGAAAGTGGTAATTCCAATTCATCAGTAAACAGGAAGATATCTTCGCTAAAATCATATTATAAGTTTTTGTTAAAAATAAAGGCAATTCAGCAAAACCCGCTTCTGAAGCATAAGTCTTTAAAAAATGCTAAGAAAGTTCAAATCCCTTTTTCGGAAAAAGAATTAAATGAAGTTTTTGATTTAAATAGTTTTGATGCCAATTTTGAGGGTGTTAGAAATCAATTAATTATTGAATTGTTTTATGCTACTGGAATGAGAAGGGCTGAGTTGATTGGGTTGAAAATGACCAATTTGGATCTTTCAAACAAAACCATTAAGGTTTTGGGAAAGAGAAACAAAGAAAGATTGATTCCGTTGCTAGAATGTACGGTAGAATTGATTAAGATATACTTGAGTAAAAAGAAAGATCAATTTTTTGAGCAAGAAAATGACTTGTTAATTTTGTCTAAAAAAGGAAATAAAATAAGTGAATCGTTTGTTTATAGATTAATAAATGATTACTTTAGTGCTGTGTCTCAAAAAGTAAAAAAGAGCCCACATGTTCTTAGGCATTCATTTGCTACACATTTGTTAAATAATGGAGCAGATTTAAATTCAGTGAAAGAATTGTTAGGGCATTCAAGTTTGTCGTCTACTCAAATATATACACATAGTAGTTTATCTGAACTCCAAAAGACATATAGGGGTGCGCATCCAAGAAGTAAAAAATAATTCAAATGTTTAACCTAATTAAACCAATTAAGTATGAAGGTAAATGTTCACGCAGTAAATTTCAATATCGACAGAAAGCTCGTTGATTTTGTTCAAGAAAAATTAGATAAGTTGGAAAAGTATTATGACAAGGTGGTTTCTTCTGATGTTTATTTAAAATTAGAAAACACGAGTGATAAAGAAAATAAAACCGCTGAAATTAAAATACATGTTCCTGGAGATGAAATTGTTGTAAAAAAGACAAGTAAATCGTTTGAAGAAGCGGTTGATTCTGCTGCAAGTTCTGCGGAAAGAATGTTGGTTAAAAGGAAAGAGAAAGTTAGAATGCATCCTTAGTGTAAAAAAAAGAGTAAAAAAGTTTTGAATAAAAAATAAATTATATACATTTGCAGTCCGTTAGAAATAGCGGGCTTTTTTATTGAAATAAGCCGATGTAGCTCAGCTGGCTAGAGCAGCTGATTTGTAATCAGCAGGTCGTGGGTTCGAGTCCCTCTATCGGCTCAAGTTCTTAAAATACTGAAAATTAAATGTTTAAAAGGGGAGATACTCAAGCGGCCAACGAGGACGGACTGTAAATCCGTTGGGAAACCTTCGCAGGTTCGAATCCTGCTCTCCCCACATTTTTTTGTATTTAAAGTTGAAAAAATGCAACTGTATAGTTGTAGACCTGAGGAATTTTAGCCGGTGTAGCTCAGGGGTAGAGTGCTTCCTTGGTAAGGAAGAGGTCACGGGTTCAAATCCCGTCATTGGCTCATAGGATGTGTATTGAATTGAACACTAATATATTATATAACACTAAGATTAAAATCGTTAAGTCATGGCAAAAGGAAATTTTGATCGTTCGAAACCGCACTTAAATATTGGTACTATCGGGCACGTAGATCACGGAAAAACTACTTTGACAGCTGCAATTACGAAAGTATTGGCAGATGCAGGTTTATCTGAAGCTAAATCATTTGATCAAATTGATAATGCTCCAGAAGAAAAAGAAAGAGGTATTACAATTAATACATCACATGTTGAATATTCAACAGCTAATCGTCATTACGCTCACGTTGACTGTCCAGGTCACGCGGATTACGTAAAGAACATGGTTACTGGTGCTGCTCAAATGGATGGTGCTATCTTAGTAGTTGCTGCTACAGATGGTCCAATGCCACAAACACGTGAGCACATCCTTTTAGGACGTCAGGTTGGTATTCCTCGTATCGTTGTATTCATGAATAAAGTGGATATGGTTGATGATGCTGAATTATTAGAATTAGTAGAAATGGAGATTAGAGATTTATTATCTTTCTATCAATATGATGGTGATAATGGTCCTGTTATTCAAGGTTCTGCTTTAGGTGGATTAAATGGTGATGCTAAATGGGTTGCTACTATTATGGAGTTAATGGAAGCAGTTGATAATTGGATTGAATTACCTCCTCGTGATATTGATAAGCCATTCTTGATGCCAGTTGAAGATGTATTTACAATTACTGGTCGTGGAACTGTTGCAACAGGTCGTATCGAAACTGGTATTGCTAATACAGGTGATGCGGTTGAAATTATCGGTATGGGTGCTGATAAATTGGCTTCTACTATTACAGGTATTGAGATGTTCCGTCAAATCTTAGATAGAGGTGAGGCTGGAGATAATGCAGGTATCTTATTAAGAGGTATTGCTAAAGAAGATATTAAAAGAGGAATGGTTATTGTTAAGCCAGGATCTGTTAAGCCGCATGCTCACTTTAAAGCAGAGGTGTATATCTTGAAAAAAGAAGAAGGTGGACGTCATACTCCATTCCATAATAACTACCGTCCTCAGTTTTATGTACGTACAACTGATGTTACAGGTACTATTACTTTACCTGCAGGTGTAGAGATGGTTATGCCAGGGGATAACTTAACTATTGAAGTTCAGTTGTTAAGTCCTATTGCATTATCAGTTGGTTTACGTTTTGCTGTCCGTGAAGGAGGTAGAACTGTAGGAGCTGGTCAGGTTACTGAAATTTTAGACTAATTAATTAGTTTATAGATATTTTTAAAAGCCAGTTGATGTGAATTCATCAACTGGCTTCAATAAACGGGCGTAGTTCAAGGGTAGAATAGCGGTCTCCAAAACCGTTGATGGGGGTTCGAATCCCTCCGCCCGTGCAAATTATAAAGATAATGACAAAATTGGTTAATTATATATCAGAAGCTTTTCACGAGTTGAAAACAAATGTTTCTTGGCCTGAATGGGCTGAAGTTCAACGTTTAACTATTGTTGTAGCTATATTTTCGATATTATTTGCTCTTTTAACTTTCGGTGTTGATGAGTTATTTGTAAAAGCTCTTGATGGGTTTTTTAATTTAATTAAATAATTTATTTATGGCTGAGAACAGTGTTAAAAAGTGGTATGTAGTAAGAGCTGTAAGTGGGCAAGAGAATAAAGTAAAAGCTTATATTGAAACTGAAACAGTTCGTTTAGGTATGGAAGATTATGTGTCTCAAGTGCTTGTGCCTACTGAAAAAGTTGTTCAGGTTAGAGACGGTAAAAAAATAGCTAAGGAAAAAGTTTATTTTCCTGGTTATATCATGATTGAAGCAAACCTTACAGGTGAAGTTCCTCATATTATTAAATCTATACCTGGAGTTATTGGTTTTCTTGGAGAGACAAAAGGCGGTGAGCCAGTTCCTTTAAGAATGTCTGAGGTAAATAGAATGTTAGGAAAAGTTGATGAGCTATCTATTAAGATTGACAATGTTGCTATTCCTTATTCTATTGGCGAAACAGTTAAGGTTGTTGACGGACCTTTCAATGGTTTTAATGGAACTATTGAGAAAGTTAATGAAGAAAAGCGTAAACTTGAAGTTATGGTTAAGATTTTCGGAAGAAAGACACCATTAGAATTGAGTTTTATGCAAGTTGAAAAAGTATAATATTTGTTACATACATAAACCACATTTTCGCTTCCAATGAGAATGTGCTAAAATTTAAAAAATGGCAAAAGAAGTTAGTAAAGTAGTTAAACTACAAGTTAAGGGAGGTGCAGCGAATCCATCGCCACCGGTTGGACCTGCTTTGGGTGCTGCTGGAGTTAACATCATGGAGTTCTGTAAGCAATTTAATGCGAGAACTCAAGATAAACCCGGCAAAGTGTTACCAGTACAAATTACTGTGTACAAAGACAAATCATTTGATTTTATTGTAAAAACACCACCAGCAGCGATTCAAATTTTAGAAGCGGCTAAAGTAAAGTCTGGTTCAGGAGAGCCTAACCGTAAAAAAGTAGCAAGCGTTACTTGGGATCAAATTAGAACTATTGCAGAGGATAAAATGCCTGATTTAAATGCATTTACTATGGAATCAGCAATGAGTATGTTAGCTGGAACGGCTAGATCTATGGGTATAACAGTAACGGGAGATGCTCCTTTTAATAGTTAAAAGAATTAGACATGGCAAAATTGACAAAAAAACAAAAAGAGGCTGCATTAAAAATTGATAAGAACAAATTATATTCTTTAAAAGATGCTTCTGCATTACTTAAAGAAGTTGCTTCTGCAAAATTTGATGAGTCTGTAGATATTGCTGTTCGTTTAGGAGTAGATCCACGAAAAGCAAACCAAATGGTTAGAGGTGTTGTAACGCTTCCTCATGGTACTGGAAAAGATGTTAGAGTATTAGCATTGGTTACTCCAGATAAAGAAGCTGAAGCTAAAGCTGCAGGTGCAGACCACGTAGGTTTAGATGATTACCTTCAAAAAATTAAAGATGGTTGGACAGATATTGATGTAATTATCACTATGCCTGCTGTTATGGGTAAATTAGGTCCATTAGGACGTGTTTTGGGACCAAGAGGTTTAATGCCAAACCCTAAAACAGGTACTGTAACTATGGATGTAGCGAAAGCTGTTGAAGAAGTTAAATCTGGTAAAATTGACTTTAAGGTTGATAAAACAGGTATTGTGCATGCTGGTATTGGAAGAGTCTCATTTGACGCTAACAAAATCTATGATAACGCACACGAAATAATTCAAACATTAATCAAATTAAAACCAACTGCAGCAAAAGGTACTTATATTAAGTCTATTTACTTAACAAGTACAATGAGTCCTGCTATTGCTTTAGATCCTAAGGCAGTATAATTGGTAGTTAAAAATTTTTAGTATGACTAGAGAAGAAAAATCAATCGCGATTGAAGATTTAACTGCAAAGTTAGCTGGTGTTAATGTTATTTATTTAGCGGATACATCTGGTTTAGATGCAGCTACTACTTCAAGTTTAAGAAGAGCTTGTTTTAAGGCAAATATAAAATTAGAAGTTGTTAAAAATACATTGTTAGAAAAAGCAATGGAAGCTTCTGATATTAATTTTGGAGACTTACCAAGTGTCTTAAAAGGAAATACTTCAATGATGATTGCAGAAACAGCTAATGGACCTGCAAAAATTATTAAAGAATTTCGTAAAAAAGGTAAAAAACCTCTTTTAAAAGGAGCTTTTATAACTGAAGATATTTACATTGGAGATGAAAATCTTGATAACCTTGCTGCTATTAAATCTAGAGCTGAAGTTATCGGAGAAATTATTGGATTACTTCAATCTCCTGCACAAAGAGTTATTGCTGCACTTCAAAATCAAGAAGGTAAAGAAGACACTGCAGAATAATAAAAAGAACGCACTTAATAAAAATTATATTTTACAAAATCATTAAAGATAGAAAAAATGGCAGATTTAAAACAATTCGCAGAGCAATTAGTTAACTTAACAGTTAAAGAAGTTAATGAATTAGCTACAATATTAAAAGATGAGTATGGTATCGAACCAGCAGCAGCAGCAGTAGTTGTTTCAGGTGGTGGTGATGCAGCAGGTGGAGCTGATGCTCAAACTGAATTCACAGTAGTATTAAAAGAAGCTGGTGCTTCTAAATTAGCAGTAGTAAAAGCTGTTAAAGAATTAACTGGTTTAGGTCTTAAAGAGGCTAAAGATATCGTTGATTCAGCTCCAACTAATGTAAAAGAAGGAGTTTCTAAAGATGAGGCTGAAGGTCTTAAAAAATCTTTAGAAGAAGCAGGAGCTGTTGTTGAGCTTAAATAAGCTAAACTTAGTTTAAAAAACCAGGTTTAGGCCTTGAGAATGACTCTCAAAGGCCTAAACCATTTTGCGTATATTATGTTAATATGCGTTTCAATTTATTTTCTTAATAAAAATTTGTCCATAGATGATTGCTAATCAGACTGAAAGATTAAATTTTGCTTCAACAAAAAACATTCCAGATTATCCGGATTTTCTAGATATTCAGGTGAAATCTTTTCAAGATTTTTTCCAACTAGAAACCAAATCTGATGAAAGAGGCAACGAAGGTCTCTATAATACCTTCATGGAAAATTTCCCAATTACAGATACAAGAAATAACTTTGTATTGGAATTCCTTGATTACTTTGTTGATCCACCTCGTTATTCAATACAAGAGTGTATAGACAGAGGGTTAACTTATAGTGTGCCATTAAAAGCTAGGCTTAAATTATATTGTACTGATCCAGAACATGAAGATTTTGAAACTATTGTTCAAGATGTTTATTTAGGAACAATACCATACATGGCGCCAAGTGGAACTTTTGTAATTAATGGTGCAGAACGTGTAGTTGTATCGCAATTACATAGATCGCCAGGTGTATTCTTTGGACAATCTTTCCATGCAAATGGAACTAAGCTATATTCTGCAAGAGTTATTCCTTTTAAAGGTTCTTGGATTGAATTCGCTACAGATATCAATAGTGTAATGTACGCTTATATTGATAGAAAGAAAAAATTACCTGTAACAACTTTATTTAGAGCTATTGGTTTCGAAAGAGATAAAGATATTCTTGAAATATTTGATCTTGCTGAAGAAGTTAAAGTCTCTAAAACAGGTTTAAAAAAATATATTGGACGAAGACTTGCTGCTCGTGTTTTAAATACATGGCATGAAGATTTCGTTGATGAAGATACTGGAGAAGTAGTTTCTATTGAAAGAAATGAAATTATCTTAGATCGTGATACGGTTTTAGATAAAGATAATGTTGAAGAAATTTTAGATGCAGATGTAAAAACTATCCTTTTACATAAAGAAGATAATAATGCAGCTGATTATACTATTATCCACAATACGCTTCAAAAAGATCCAACAAACTCTGAAAAAGAAGCTGTTGAACATATTTACAGACAATTACGTAATGCAGAACCGCCTGATGAGGAGACTGCAAGAGGTATTATTGATAAATTATTCTTCTCTGACCAACGTTACAACTTAGGTGAAGTAGGTCGTTATAGAATGAACAAAAAACTTGGTTTAGATATTGCTATGGATAAGCAAGTCTTAACTAAAGAAGATATTATTACAATAGTTAAGTATTTAATTGAATTAATCAATTCGAAAGCTGAGATTGATGATATTGATCACTTATCAAACCGTCGTGTAAGAACAGTTGGGGAACAACTTTCTTCTCAATTTGGTGTTGGTTTAGCTCGTATGGCTAGAACTATTCGTGAGAGAATGAACGTAAGAGATAATGAAGTGTTTACTCCAATCGATTTAATTAACGCTAAGACTTTGTCTTCGGTAATTAATTCATTCTTTGGAACTAATCAGTTATCTCAATTTATGGATCAAACAAATCCATTAGCTGAGATTACTCACAAGCGTCGTTTATCTGCACTTGGACCTGGAGGTTTATCTAGAGAGAGAGCTGGTTTCGAGGTTCGAGATGTTCACTATACTCATTATGGTCGTTTATGTCCTATTGAAACTCCTGAGGGACCAAACATTGGTTTGATTTCATCTCTTGGTGTTTATGCGAAAGTTAACGCAATGGGATTCATTGAAACTCCTTACCGTAAAGTAGATAACGGTGTTATTGATATTAACAGTACGCCAATTTACTTAAGCGCTGAAGAAGAAGAAGGTAAAATGATTGCTCAGGCAAATATTGAAATGGACGCTAAAGGTAAAATCTTAGCAGATAAAGTAATTGCTAGAGAAGAGGGTGATTTTCCTGTAGTTGACCCTTCACAGGTTCATTATACGGACGTTGCTCCAAATCAAATTGCATCTATTTCTGCATCTTTAATTCCTTTCTTGGAACATGATGATGCCAACCGTGCATTGATGGGATCTAACATGATGCGTCAAGCTGTTCCTTTATTACGTCCAGAAGCTCCAATTGTTGGTACTGGTTTAGAGAGACAAGTTGCTTCAGATTCAAGAGTATTAATTAATGCTGAAGGAGATGGTATTGTTACTTATGTTGATGCAAACGAAATTACTATCAAATACGATAGAACAGATGCTGAGCGTTTAGTAAGTTTCGATGCTGATGATAAAACATACAAATTAATTAAATTTAGAAAAACGAATCAAAGTACAAGTATTAACCTAAAACCAATCGTAAGAAAAGGTGATAGAGTTGTTAAAGGACAAGTACTTTGTGAAGGATATGCAACTCAAAAAGGTGAATTAGCTTTAGGTAGAAACTTAAAAGTTGCCTTTATGCCTTGGAAAGGGTATAACTTTGAGGATGCAATCGTTATTTCTGAAAAAGTTGTTCGTGATGATATTTTTACATCTATTCATATTGATGACTATTCTTTAGAAGTTAGAGATACTAAATTAGGTAATGAAGAATTAACTAATGATATCCCTAATGTATCTGAAGAGGCAACTAAAGATTTAGATGAAAATGGAATGATTAGAATTGGTGCAGAGGTTAAGCCTGGTGACATTCTAATTGGTAAGATTACTCCAAAGGGAGAGTCTGATCCAACTCCAGAAGAAAAATTATTACGTGCTATCTTCGGTGATAAAGCTGGAGATGTTAAGGATGCTTCATTAAAAGCTTCTCCATCATTACATGGTGTTGTTTTAGACAAAAAATTATTTGCTAAAGCTGTAAAAGATAAGCGTAAGCGTTCTAAAGATAAAGAAGACATTGATAATCTTGAAACAGAATATCAAGTTAAATATAACGACTTAAAAGACGTTCTTGTAGAAAAATTATTTGCTATTGTAAATGGTAAAACTTCTCAAGGTGTTATGAATGATTTGGGTGAAGAAGTATTACCAAAAGGTAAAAAATACACTCAAAAAATGCTTAACTCTGTTGAAGATTTTGCACACCTTACAAAAGGACAATGGGCAACTGATGATGCTACAAACAAGCTCGTAAACGACTTAATTCATAATTATAAAATTAAATTAAACGATTTACAAGGTTGGTTAAGAAGAGAGAAGTTTACAATTACAGTTGGAGATGAACTTCCAGCAGGAATATTAAAACTTGCAAAAGTTTATATTGCTAAAAAACGTAAGCTTAAAGTTGGGGATAAAATGGCAGGACGTCACGGTAACAAAGGTATTGTTGCAAGAATCGTTCGTCATGAAGATATGCCTTTCTTAGAAGATGGAACACCAGTTGATATCGTATTGAATCCACTTGGAGTACCTTCTCGTATGAACATTGGTCAAATTTATGAAACTGTTCTTGGTTGGGCCGGAATGAATTTAGGTAGAAAGTTCGCTACTCCTATTTTTGACGGTGCTACTTTAGATCAAATTAATGAGTTTACTGATGAAGCTGGAATTCCAAGATTCGGTCATACTTATTTATATGACGGAGGAACAGGAGAGCGTTTCCATCAACCAGCAACTGTAGGTGTAATTTACATGCTTAAATTAGGGCATATGGTTGATGATAAGATGCATGCTCGTTCTATTGGACCATACTCTTTAATTACGCAACAGCCTTTAGGTGGTAAAGCACAATTTGGAGGTCAACGTTTTGGAGAGATGGAGGTATGGGCTCTAGAAGCTTATGGTGCATCTAGTACTTTAAGAGAAATCTTGACGGTTAAATCTGATGATGTTATTGGTAGAGCTAAAACTTACGAATCAATCGTTAAGGGAGAATCAATGCCAGAACCAGGATTACCTGAGTCATTCAATGTATTAATGCATGAATTAAAAGGTCTTGGTTTAGACATCAGATTAGAAGAATAATATTGGTTTAGGAGTTCAGTGTTCAATTTTTGAGCACTGAATTCTAAACTGAAAATTTTTAGAAATTTTAATTTCAATAATATCAATAGTAAAAGCTATGATGAATAATAGAAATAAAGATAAAAATCCCGTTAAGAGATTTAATAAAATTACGATAGGCTTAGCATCTCCTGAATCAATTTTGGCAGAATCAAGAGGTGAGGTTTTAAAGCCTGAAACTATTAACTATCGTACACATAAACCAGAAAGAGATGGTCTTTTCTGTGAGCGTATTTTCGGTCCGGTTAAAGATTATGAATGTGCTTGTGGTAAATACAAAAGAATCCGTTATAAAGGAATTGTTTGTGATAGATGTGGTGTTGAAGTTACTGAGAAAAAAGTACGTAGAGATAGAGTTGGTCACATCAATTTAGTTGTGCCAATTGCTCATATCTGGTATTTCCGTTCTTTACCAAATAAAATAGGCTACTTATTAGGTTTGCCGTCTAAGAAATTAGATATGATTATCTACTATGAAAGATATGTAGTTATTCAAGCAGGTATCGCTAAAGGCCCAGAGGGTGAAGAATTAAATAGATTAGATTTCTTAACAGAAGAAGAGTATTTAAATATTTTAGATACTATTCCTATGGAGAATCAATATTTAGATGATACAGATCCAAATAAATTCATTGCTAAAATGGGTGCTGAGTGTATTATGGATTTATTATCTCGTATTAACTTAGATGAACTTTCTTATGAACTTCGTCATGCTGCTAATACAGAAACATCTAAACAAAGAAAAACAGAAGCTTTAAAAAGATTAAATGTAGTTGAATCTTTCCGTGAAGCAAATCAAAACAGAGAAAATCACCCTGAATGGATGATTTTAAAAGCCATTCCGGTTATTCCACCAGAATTACGTCCTCTTGTACCACTTGATGGTGGTCGTTTTGCAACTTCAGATTTGAATGATTTATACAGAAGAGTAATTATTCGTAACAATCGTTTAAAAAGATTAGTTGAAATTAAAGCTCCAGAAGTTATCTTAAGAAACGAAAAACGTATGTTACAGGAATCTGTAGATTCGTTATTCGATAATACAAGAAAAGCTTCAGCTGTTAAAACAGAATCGAATAGACCTTTAAAATCTTTATCAGATTCATTAAAAGGGAAACAAGGTCGTTTCCGTCAAAATTTACTTGGTAAACGTGTTGATTATTCTGCTCGTTCGGTAATTGTTGTTGGACCAGAATTAAAATTATTTGAGTGTGGATTGCCAAAAGATATGGCAGCTGAATTATACAAACCTTTTGTTATTCGTAAATTAATAGAAAGAGGAATTGTTAAAACAGTTAAATCTGCTAAGAAAATTATAGACAAAAAAGAGCCTGTTGTATGGGATATCCTTGAGAATGTAATTAAAGGACATCCAGTATTACTTAACCGTGCTCCTACGTTACATAGATTAGGTATACAGGCATTTCAGCCAAAATTAATTGAAGGAAAAGCAATTCAGTTACACCCATTAGTATGTACGGCATTCAACGCCGATTTCGATGGTGATCAGATGGCGGTTCACTTACCATTAGGGCCAGAAGCTATTTTAGAAGCACAGTTATTAATGTTAGCTTCTCACAATATCTTAAATCCTGCAAATGGTGCTCCAATTACGGTACCTTCTCAAGACATGGTTCTAGGTCTATATTATATGACTAAAGAACGTTTATCAGATGAGACGAAAACAATTAAAGGTCAAGGTTTAACATTCTATTCTGCTGAAGAGGTTAATATCGCTTTAAATGAAGGAAGATTAGAGCTTAACGCAAGTATAAAAGTTAGAGCAAAAGATTTTAATGAAAATGGTGAACTTGTAAACCAAATTATTAAAACTACTGCCGGAAGAGTATTATTTAATGAAGTTGTTCCAGAAGAGGCTGGTTATATCAATGAAGTTTTAACTAAGAAATCATTACGTGATATCATTGGTAAAATTTTAGGAGTAACAAGTGTTCCTGTAACTGCTGAGTTCTTAGATAACATCAAAAATATGGGATATAAATTTGCCTTCCAAGGTGGTTTGTCATTCTCATTAGGGGATATTAGAATTCCTGAACAAAAAGAACAATTAATTGCAGATGCACGTACACAAGTTGATGGAATTTCATTAAACTACAACATGGGTCTTATTACTAATAACGAACGTTATAACCAAGTTATTGATATATGGACTTCAGCGAATGCAAAATTAACAGAATTAGCAATGAAAAATATTAGAGAAGACCAGCAAGGTTTTAACTCTGTATATATGATGCTTGATTCTGGAGCAAGGGGATCTAAAGAACAAATTCGTCAGTTAACTGGTATGCGTGGATTAATGGCTAAGCCTAAAAAATCTACTGCAGGTGGTGGTGAAATTATTGAGAATCCAATTCTTTCTAACTTTAAGGAAGGTCTTTCAATTCTTGAATATTTTATCTCAACTCACGGTGCTCGTAAAGGTCTTGCCGATACGGCTCTTAAAACTGCCGATGCAGGTTACTTAACAAGAAGGTTACATGATGTTTCTCAAGATGTTATTGTAAACTCTGTAGATTGTGGTACATTGAGAGGTGTTGAAGTTTCTGCTTTGAAGAAAAATGAAGAAATCGTTGAAACTTTAGGAGAAAGAATTTTAGGACGTGTAACGTTAAACGATATTGTTCATCCATTAACTTCTGAAGTTATTGTTAAAGCAGGAGAACAAATTTTGGAACCTGTATTACAAATAATTAACGAGTCTCCATTAGAACAAATCGAAGTTCGTTCTCCATTAACTTGTGAGGCTGAAAAAGGTATTTGTGCTAAATGTTATGGAAGAAATCTTGCAACAGGTAAAATGACTCAAAAGGGTGAGGCAGTTGGTGTTATCGCTGCTCAATCTATTGGAGAGCCTGGTACTCAGTTAACACTACGTACATTCCACGTTGGTGGGGTTGCCGGTGGTATTTCTGAGGAGTCAAGTATCATTACTCGTTTTGCAGGTAAACTTGAAATTGAAGATTTAAAAACAGTTAAAAGTGAAGATGCTGATGGAAACACAGTTAATACAGTTATCTCTCGTTCAACTGAGTTAAAATTGGTAGATGTTAAAACAGGAATTGTTTTAAATACACATAATATACCTTACGGTTCAAGTATCTTTGTTAAAGATGGTGATACTGTAGAAAAAGGAACGACTATTTGTAAATGGGACCCATATAATGGAGTTATTATTTCTGAATTTACAGGTAAAGTTGAATATGAAGATCTTAAACAAGGTGAATCTTTTGCTGTAGAAATTGATGAACAAACAGGTTTCCAAGAAAAAGTAGTTTCTGAAGCACGTAATAAAAAATTAATTCCAACATTACATATTTATGGTAAAGATGGTGAGTTAATACGTTCATACAACTTGCCAGTAGGGGCTCACTTAATGGTTGATGATGGAGAGAAAATTAAGGCAGGAAAAATTCTTGTTAAAATTCCTCGTCGTTCTTCTAAATCAAGTGATATCACAGGAGGTTTACCAAGAATTACAGAGTTGTTAGAGGCTCGTAATCCTTCAAATCCAGCTGTAGTTTCTGAAATTGATGGAGTTGTAACTTTTGGTAAAATCAAAAGGGGTAATAGAGAGATTTCAATTGAATCTAAGTTTGGTGATGTTAAGAAGTATCTAGTTAAATTATCAAATCAAATTCTAGTTCAAGAAAATGATTACGTTAAAGCTGGTACTCCATTATCAGACGGAGCAATTACTCCAGTCGATATCTTAAATATTAAGGGACCTTCAGCGGTACAACAGTATCTTGTAAATGAAATTCAAGAAGTTTACCGTCTACAAGGAGTAAAAATTAACGATAAGCACTTTGAAGTAGTAATACGTCAAATGATGCGTAAAGTAAGAATTGTTGATCCAGGAGATACTTTGTTATTAGAAGATCAATTAGCTCATACAAGAGACTTTATTGTTGAAAACGACAAGTTATATGGTATGAAGGTAGTTGAAGATGCAGGAGATTCTGAAACACTTAAAGCAGGTCAAATTATATCACCACGTCAATTAAGAGATGAAAATTCTATCTTAAAACGTAATGATCAAAACTTGGTTGTAGCTAGAGATGTTATTCAAGCAACTGCAACACCTGTATTACAAGGTATAACAAGAGCTTCTTTACAAACTAAATCATTTATTTCTGCGGCATCGTTCCAGGAAACTACTAAAGTATTAAATGAAGCTGCTGTTGCAGGTAAAATCGATACATTAGAAGGATTGAAAGAAAATGTAATTGTAGGACACAGAATCCCAGCCGGAACAGGTATGAGAGATTATGATGATACAATTGTAGGTTCTAAAGAAGAATTCAATGAATTAATGGCTGCTAAAGAAGAATTTAATTATTAATTTCATCTTTAAGCTTTCAAAATAAACTAAAAGCCTAGCAGATATTTTTCTGTTAGGCTTTTTTAATAGAAAAATAAATATCTTATATTTAACTAATAATAAAGTTTAAGTCAGTATTCAAAATGTTTAATTGGCTGATATGATTAATAATTAAAAAAAAATGGAAAATAACAACCCACAAGGACAAATCAATATTGAATTAGATGAAAAAACTGCAGAAGGAATTTACTCTAACTTAGCAATTATTAATCATTCTAATAGCGAATTTGTATTGGATTATGTTTCAATTATGCCAGGTGCACCAAAAGCGAAGGTAAAATCGAGAATAATTTTAACACCACAACACGCTAAACGATTGTTAAAAGCTTTAGCTGAAAACATTCAACGATTTGAAGCTGCACATGGTGAAATTAAAGAAGGGGAACAACCTCAAATTCCACTTAATTTTGGGCCTACAGGTCAAGCTTAAAATGCCATTAACACATAGACACATAGAAAAAATATTTTTTTGATTTTGTGTGAAAATAATATTTTCTTTGTTTTTCAAAGAATAAAGCATAGATCTTATGTGTCTATGTGTTTAATAAAAAGATATGCAATCAGTTTTAGCGAATTCTTCACATCTTACTATTATTAAAGATTTAGCTTATGCTATTTGGCCTTCTGCCTATAGCGAAATTCTTTCGTCAGAGCAATTAGCATATATGTTAGAGCTATTTTACTCTGAAAGGGCTTTAAATCTGCAAATGGAGGAAAAAAAGCATATTTTTTACTTAGCAAAGAATGATATAGATAAATATGTAGGTTTTGTGGCGTACGAAATTAACTGCGAACCTCATAAAACGAAGATTCATAAAATATACGTGTTGCCAGAAACACAAGGAACTGGAGTTGGAAAATTTCTTTTTAATTTAGTAGTTGAAAAGGCAAAAGAGCATAGCCAAAAAGCTATTTTCTTAAATGTAAACAAATACAATATTGCCAAACAATTTTATGAAAAATTAGGCTTTGAAATAACTAATGAAGAAGTAATTGATATTGGAAACAATTACATTATGGACGATTATGTAATGGAAGTTAAAATCTAACGATTTCTCTCTCCATAATTTCTACTTCCTGTAAACTTCGCTTTGTTACTTGGTAGACTTGCTTCTTCGGTTTTACTAGAGTCAGAAATTAAAGAATTCAACTCTTCTAATTCATTTGGAGTTAGATTTCTATATTTTCCAACGGGTAAATCTAACTTAATATTTATAATACGTGTTCTTTTTAAGGCAACAACATCATAATCTAAATATTCACACATTCTACGAATTTGACGGTTTAAACCTTGCGTTAAAACAATTCTAAACACATTATTGCTAATGCGTTCTACTTTACATTTACGCGTAATAGTATCTAAAATAGGAATTCCGTTACTCATTTGGTCAATGAAGCGATCAGTAATGGTTCTGTTTACAGTAACTACATATTCTTTTTCGTGGTTGTTCCTCGCTCTTAGAATTTTGTTTACAATATCACCATCGTTAGTCATGAAAATTAATCCTTCACTTCCTTTGTCTAATCGGCCAATAGGAAAAATACGTTCTGGATAATTAATGGCTTCAATAATATTATCACGAACATCTAAATTTGTAGTGCACTCAATTCCTTCAGGTTTGTTGTACGCTAAATATATGTGTTCGTCTTTTTTCTCTTTTATCAATTCGCCGTTCACACGCACTTCATCAGTGGGACTAATTTTTGTGCCCATTTCTGGGACAACTCCATTAATCGTTACTCTGCCTTGATCGATAAGTCTATCGGCTTCACGACGAGAACAATAACCGCTTTCTGATAAAAATTTATTAATACGAACTAAATTGTTTTCCATAGTGCAAAGGTAATGTTTTTAGCGAATAGTATTTAGTGAATAATGTAAATTAACTAGACCTGACAGGTTTCAAATACCTGTCAGGTCTATAAATGTGTTTCATAAAAAAATCCCGAACAAGTCGGGATTTTAAATTTTATATAAAATTGGAATTACATTTTTGCAAAAAGTTTTTCCATTTTTTCTCTTTCTTCTTCAGCAAGCATATTGTCTACTAAAATACGTCCACTGTGCTCATCAGTTAATACTTTCTTACGACCAGCAATTTCCATTTGAGTTTGTGGTGGAATAGTAAAGAATGAACCTGCTGAAGCTCCTCTTTCGATAGATACAACCGCTAATCCGTTTCTAACACTTCCTCTAATTCTTTTGTAAGCAGCTAATAAACGTTCTTCAATTTTACCTTGAAACTCTTCTGATTTTTGATTTAAAAAATTTTCTTCTTTTTCAGTTTCAGCCATAATATCGCTTAATTCAGCTTTTTTATGTTTTAAGTGAGTTTGCTTAGATTCTAATCTTTCTTTCGATTGGTCTAAAACTTCTTTTTTGTGTTCAATAGAAGCTTTCATTTCACGAATATGCTTCTCAGCCAATTGAATTTCTAGTTCTTGAAATTCAACTTCTTTTGTTAAAGAGTTAAATTCTCTGTTGTTACGAACATTCTTTTGTTGTTCTAAATATTTTTTGATAGCAGCTTTATGCTCATCAATCGCATTTTTCTTGTCCTTAATTTGAGTATCTATGATATCTAAATCTCCTTTAAGTTTGTCTAAACGGATAGTTAAACCAGCTACTTCATCTTCTAAATCATCAACCTCTAATGGTAATTCACCTCTTACATTACGAATTTCATCAATTTTCGAATCGATTAATTGTAACGAATAAAGTGCTCTTAACTTATCTTCTACGCTTAGTTCTTTTGTCTTTGCCATATTAAAAATATTGAACAGGATTAGTGTTTTCTTCTGATAAAATGATTGCAAAATTAGTGATTTTTTCTTTAAGATAATCTAAAATATAGTTTTTTGTATATCTTTCACTTTCAAAATGACCAATATCTGCTAAAAGTAGCTGATTTTCAGCTTCATAGAATTGATGGTATTTTAAATCAGCGGTTAAATATGCATCAGCTCCAGCTTGTAATGCATTTTTAATTGCATAGCTGCCTGAACCGCCTAAAACCGCTACTTTTTTGATTTTTCTGTCTAATAATGCACTATGCCTTATTCCTTCACATTGCATTTTGGTTTTTACTAATGATAAGAATTCTTTTTCTGACAAAGCATTTTCTAGTTCACCAATCATTCCTAATCCAATATTTTGATGCTTGTTTTTGGTTTCATAAATTTCATAGGCAACCTCTTCATATTCATGATTAGTAAATAATGCTTTTAGAATCTTAGTTTCTAAATGTTTTTCAAAAACAACTTCTATTTTTATCTCTTTTGCCTGAACAAATTCAAACCTCGATCCTATTTTGGGGTTACTATCTTCGTTTCCAGAATAAGTTCCAATTCCTTCCGAATTAAAACTGCAATTTTCATAATTTCCTACTTGTCCAGCACCAGCATCAAATAATGCATTTCTTAATTGAGTTTCGTTTTCAGGAACAGTATAGGTTACTAGTTTTCTAATGAAATTCTCTTTGGGAATTAATATTTTTGTTTTTTGTAAACCTAGAGCATCACAAAATATTTTATTTACTCCGTTTTTATGATTGTCTAAAGCAGTATGAAGCGCATAAATTGCAATGTCATTTTTTATAGCTTTAATAATAGCTCTTTCAACATAATTTTTTCCTGTTATTTTCTTTAATCCAGAAAATAGAATAGGGTGGAAGCAAACAACTAAATTGCATCTTTTAGCAATAGCTTCATCTATAACATTTTCTAAAGCGTCATGACAAACAAGAATTCCATTTATATCTGCATTGTTATTCCCTACTAACAAACCTACATTGTCAAAGTCTTCTGCATATGCAAGTGGAGCAAGTTCTTCTAATACGGAAATGATTTCTTGTAATTTCATGTTAAATTGGTTTAACCAGAATAGGTTTTATTTTATTCAAAGATAAAAAAACGCTACTTTCGTACTATGAATTTCTTAAGAAAAATACTTTTTCCAATTGCTTTTGTGTATTGGATAGTTACTTGGATGCGTAATTATTTTTACGATAAACATATTTTTAAAAGCAAATCTTTTGATTTGCCAATAATTGCAGTGGGTAACTTAAGTGTTGGCGGAACTGGGAAAACACCTCAAATAGAATATTTAATACGTCTTTTGCAAGATGAATTTAAAGTGGCTACATTAAGTCGTGGCTACAAAAGAGAAACGAATGATTTTGTTTTAGCAAACGATTCTACCACAGTAAAAGAAATAGGCGATGAACCATTTCAATTTTATACCAAATTTCCAAAAATTAAAGTGGCCGTTGATGTAAATAGGATAAACGGAATTAGTCAACTTTTAAAATTAGGAAGTAAACCAGATGTTATTTTGCTTGACGACGCTTTTCAACATAGAAAAGTAAAGGCAGGTTTTTATATTTTATTGACTACTTATTCAGAATTGTTTTGTGATGATTTTATATTGCCTTTTGGAAATTTGCGCGAGCCGAGTTCTGGAAAAAAAAGGGCAAACATGATAATTGTCACTAAATGTCCTTCAGATATTTCTGAACTTGCAATGATTGAAGTTGAGAAGAAATTAGATGTTGATGTTCCTGTTTTTTTTAGTAAAATTGAATATGATGAATTGTCATACTCTGATATTGAGTCAATTAAGACAGATAGGTTAAAACAAGAACAAAAAATTATAGTTACTGGAATTGCAAAACCATTTCCTTTTATTAGTTATTTAAAGAAAGAAAATGATTTGGTTTTAGAATTTTCAGATCATCATAATTTTTCAGACAAAGAAATTGACTATTTAAATGAAATATCAAAAGATAAAGCAATTATCACTACAGAAAAGGACTTTATGCGTTTAAGGGGTTGTTTGTCTAAAGAGCAACTTTATTATTTACCTATTAAAAGTAAAATTCTTAATGATGCTGATGTTTTTGACAAAATTATTTTAGATTATGTGGGAAAAAGTAGCAGAAACGGTTGAATTTATTCAAAGAACAGTTAATTATACTCCAGATTATGGTGTTATTTTAGGTTCTGGCTTAGGAGGTTTTGTAAATGACATTGATGTTGAGTATAAATTATTTTATAAAGATATTCCAAATTTCCCCGTATCTACCGTAGAAGGACATGAAGGTGCATTGCTTTTTGGTTCAATTGGGAACAAAAAAGTAATGGCTATGCAAGGTCGCTTTCATTTTTATGAAGGTTATGATATGAAGCAAGTTACTTTTCCTATTAAGGTTATGAAGCAATTAGGAATAAATAAACTTATAGTTTCAAATGCTTCTGGTGGAGTAAATTCTTCATTTAAAGTTGGAGATATAATGTTAATTAACGATCATATAAATATGATGCCAGAACATCCATTAAGAGGAAGTAATGATGCTCGTTTTGGGCCTCGTTTTGTAAACATGAGTGAACCTTATTCTAAAAGTATGAATGATAAGTTTAGAGCAATTGCTCTAAAAAATAAAATTGATCTTAAAGAAGGTGTTTATTTAGCTTTACAAGGACCAACTTTTGAAACTTTAGCTGAATACAGAATGGTGAAAGTTATGGGAGCAGATTGTGTTGGTATGTCTACAGTTCCAGAAGTGATTGTTGCAAGACATATGGATATGGAATGCATTGGAGTTTCAATTATTACAGATATTGGAGATGAAAATAATATTGAGGAAGTTAATCATCAAGAAGTTTTAGAAGCTGCTAAAAAAGCAGAACCATCAGTTAGGAAATTAATCAAAGAGTTTATACTGACTTATTAGTTAGATACTGAATTACAATTTCATAGAATTTTTCTGGTAAAAATGGTTTTGTTATTACTTCATTCATACCATAAGAAAGTAGCATTTCCCTATTTTCATTTAATGAAATAGCTGTTAGTGCAATAATTGGTGTTGTAGTATTGAATTTTCTAATTTCTGCAGTTGCTTCCGTGCCATTAATTCCTGGCAAATGTACATCCATCA
>JBEDTP010000194.1:0-22337 GCA_040119075.1 Flavobacterium sp.
TTGCTACAGCTTGCCAAGTTGCTCTTAATATGTAATCGATTGTTTTATCTTTCATAAATTTTAAACTGAAAACCAAAGATAAAAAAAAATACTATGCGCGCATAGTATTTTTTAAAATATTTTATAAAAAAAATAACACCTTAACTTTAAATTAGATAAGGTGTTAAAATTAGATTAGCAATATATTTTATTATATAATTCAGTATACATTTCTTTAATTATTTTTCTTTTTAATTTCATAGTAGGAGTTAGGTGACCTGCATCTATAGACCAAACTTCAGGAGTTAGTTCAAAACGTTTAATTTTTTCCCAGTTTCCAAATTTTTCATTCAATTCATCTATTTCTTCTTGAATTCTTGCAATAACTTCTTTATTAGTAACAATTTCTTGATTAGTATTACCAATTGATAATTTCTTTCTTGCAGCCCAATCGTTTAAAAATTCAAAACTTGGTTGGATAAATGCCGCAGGCATTTTTTCTCCATCTCCAATAACCATAATTTGTTCAATAAAACGTGATTGTTTAAAAGTGTTTTCTAATACTTGAGGAGCAATATATTTTCCCCCAGAAGTTTTGAACATTTCTTTTTTACGATCAGTAATTTTAAGAAACCCATCGGAATCAATTTCTCCAATGTCTCCTGTATGGAAATAACCGTTTGCTAAAACTTCATTAGTTTTTTCTTCATCTTTATAATAACCAATCATTACATTAGGTCCTTTACAAAGAATTTCACCATCTTCTGCAATTTTTACTTCAACGCCATCAATAACTCTTCCAACAGTTCCAACTCTAAAACCACCATCTCTCATATCGTTTACAGAAATAACAGGTGAAGTTTCAGTTAATCCATATCCTTCCATTACAGGTATATTAGCCGCACAAAACACTTTAGATAATCTTGTTTGTAAAGCAGCACTTCCGCATACTAATAACTCTAATTCTCCACCTAGACCTTCTTGCCATTTAGAGAAGATAATTTTTCGAGCTATTTTAAGTTTAAATTCATACCAAGCACCGTTTTCACCATATGGTTTATATTCCATACCTAAATCTAAAGCCCAAAAGAATAGCTTTTTCTTAATTCCAGTTAGGTCAGTACCCTTAGCATAGATTTTATCATATACTTTTTCAAGTAAACGTGGTACCACTGACATTACATGTGGATGAACTTCTTTTAAGTTATCGCTAATTTTTTCAATACTTTCTGCAAAATAAATTGAGATACCATAATATTGATATAAATAGGTTAGCATTCTTTCAAATATATGACAAATAGGTAAGAAGCTTAATGCTCTAGTGTCGCCTGGTCTTAAAGGAACTCTTTTTGCACTCATCAATACATCTGAAACAATGTTTTGATGAGTTAACATAACACCTTTTGGCCTTCCTGTAGTTCCTGAGGTGTAAATTATAGTAGCCAAATCAGTTGTAAGGACATTATTTTTACGTTCCTCAACTTTATTTTGATTTGAATTATCTTTCCCGAGTTCTAAAATTTCATTCCAATTTTTACAACCATCAATATCATCAAATGAATAGATTTCTTTTAAGGTAGGAACATTTGCTTTTATCTCTTTAATCTTATTGTATACTTCAATATCTGAAATAAAGCAATAAATTGATTCAGAATGATTTAATATGTATTCATAATCTTCACTAGAAATTGTTGGATATATTGGAACATTTTGTGCGCCAGTTTGCAGTATTCCAGTGTCGCAAATATGCCATTCTGTTCTATTGTTAGATGAGATAATTGCAATTTTATCATTTTTACTTACACCTAAATTTAACAACCCTCTCGAGATTGCATTGGCTTTATCTAAATATTCTTTTGTTGAAGTTTTTACCCAATCATTACCATATTTCGTAACTAAAGCATCAGATAAATTATACTTTTCCAATTGATAATATGGAAAGTCAAATAAGCGAGTAATATTGTTCATAGATTCACAATTTATTAATGATGCAAATTAGGAAATTTTAATTAATTAACCAATTAATTAAAATATAGATAATTAAGTTTTTTATCTCATTGAAATAAAGATTGTTATGCGTGCATATTATTTTTATTTTCTATTATTTCAATCTTTGAGGCGTTTAAAATATAATTGTATATCTTCAAATAGTTTATTTTTTTGTATTCTTGTTGATATAAATAAATGTTATTTTAAAAATATATTTGACTATTAAGTATATTTTATATTAAAAGTTAATTTATGGTTTTATTTTAATTGAATAAAAAATTAAAAGAATTAATTGGTATGAAGAAAAAAATAAGTTTTCTTATAATTATTGTTGTGATTATTGGTGTTGTAAAATATGTATATGATATACATGTTAACCATAATTTTGAAGTAGTTACTGCAGGTAAATTATATAAAAGTGGAACTATTCCACCAGATGAAATTAAGGATTATGTAATGAAATACAATATTAAGAGTATTATTGATCTTAGACTTCCTAGTGATGGAGATTTAGAAAATAACCCAGAAATACTCGAAGATTTAATTGCTGAAAAATTATCTGTTGAGAAAATTAATGGGGTTAATTATTTTAACAATGGTTCTGGACAAGTTCCTCAAAGACATAACTTAAATTATTTTTTTAAAATTATGGATAATCCTCAAAATTATCCTGTTTTAATACATTGTTATCATGGAGTTGGGCGTGCAGAAATGTATTCTGCAATTTATAGAATAGAGTATGAAAATTGGGATAAAGACGATGCTAGAAAAAGTACACGTTTTTTTACAAAATGGAGTGCTTTTGATTTAGGAAAACGAAAGGGGGATTTTCTGCATACATATATTAGTAGAAAGGACAGTTTGAAATAAAAAAAGAGCTTCCATTTGGAAGCTCTTTTTTTTATAATTATTTATTATCAATCCATTTTTTAGCATTAACAAATGCTTCATGCCATGGTGAAACTTCGTCTTTTTGACCTCTATCTGGATAATGTGCCCAATTCCATGGAAAAGTAGAACGTTCAATATGTGGCATCATTACTAAATGCCTTCCAGTAACGTCACACATCATTGCTGTGTTAAAATCAGATCCATTTGGATTAGCTGGATAAGCATCATAGCCATATTTACCAACAATATTATATTTGTCTTCACTATATGGTAAATTAAATTTTCCTTCACCATGAGAAACCCAAACTCCTAATGTCGCTCCTTCTAAAGAAGAAAGCATCACTGAATTGTTTTTTTGTACCGTTACCGATGTAAAAATACTTTCGTGTTTGTTTGAATTATTATGAAGCATTTTTCCGTGTACTTCATGTTCTGGATTAATTAATTCTAATTCCATCCAAAGCTGACAACCGTTACAAATCCCAACAGAAAGTGTATCTTCTCTTTTAAAGAAATTCTTTAATGCTGTATTTGCTTTTTCATTGTACAAAAATGCTCCAGCCCAACCTTTAGCTGAACCTAAAACATCTGAATTTGAGAATCCTCCGACAGCTCCAATGAACTGAATGTCTTCTAATGTTTCACGTCCTGAAATCAAGTCAGTCATGTGAACGTCTTTAACATCAAAACCTGCTAAATACATAGCATTGGCCATTTCACGTTCAGAATTACTTCCTTTTTCACGAATAATAGCTGCTTTAGGTCTTGGTTTCGAATTATCAATAACTGGGGCTTTACCTGTAAAGTGAGTTGGGAAAGTATATGTTAAAGCTTGGTTTTTGTAATTGTCAAATCGTTCTTTTGCTGTTCCATTTTTAGATTGTTTTGAGTCTAATAAGAATGAAGTTTTAAACCATATATCTCTGTATTTTGGAATATCTAATCCGCAAGAACCAAACTCTAATCTTTCTTCAGTTGTAACGGTTCCTAATTTATAAAAAGAAACATTGTTTGATTTTAATTTATTCTCTAAAATAGCGTCTTCTTTCGCTTGGAAAACAATCCCAATATTTTCTGCAAATAGATATTTAATAATGTCTTTTTCTTCAAAAACTGAAAAATCAATTTTTGCTCCTAAATTAACATCGGCAAAACACATTTCTAATAAAGTAGTAATTAAACCACCACTTCCTATATCGTGTCCTGCAACAATTTGACGGTCTTTTATTAATTCTTGAATAGTGTTGAATGCATTTTTAAAGAATGCAGCATCTTTAATTGTTGGGACATCATTACCAATTTTGTTCAGCGTTTGTGCAAATGACGAACCACCTAATTTAAACTCATCTTGAGATAAATTAATGTAATAAATTGAATCACCGTCTTTTTGTAAAACAGGTTCAACAACCTTAGTAATATTTGTACAATTTCCAGCAGCTGAAATAATTACAGTTCCTGGAGCAATTACTTCATCATTTGGGTATTTTTGCTTCATTGAAAGCGAATCTTTTCCTGTTGGAATATTGATTCCTAATTCCAATGCAAAATCAGAGCAACCTTTAACAGCTTGGTATAAACGAGCATCTTCTCCTTCGTTTTTACAAGCCCACATCCAATTCGCTGATAATGAAATACCTTTTAAATTATCTTTAATTGGCGCCCAAATAATATTAGATAAAGCTTCTGCTATTGCAGTTCTACTTCCTGCAACAGGGTCAACTAAAGCCGCAATAGGCGAGTGCCCAATTGAAGTTGCAATTCCTTCTTTTCCATTAAAATCTAATGCCATTACACCAACATTATTTAAAGGCAATTGTAACGGACCAGCACATTGTTGTTTGGCAACTTTACCTCCAACACATCTATCTACTTTATTTGTCAACCAATCTTTACAAGCTACTGCTTCTAATTGTAGAACTTGTTCTAAATAAGTCGAAATATTTTTTTTGTCGTATTCAAGGTCAGAATATTTTCTTTGAATAGAAGAATCTGTCATTATCGTTTTAGGAGAACTTCCAAAGAAATCTTCTAAAGCATAATCCATAGGTTTAGCACCTGTAGTTTTTGATTCGAATGCAAAACGATGATCGTTAGTAACATCACCAACTTCATACATAGGTGAACGTTCCCTATCAGCAATTCGTTGTAAGGTGTCAATATCTTTTTGTCCAATAACCAATCCCATTCTTTCTTGCGATTCGTTACCAATTATTTCTTTAGCGGATAGCGTAGGGTCACCCACAGGTAATTTATCTAAATCAATTAATCCGCCAGTTTCTTCAACCAACTCTGTTAAACAATTTAAATGTCCACCAGCACCATGATCGTGAATAGAAACAATAGGATTGTTATCACTTTCTACCAAACCACGAATAGCATTAGCAGCACGTTTTTGCATTTCTGGATTAGAACGTTGAATAGCATTTAATTCAATTCCTGAACTAAAAGCACCTGTATCTGCAGAAGAAACCGCAGCACCACCCATTCCAATTCTATAATTTTCTCCACCAAGAATTACAATTTTATCGCCTTCTTGTGGTTTTTTCTTAATTGCTTGATCTAATTTTCCGTAACCAATTCCACCAGCTTGCATGATAACTTTATCGAAACCAAGTTTACGTGCATCTTCTTCATGCTCAAACGTAAGAATAGAACCCGTAATTAAAGGTTGTCCAAATTTATTGCCAAAATCTGAAGCTCCATTTGAAGCTTTAATTAAAATATCCATTGGAGTTTGGTACAGCCATTTACGTTCTTCCATACCCTTTTCCCAAGGCTTGTTAGCTTCTAAACGAGAATACGAGGTCATGTAAACAGCAGTTCCCGCTAATGGCAACGAACCTTGTCCACCGGCTAAACGGTCGCGAATTTCTCCACCAGAACCCGTTGCGGCTCCGTTAAACGGCTCAACCGTTGTTGGGAAATTATGTGTTTCTGCTTTTAATGAAATTACCGAATCGAAATCTTTCTTTTCGTAAAAGTCGGGCTTATCAGCACTTTTAGGAGCAAATTGTTCAACTCTTGGTCCTTTTACAAAAGCAACATTATCTTTATAAGCTGAAACAATATCGTTTGGATTAGTTTCAGATGTTTTTCTAATTAATTTGAATAAAGAAATTGGCATTTCTTCTCCATCAATTATAAATGTTCCGTTGAAGATTTTATGACGGCAATGTTCTGAATTAGCTTGTGAAAAAGCAAAAATTTCAGAATCGGTTAATTTTCTACCTAATTTGGCAGCTAAATTATTTAAATATTCTACTTCTTCTTCATTTAACGCTAAACCTTCAGATGTATTATATGAGGCAATATCCTCAATTTCCAAAATTTCTTCTGGTTGCACATTAATCGTGTAAATATCCTGATTTAATTCAGTATATTTTTGAGAAATCATTGGGTCAAATTCATTGAAATCTGATGAAGAAGTTTCAAATTCTTCAATTCTAATGATTCCCGAAATCCCCATGTTCTGAGTAATTTCTACAGCATTAGTACTCCATGGCGTAATCATTGCGGCACGTGGTCCAACAAAAAAATCCGTAAGTACGGATTTTTCTATTTTATGAGCGCTACCAAATAGCCAATTTAATTTGTTGATATCTTCTGCTGAAAATTCGCTTTGCGACTGAACTGCAAAAACCTTGTTGGTTTTGTTCCCGAAGAAATGAATCATTGTATTGTAGTTAGTTGTTGTTTTTAAAGTGCAAATTTATTCTAAAAAGTTAGAAGTTCAAAGTTTTAGTAGTGTATAAAAATAAAAAAGCTGTTCTTTTTCTGAACAGCTTTATGTTTTATACTTTTATAAGGGAATTATTTTCTTCTTTTTGAAAGAATTTCCATGTTTTTAAACTCAGTACCATCTGCATTTATGTCAAACATTTCCATTTTTTGGTTATCAGCATCAATATAAGTAATAACTTCTTTTATGCTCTTTTCTTTTCCAGTTACTGGGTCAACCATTTTGCCGTTAAAGGTTATTGATTTAGTTGCTTCGTCATATTGGCCACGAGAAACCAATAAGCCTGTTCCCATATTATCTGCCCAAGTTGCAATATATTCTTTAGAAGCATTGTCATAAGCTGTCATACCACGACCTTCAAAAGCCATTCCGAACATATTTCCTTTATAAATCCCCTCTTGGTATTTTCCGTCTAAAATCATTTTGTATGTTGCAACAGAAGTTGCTTTTTGAGGTTCAGGATTTCCTTCCATCCAAAAAGTCATATCTGCGTCCCAAATACCAGTGTCTTTTGCAAGCATTTCATGTGCTTTAGATGGAGTTGCGTAATCTGCCCAAGCTTTTGCAACAGCTGCAGAATCAGGAGCAGCTTCAGCTACTTCGGTAGTTTCTGTTGTAACTTCTGGTGTAGTTGTTTCAACTTTTTTTTCTTCTTTTTTACAAGAAATGATACTCATAGATATTACAAGTAGCGGTAAAATCACTTTTTTCATAATTTATAGTTTTAGATTATATTAATTAGGGAATACGATAAAGTTGTAAGCTCCAATATCGTAACCACTTGTTAAATTCCTTGGTTTGTCTAGAATATCGTTAAAAGTTGAATAGGTAGAATGTGCCAGTCCTTTTGCAGCTGAATCTTCTCCAATAATTAGTTTATTCTGATCAGTATTTAAAAAATATGGTTTGTTTACGGTTGAGTTGGTTGCAATAATACAATTTGTATAGTTTGCGCCTGTAAATTGATATTCAGGATGTGTTGTAAACTGGTTGCTAAAATCAGCAAATTTGATTAGGCAGTTTTCAAATTGATAATTAAATGTAGTTCCTTCCTTTTTTAGATTAATAGCAAAATTGGGTGAACCAAAAATAATACAGTTTCTAAAATCGGCTTTTGTTAAAGCATAAGTTGCACTTCCATCGTAATCATCTATTAAAACAGATGTTTGATTTGGTTTTGGCCAATAATTTGCAAAAGTGCAATGTGTGAATTCGTAAGAGCCACCAAACGAACACGCTAAGCTGGTTTCCCCACAATTGTTAATCGCAATATTTTTTCCTGTTATATTTCCTGTTCTTGCAAGTATTCCTACATTACTGCAATTATAAATTTGAACATTGGTTAAATCTAAAGTTGGAGTAGGAGTTCCATCATTTCCAGAGACTAACATTCCAACAGTTGCGTTTTTAAGCGTTAAATTTGTTATGGAATTATTTGTACTTCCTTGAGTAAACCAAACAGTCCCCCATTGTCCTGGAACGTCACTATATGAAGGTTCTAATCTATCACTTTCAAAAACGACTTCGTTTTCTAAATCTTCAGTAAGCGAAGTTGTCCCATTTATTTGCAAAGAAGCTGTATTAGCAACTATTAGACCAGATTCAGCATGAAAGTGAGCTCTAACGCCAGCATCTATTATAAGAGTACTTGCAGGCGGAACAGCTGCGTAACCATATATAACATAGGGTTTTGTATTGGTCCAGTGTAATTCATCACCATTCATAGGGTCAGCTGGGTCTAAATAAAAACCATAAATTTCATCTGAACCTATTGGAAGTGTTTCAGTAGTACCATCACTGAATTTTTTTGGATATAAAAAAACAGCATCTTGAACTAGTGTGACTAATTCTACTTTTTGAAAATCACTATTTGTTCCAAATTCAATATGATCTGTATATAAGAATGTAGTTTCTGAATTTGCATAGTCATTATAATCAATTGTTGTTTCAATAAAAATAAACATACTGTCTCTCGCAAGTAATTCAACATTATTAAAAACTCTGCCAGGCATTCCATCTACCATTAAACGGTATTTAGAATTGTTTCCTTCTCCTAACTGAATATTTGGAATTGAAATGTTTTTATTACTTCTATTATAAACCTTTAGTGTGTATGTTGAAGAACCTATATTGGTAAATACAGTATCTAAATAAACAGTGTCTTTAGAGAAGCGCAAATTGCCTGTGCTTGGCTCAAAATCAAAATCTGAACGGCAAGAACATATTGTTAATATAACTAATGAACATAATAAAAGGTATCTTCTCATCTAATAAATCTTTTCGTAAATGTACTATTTTTTTGAAATAATAACGCTAAGATAAGAGTTTTTAGTATAGCTAAAAAACGTTTTGAAATTTGTATTTTTGCTTAAAATTGTACAAATGGATAAAACGAAAACTTTAAAATTTTTTAACGATTGGTGTAAAAATACGCTAATGGAAACTTTATCGATTGAGTTTATTGATGTTGGAGAAGATTTTTTAACGGCTAAAATGCCAGTTGATTCTAGAGTTCATCAACCAATGGGGTTACTTCATGGAGGAGCATCAGTAGCTTTAGCTGAAAGCGTTGGTAGTTCTGCAACGATGCTTTTTTTAGATCCAGAAAAATTTGAAGTGAGAGGAATTGAAATAAGCGCAAATCATTTAAAAAGTAAAAGAACAGGAACCGTTTTTGCGACTGCTAAAATTTTACATAAAGGAAGAAGTTTACATTTATGGGAAATTAGAATTGTAGATGAGCAAAATCAATTAATATCTTTATGTAAGCTTACGAATATGATTTTACCAAAAAGAAAAGTGAATGATTGATTTGTTTGAAAAAGTAAAACAGCATAATGAGCAAAATTTACCTTTTGTAATTTATTCGAAACCAAATTCGGATAAAACTATTGGACTTTTTCAAATGAATGATCAGCTTTACTCTTTAAATGATTTTCAATCAAAAGGGTTTGTTTTTGTCCCATTTGATGATGGTTTTACCTTTTATATTCCTAAAGATTTTTCTGAAGTAATTATTGAGGAAAATAACTTTGAAGATATAAATTCAGAATTTATTTCAAATATATTTAACGAAGATAATTTTACTCAAAAACGACAATTTGAAGAATTAGTTGAAAAAGCAATTCAAAACATAAATTCTGGTTTAACTGAAAAAATTGTAGTTTCTAGAAAAGAATCAATTTCGATTAATTCATTTGATATTGAATTAGGATTTAAAAAAATGCTTTCCCTGTATAAGTCGGCTTTTAAATATTGTTTCTTTCATCCAAAAATAGGATTATGGATGGGAGCAACACCAGAACAATTTCTTAAAATTGATAATAATACGTTAAAAACAGTTGCACTTGCTGGAACAAGATTAATTAACCACAACGAAATTTGGGGAGAAAAAGAGGTAAACGAACAGCAATATGTAACTGATTTTATAGTATCAAATATCAAAGAATATACAAATTCAATAAGCGTTTCAAAGCCTTATACGGTTACAGCTGGAAATATTCAACATATTAAAACGGATATTGAAGCTATTTTAAATTCATTAGATGATTTAGAGTTAATTGTAAAAAAAATGCATCCAACACCAGCAGTTTGTGGACTTCCAAAAGAAACTGCTAAAGATTTTATCTTTAAGAATGAGAATTATAGTCGTAAGTATTATGCAGGTTATCTAGGAGAATTGAATTTTTGTTTTGAATCAAATCAACCATTATTATCTGATTTATTTGTAAATTTGAGATGTATGGAAATAAAAGATAAAACCGCTGAAATTTATGTGGGATGCGGAATTACAAAAGATAGCAACCCAGAACAAGAGTTTATAGAAACAAAAAATAAATCGGTTACGATGAAAAATATTTTAAACAAGTAATTCATATGAAATTAGATATTTTAGCTTTCGGCGCACATCCAGACGATGTTGAATTAGGAGCATCAGGAACAATTGCAAAAGAAGTTTCTTTAGGAAAAAAAGTGGGAATTATAGATTTAACTAGAGGGGAACTTGGAACTAGAGGAACTAAAGAGATTAGAGATGTTGAAGCAAAAAATGCAGCCAAAATTTTAGGCGTTTCCATTCGTGAAAACTTACAATTTAGAGATGGTTTTTTTATTAATGATGAAAAGCACCAACTTGAAATAATTAAAATGATTCGTAAATATAAGCCAGAAATAGTTTTATGTAATGCTATAGATGATCGACATATTGATCATGGAAAAGGAAGTAAGTTGGTTAGTGATGCATGTTTTTTGTCGGGTTTAACAAAAATTGAAACAGATGTTGAAGGTACAAAGCAAGAAGCTTGGCGACCAAAGCACGTTTATCATTATATTCAATGGAAGAACATAGAACCTGATTTTGTTGTTGATATAACAGGTTTTATGGATAAAAAAATGGATTCGGTTTTAGCATATAGTTCACAGTTTTATGATTCAAATTCAAATGAACCTGTTACACCAATAACCTCAAAAAACTTCTTAGATTCTATTACTTATCGCGCACAAGACCTAGGTAGAATAGTCGGAGTAGATTTTGCTGAAGGCTTTACAACAGAAAGATATTTGGCTGTCAACAGTTTAGATAATTTGAAGTAATTTTTTTATTTTTTGTTTGCAACAACAAAACTTTTGCCATATATTTGCACCCGTTAAACAAATGGTGATTGTAGCTCAGCTGGTTAGAGCATCGGTTTGTGGTACCGAGGGTCGCCGGTTCGAACCCGGTCATTCACCCTAAATAACGCAAAAGCGCTGAATTTATTCAGCGCTTTTTTTATTTTTATAATAAGTAGAATACAAAAAAAGCCTCAATTTTATAAAATTGAGGCTTTTTAAGGTAAAATTATATTTGAATTATAATTTACTCATATTGTTTACTAAAGTTTCAATAAACTTTCCAATTGGACCTTTAATCATCATGGCCATCATTGGGTTAAATTCACCTTCAAAATCAAGTTGAACTTCTGTCTTTTCTGAATCTAAAGTAGTTAGATTAGCAGTTAATGTAAAAGGTAATTTACTCGAAGCGGCTCCTAATACAATTTTTGAATGCGGAATAGCTTCTTTTTTTACCAATTTAATTTCTGGCATCCCTTTTAAACCAAATTCAAAACAATTTTCATCAATTACTTCAAATTTAGCAATATTTTCAGGCATTAATTTTTCAAAGCTCTTCACATCTGTTAGAGCGTTAAATAAATATTCTGCCGATTTTTCTACAGTTACTTTTGGACTTTCTAAATTCATATTTTTTTCTTTTAAACTTCTACATTCCAAGTTGACGGATTCATGCGCCATTCTTTTAAAGCATCAAATTCATTATCGTTAATATATTTTTTATGAACGGCTTGTTTTAATAAGTTGTCATAATTACTTAAAGTAAAAACATCTAAATTAGCTTCTTTTATTTTTTCTACAGAAACATCAAAACCATACGTAAAAATGGCTGCCATTCCTTTTACAACAGCTCCTTCATTTCTTAATGCTTCAACTGCTTGAAGACTACTTCCACCAGTACTTATTAAATCTTCAACTACTACGACCGATTGACCTTTTTGTAAAAAACCCTCCACTTGATTTTGTCTTCCATGCTTTTTTGCTTCTGGTCGAACGTACACAAATGGTAGTCCCATTGCTTCCGCAACAAGTATACCAATACCAATTGCACCGGTTGCAACACCTGCAATTACATCTGGTGTACCAAATTTTTCTTCAATATGTTTAGAAAATTCTTCTCTAATATAATTTCTTACCTCTGGAAATGAAAGAATTATACGATTATCACAATAAATTGGTGATTTCCAGCCCGAAGCCCAAGTAAAAGGATTTTTTGGATTTAATTTAATTGCGTTTATTTGTAAAAGCAATTCGGCTGTTTGTTCTGCTGTGTTGTTGTTAAAAACCATATTGCAAATGTATAAAGTTTTTGTAAACGATAGGTCACTTTTTTTGACAAATGAGGTTCAAAAGGAAACTGATTTTCAAATTTTCTTGTTAGAAAGTATCGATATTAAGAAGTTGATAGTAAAAATGTATCAGAATAAAATTCAGAATGTTTTTTTATATCATCCTGATGAAAAACTGATTATGAAGACATTAAAAGCTAAAATTCCGGTTGTAAAAGCAGGTGGAGGATTGGTTTATAATTCTAAAGGAGAAATTCTATTTATTTTCAGAAATGGAAAATGGGATTTACCAAAAGGTGGCACTGAAAAAAATGAAACCATGGAAGAAACTGCAATGAGAGAAGTAGAAGAAGAAACAGGTGTTAGTGGTTTGTCAATTTCTAAGAAACTTCAAAAAACGTATCATGTTTTTAAACGTAACGGTCGTTATAAATTAAAGCAAACCTATTGGTATGAAATGCATTCAACTTTTGAAGGAACTCCTGAAGGTCAAATTGACGAAGGAATTGAAAAAGTCGAATGGATTCATCCAAAAGATGTGCAAAAAGTTTTGGAAAATTCTTATGAGAATATTAAGCTGTTGTTTGATGACCTTAAAGTTTTAAAATAAACAATGAGGAAATTATTTCTTCATTGTTTTATTCTTCTAAAACGTAGTAAGTTTTAATTTCTTTTTTGTAAGCTTCTTTTCTTTTTTTTAATTACACCTCTATCATCTAATAAATAGCTTCCATTTCCATCAGTATTTTTTATTATAAATACCAAAAGCCTTTTTTCTCTCTTTACTTTTTTAAAAGTAAATTCCCATATTTCATTGTTTTCAAATTGTAAACAATTTAATAGGGTAAACATATCTAAATCATCATAATTTGCAATTTTAATTTTTTCAATTCTACATGGAATATTTATACTGTCTTTATTAAAAAAAAGAACAGTACTATCTGAAATTTCAATATATTCATAGTTATAATTAAGATGTTTTAATTGCTTTAATTTCCACCTTCCTTTCCATTTTTTTCTTTCTTTTTCTTGAAATATTGGCAACAAAGAATCTACTTTTTTTCTTGCATATATTTCATATTTTGTCATTGGCTCATCATCTAAATTTATTCCAATAGTTGAATGAAAATAATGAAGCGCGTTTAAACCATCTTTTTTTAATAGATATTCATTAGCCTTATTATTGTATTTTATTTGGTAATCTTCAAGACTTTTTTCTTCTTTTACTTGAGCGGATATTGTAATAAATGTAAAAAATAGAAGACATGTAATTTTTGTATTCATAATTAATTTATTTAACTCTATACACAGGATATTGCAAATGCGCTTTTTCGTAATAAGGCGAATGTTTATACACCCAATCCAATTGCCAAGATCCGTTATTAGCAAAAGCTTTTTCTTGTTGTTTTTTGGCTTCAAATTCAGCTTTTAATTTCGGATTTTTATCTAAAATTTCTTTGGCTAAATCTTCAAAAACATAAGCCGAAAAATATTCTTTTTGTTGCAAAATAGGGTCAAAAAAATTCCAATTGAAATAACTATCCACTGCTTCTGGTTCTAAAGTTTCCATTAAATATTTTACACCAGCTTGTTGCGTATTTATCATTAAATCGCCTTTTCTAAACTGTACTTTTTCAGTAGATTTTACAACAACAGTATTATAATGTCCGTAATGTCCTTCGTATGGTGATTTTGAAGTTTCATAAGAAGCTATTTTATAACTTTCTACTTCAATTTCTGTATCTTTTGCTAACGGTTGCATTTCAATTGCATTCAATTTTAATAAATCAATTATTTGCCATTGCGATTTTGGAACCACATAAAAATTGGGGATTACAACTTCTTTAGTAGCTTTATAATCGTTATAAAACGGAATTTGTTTTGTAAAAGGCTGTTTTCTGTCGTAATACAAACGATCTTTTCCTGAAACATCACTTGGTTTGTAATCTCCTTTAAATCCTTTAAAATCAATATAAGACACCTTAGAAGAATCAATTTCCCATTGTAAAGGATAATTCATCCCAACTTTATAGTTTTCTAAATTCTTCGCTTTTAAAGCTTTAATTTTTAAATGATTTGCATCTACATAATTTATAGTGCTTAGCATATATTCATAGGTTACATGAACTCTATCTTTATAGGGTTTTAGCATGTGTGTTTCTGGAACTGAACCAACCGAATTAAATAGCGTAGTGTAACCCGTAGCATATCGTGGCGAATCCATAAACTGAGAAAAACCATCATCTGGTTTATCGCCGTGAATGTTTACATAAGGAACACTTTCAATTTTTTTCTTTTTTAAATCTTGCATTATTGCAGGATGCATTTCTTCTTTGTAAAATGTTCCTAAATTTCCGCCTAAACGTTGATGTTGTGTAGCAATACAAGTAAATGTATATTGATAATCGGCACCGTTTGAAACATGATTGTCAATAAACATATCAGGATTTACCAAATGATAAATTTCTTGGAAACTTCTTGAATTCTTAGAATCAGATTTTATGAAATCTCTATTCAAATCAAAATTTCGTGCATTTCCTCTAAAGCCGTATGCTTCTGGTCCGTTTTGATTGGCTCTTGAAAACGAATTTCTATTCAAACTTCCGCCAATATTATATACTGGAATTACCACTATAATTGTGTTTTTAGGCACTTTTACTTTGGCTGTAGCCAAATCGCGCAAAAGCATCATACTGGCATCAATTCCGTCTGGTTCACCCGGATGAATTCCGTTATTGACTAAAATTACTGCTTTGTTTTGCGTGTAATCGAAAATTTTGTTTTCTGAAAAAGTAATAATATGCAAAGGTTCACCACTATCAGTCAAACCCATTTCTTGCATTTTTATGGTTTCAAATGTATTGTCTAAAGTTATATAATATGCAATACATTCTTCATAAGTAGTGGACTGATTGCCGTTTCCTTTTTCGTAAGGTGTTTTAAGGTCTGTTTTAACTTGAGCAAAACATAATGAAGTAAATAATAGAAGAATATATTTCATGGTTTTTTTTTCAAATAAATTATTAAAAAATACAAAGTTAAAAATGTGAAACCAGTTATTACTATAACATTTGCATAAGGAAAATGCATTAATTTATAAAAAGCTCCCATAAATAAAAATAGAACAATAATCGATAGGATTCCAAATGGAAATGTTTTTATTGTACCTGATTGTTCTCTGTTGTTATAAAAATCATATAATTCCAATGTAATCCAAAATACAAATGCACCAAAGCTTATTATTGGTAATAGAGATGGTGTTGGTAAATGAAATAACATTAAATAAGCATTAATTGGAAAGCTGATTAAGAAAACTAATTTTACATAATCAATTGTTCGCTTTTCTTTTTTAAAAAAGAATCGAAAAGGATAAAAGAAAACGATTCCGCCTAAACCACTTATCATAATAACATTTGCAAAAGGCCAATGCATTAATTTGAAGAGTGAAGCTAGAATAATTAATGAAATAGAAATTCTAAGAGCTTTAATAATTAGTTTATCGTTCATTTTTTTGATTTTATCAAAAGTAAATAAACTTATTTCAAAATTCATAATTTTTAATTCATAATTGGGTTTATCTTTGCAGCATGAGTAGAAATCCACATTCCAATAATGTTCTTTTGAATTTAGGTATTCAAAGTTTAAACGAAATGCAAGAAGTAGCACAAAGCGCTATTTTGAATGAAAATAATGTATTGTTATTATCGCCAACAGGTTCTGGTAAAACCTTAGCTTTTTTATTGCCAATTCTTCAAATGCTAGAAGAAGATATAAAAGGAGTTCAATGTGTAATTTTAGTTCCTTCTCGTGAATTAGGTTTGCAAATTGAACAAGTTTGGAAAAAAATGGGAACGCATTACAAAGTAAATATGTGTTATGGTGGACATAATATTGATGTTGAAATTAATAATTTAAGTAATCCACCGGCTTTATTAATTGGAACACCTGGACGTATTGCAGATCATTTAGATCGTGGAAGTTTTGAAACTGATCATGTAAAAACTTATGTTTTAGACGAATTTGATAAATCACTGCAATTGGGTTTCCATGAAGAAATGAATTATATCATTGGGAAACTTTCAAAAGCAAATAAACGTGTTTTAGTTTCAGCTACTTCTGGCGTTGAAATTCCAAAATATACCAGAGTGGTTAATCCAACGGTTTTAGATTTTATTCAAGAAGATAAAGCCAACGAAAATTTAAATATGCGAATTGTCTTTTCGAAATCGAAAGATAAAATTGATTCGCTTTTTCAATTGATTTGCTCTTTAAAATCAGAATCAGCAATTGTTTTTTGTAACCATAGAGAAGCAGTAGAACGTATTCATGATATGCTTACTGCCAAAGGAATTATTTCTACGTTTTATCATGGTGGTTTAGATCAAGATGAGCGTGAGCGTGCTTTGATTCAGTTTAGAAACGGAAGTGTTTCGTATTTAATCACAACCGATTTAGGTGCTCGTGGTTTGGATATTCCAGAAATGAATCACGTTATTCATTACCATTTACCAGCAAAAGAAGACGAATTTACACATAGAAATGGTCGTACAGCGCGTATGTTGGCTACCGGAACGGCTTATGTGATTATTCATGAAACAGAAAAGAAAGCCGATTATTTTGATTACGGAACAAGACGTTTAGATGTTTCTGATGCCAAATCATTACCAAAAGCACCTTTGTATCAAACACTTTATATAAGTGGCGGAAAGAAAAACAAGCTGAATAAAGTTGATATTTTAGGTTTCTTTTCTCAGAAAGGAGAATTGGAAAAAGGCGATATTGGTTTAATTGAAGTAAAAGATTTTATTTCGTTTGTGGCTGTGAAATATTCTAAAGTAAAAGACTTACTTAACAATATTAAAGACCAAAAAATGAAAGGGAAGAAGTATAAGATTGAAGTAGCGCGAAAAGTAATGAAAAAAGAGGATGATGAAAATGAAGAAACACATCCTAAGTTTACTTCAAGGAAAGAGAATAATAGAAGGTAAGTTTTTTAGTAAAAAGATGTATCAGTTTACCGTCACTTCGAGTGCGAAGCGTATCGAGAAGTTTTTGTTTTAGAAGATAAGTTCTCAATACATTTTGCTCCGTTTCACTGCACAAAACACTCGAACTGACGCAAAAATATATTTAACAAAAATGCAAATTGAAATTTGTTTATTATGTAATTCAACTGCAACGGTTTTTTGTGAAAAACCAAATCATTTATTTTATAAATGCGAAAATTGTAAAGGAATATTCAGACCTAAACATACTTTTTTAAATTCTAATTTAGAAAAAACACATTATGAGAAACATAATAATGATGTAAACGATGAACGTTATCAAAACTTTGTATCGCCAATAGTAAATGCTATTTTAAATGATTTTTCTCCAAATGATAAGGGCTTAGACTTTGGCTCAGGAACTGGACCGGTAATTTCTAAAATGTTACGAGATAGAGCATATCAAGTTGAGAATTACGATTTATATTTTGAAAATATTCCAGAGCGATTAAAAAATCAATATAATTACATTTCGTGTTGTGAAGTAATGGAACATTTTCATGAACCATTTAAAGAGTTTCAATTACTGCATTCTATGCTATTGCCTAATGGTAAATTGTATTGTAAAACTGAAGTATTTAGAAGTCAAAACTCTTTTGAAAGTTGGTATTACAAAAACGATTTAACACATGTTTTTATTTACCAAGAAGCAACTTTAAATTGGATACAAAAAAACCTTCTGTTTAAGAAGATTTCTATTTATGATAAATTAATTGTTTTTGACAAGTAATTTGGGTGTTTTAACGTGTTGCCGCTTGTTGCAGTTGCGTAAATTTAAGACAAAAGATTACAAGTACAAAACTCCTCATGGAATTTTCGGAGACTCGAGCACCTTGTGCGAACTGGCGAAGCAAAAATCCGAACACAAGCTAAGCCTAGCAATTACAACAAACCGCTGTTACCAGCAGTTTATTCTTGCTTCCATTTACCATTTTCCCATCGATATTTTTCAATATGTCCAAGACTACAAGTATAACCAAAACCAATGCTTACAACTGCTGTCTTATAATCTTTATCAAATATTGGTTTACTTATGATTAAGATTCCTTTTGGACAAACTGTCAAATTTTCATCTGTAAATTTCAATGCATTATTATTAACTAAATTAAGTTTGTATTTGTTTATAATATTGCTATTAATTTTAAAATTTCGGGTTTGATTCTCTAGGCTATCTAAGCTTTTATCAGATTTTATTTGAAGCTTTTCCATTATGATTTTTTTTGTGCTAATTGCAATCAATGGCATTTCTTCTTCTCTAATTTCTAAAAAAGTTTTTTCAGGAATTTCAAGTAAGCAGCAATCTGAAAAAGAGTTGTCTTTTAAAACTTGTTGAATTAATTCATTTGCAACAGAATTATATTCAGGTAAATTAATTTGCTCTTTTTTTTGACAATTGAATAACGATAAAGAAATTACTATTATGAATAATTGTTTCATTTCTGAATTTATGTTCTTAGTGTTAAATTGCTAGTAATTTGTATATATGCTCTACAAACAAATGTTTACAAGCATTTATAACTATTTGTTGTCTTCTGTAAATATAAAAAAGAAAAGCTAAAAATTAAACCTTAATTTTTAGCTTTTCAAATAATTTTTATGGTTCTAATATTGTTTGTCAACCATTACTTTATAGGTTGGATCTTCCATAATATTAACATCAATTATGGCTTCTGCATTTTTAAGTAAGTCTATACAATCGCCACTCAAGTGTTTTAAATGTACTTTTTTGTTCAGTTTCGCATAGCGTTCAGTAATTTTATTTACTGCGTCAATAGCACTCATATCGGTAATTTTACTTTCAGCAAAATCAATTATAATTTCGTTTGGATCGTTTTCAACATCAAACTTTTCAGCAAAAGCTGTGGTTGAACCAAAAAATAAAGGTCCGTATAATTCATAATGCTTTACACCGTTTTCATCGATATGTTTTCTTGCTCTAATTCTTTTCGCACTTTCCCAAGCAAAAACTAATGCGGAAATAATTACACCAATTAATACTGCTAAAGCTAAATTATGCAGTAAAACCGTAATTAATGTAACGACTAACATTACAAAAATATCGTGCTTTGGCATTTTGGTAAACGCTCTAAAACTTGCCCATTCAAAAGTTCCAATGGCAACCATAATCATAACTCCAGTTAGTGCAGCCATTGGTAATAATTCAATTACGGGTGCGCCCACTAAAATGATTACTAAAATAGTTAATGCAGCAACAATTCCTGATAATCGTGCTCTAGAACCCGATGATAAGTTGACTAATGTTTGTGCAATCATAGGACAACCGCCCATTCCAAAGAAGAATCCGTTAGCAATATTTGCTGTTCCTTGCGCTAAACATTCGCGGTTACTGTTTCCTTTTGTTCCGGTAATTTCATCAACTAAGTTCAAGGTTAATAAACCTTCGGTTAAACCAACTGCAGCCATAATTAATCCGTATGGAAGAATAATTTGCAGGGTTTCTAATGTAAATGGAATGTTAGGAATATGAAATGGAGGTAAACTTCCGCTAACAGAAGCAATATCTACCACTTGTTTGGTTTCTATATTAAAAACTAAAACTACAGCAAAGACTACTAATATAGCTACTAATGAAGCCGGAATTGCTTTTGTGATTTTAGGTAAAATTAAAATGATTGCAATGGTTAAAGCTACTAAGCCAGCCATAATTAATAAAGGTGTACCGGTTAGCCATTCTACTTGACCATTTACTACTGCTTTGAATTGCTCTAATTGCGACATGAAAATAATAATGGCTAAACCATTTACAAACCCGAACATTACGGGTTGTGGAACCAAACGAATGAATTTCCCTAGTTTTAATAAACCAACAATAATTTGAATAATTCCTGCAATGGCAACTGCACCAAAAACATAATCCAAACCGTGTGATTTCATTAAGGCAATTAATACAATAACCGTAGCTCCAGCACCACCAGAAACTAAACCAGGTCTACCGCCAAGAATAGCAGTGATTAATCCCATTATAAAAGCACCGTATAACCCAACAAGAGGAGGAAAGCCTGCTAAAATTGCAAATGATAATGATTCAGGAATCATAGTCATAGCAACGGTAAGTCCGGCTAAGATTTCTATTTTATAATCTACTTTTTGAGAAAAATCGAATAAGTTGAGTGCTTTACGCATTTAATTTAGGCTTTTAAATTTTAAAAGTGCAAAAGTAAGGTTTTTAAATTTCAATGGCAATTTCAAAAGGCAAGGACTTTTTTTGAATAAATAACGAACACCAATTCCACTAATTAACACTAATTCTAGTATTTAGAATCTAATTTTAATTGGTAGAAATTAGAGAAATTGGTATTTAAATATTTATTTTGTGATTACCGATTCAGGAACCAATTTGGTAACATCTCCACCATTTCTTAAAACATCTCTAACAATACTTGAAGAAATGTATGAAGTACTTGCAGCCGTAAGTAAGAAAACAGTTTCTATTTTAGACAATTCTCTATTAGTATGTGCAATTGCTTTTTCAAACTCAAAATCGGCAGGGTTTCTAAGTCCACGAAGAATGAAATCGGCTTTTTCTTTAGCGCATAAATCTATAGTTAAACCAGTGTAAGTGATAACTCTAACTTTTGGCTCATCTTTAAATGATTCTTCGATAAACTTCTTACGATCTTCTAAAGAGAACATGTATTTTTTTTCAGCATTTACACCAATAGCTACAATAACTTCATCAAATAAAGAAATTCCTCTTTTAATAATATCAAAATGTCCGTTTGTAATTGGATCAAATGATCCTGGAAAAATAGCTCTTTTCATAATTTTTATTTTAATGAGTCTACTAAATTTTGAACATCTATATGAGAATATTCACCAATAATATAATTGTATTTACCTTGTTTGTTAATTACTAATACGCCATAACAACTTCCTTTCTTATCAAAAAAAGTTTTTAGAAAATAATGACCTATATCATCATAATGTGTTTTAAAATCTAATATTTTCTTTGCGGCTAACTTGTCACCATAAACAAATATATTTCTGTAGTTTTCTACATTAATTCTATCATAAATACTTTTTTTTATCCAAAGATAGGATTTGTCTAAACCTGAATAATTTTCATACGGACAATAATCATTTGGCATTCTATAATTAATGATAATATAATCTTCTTTTTTCCAATCGTATTCATCTTTAATGGAAACAACTTGGTTATTTGGTAAAATGCTTTCCTGAGAAAATATATTTTCTGAAAAAAACATAAGAATAAAAAGAAAAATTATTTTTTTCATATTTAGATAATTATTGTTTTTATTGATCATTTAGTATCGCTTTATCTTCATTGGTGTTTACTTACGCAAACTTGATGTTAATGGCGATTTTATAATTATTTATTTTAAAGCTTCTTCAATAGCGTTTTCAAAAAGTTCTGGTAATGAAATTCCGGCTTCTCTTGCTTGTTGCGGTAAGATACTTTCATTAGTTAAACCAGGAACTGTGTTCATTTCAAGCATGTAAGGTTCGTTATTTACAATAATAAATTCGCTACGAGAAAATCCTTTCATTTTTAAGACTTCATACGCTTTTTTGGAAATTAATTCTATTTTAAGTCTCAATTCTTCAGTAATTCGTGCAGGTGTAATTTCACTAGATTTACCTAAATATTTTGCTTCGTAATCAAAAAAATCATTTTCTGAAACAATTTCCGTCATCGGTAAAACTCTTGTTTTTCCTTTGTAACTGATAACACCAACAGAAACTTCAACACCGTCTAAAAAACTTTCAATGATAATTTCATTATCTTCTTTATAAGCAGTCTCTATTGCA
>JBEDTP010000195.1:0-21904 GCA_040119075.1 Flavobacterium sp.
AACAAAAAAAGATTTTGAATAATTCTAAATTTTATAGCAACTCATTTTATTTCTTCTGGAAAGGAGAAAGGGATTGTTATGGTGTTAATTGATTGAAAAATCGTATTTAATATAAAACTATACAATCCCGATGCAAATCGGGATTTTTTTTTGCTCAAAAATGAAATAAAAATTATGAATTTAAAAATCGCAATACAAGGAATACAAGGCTCGTTTCATCATCAAGTGGCACATCAATATTTCGATACAAAAGTGCAGTTACATGAGTGTTCTTCTTTTAGAGAAGTGGTTGTGAGTTTGAAATCAAATGAATCTGACAAAGCAGTAATGGCAATTGAAAACTCTATTGCAGGTGCTATTTTGCCAAATTATGCATTAATCGATAAAAATGAATTACATATAATAGGTGAATTTTATTTGGATATTGATATGAATTTAATGGTTTTTCCAAATCAAAAAATAGAAGATATTACCGAGGTTCATTCACATCCAATTGCTTTGTTGCAATGTGCTGATTTCTTTAGCCAATATCCACATATAAAATTGGTAGAAAGTTCAGATACGGCAATTACAGCTAAACGAATTCAAGAAGGTTCGGTTAAAAATATTGGAGCATTAGCTAGTCCGGTTGCGGCAAAAACCTACAATTTAGAAATCATTGCGAAAAGCGTACATACTGTAAAAAGTAATAAAACTCGATTCGTGATTTTAAAAGATTCTAATAAAGAAATTCCAAAAGAATTAATCAATAAGGCTTCCATAAAATTTGAATTAGAAGATAATCCGGGAGCATTGGCAACGGTTTTAAATGTTTTGAATAACAGTAAGTTGAATTTAACAAAAATTCAGTCTTTACCGGTTATTGAAACACCTTTCACGTATGCTTTTTTTGTCGATGTAGTTTTTGATAAACACAAACATTTTGAAAAAGCCACTAAAATATTAGAATTAATGACAACACATTTTAAAGTTTTGGGCGAATACCAAAGAGCTAATTAATAAATAAGTTATAATTTTACAATATCAATAGAGTTTATGGAGAATAATAAAGAAATGAGAACATGGTTAGATGATTTTAAATTAGATCATCCATTAGTTATTGCGGGACCATGTAGTGCAGAAACTGAAGAGCAAGTTTTAAATATTGCAAATGAATTAAAAAATTCAGATGTATCTATTTTTAGAGCTGGTATTTGGAAACCTAGAACGAGACCAGGAGGTTTTGAAGGAGTTGGTGCAATTGGTCTTAAATGGCTGCAAAAAGCAAAAGAACAAACAGGTTTGTTAATGTCTACCGAAGTAGCAACAGCGGCTCATGTTCAATTGGCTTTAGAACATGATATTGATGTTCTTTGGATTGGTGCTCGTACTGCCGCAAATCCATTTGCGATACAAGAAATAGCCGACGCATTAAATAGTACAAATAAAATAGTTTTACTGAAAAATCCCGTTAATCCAGATTTATCTTTATGGATCGGTGGTTTAGAGCGTTTATATAATGCAAATATTAAAAAATTAGGTGTTATTCATAGAGGTTTTTCAACGTATGAAAAAACAAAATACCGTAATAATCCAGAATGGCAAGTAGCAATTGATTTTCAAAATCGCTTTCCAGACATCCCTCTAATTTGCGACCCTTCTCATATTACAGGAAAGCGTGATATGATTCATGAAGTTTGCCAACAAGCTTTAGATTTAAATTACGACGGATTAATTATTGAAACACATATTGATCCAGATAATGCATGGAGCGATGCTGCACAACAAGTTACTCCAAATACTCTAATGCAAATGTTTGTAGATTTAAAAGTTCGTAAAGAAACAGATGATGCAGATGATTATAACATTAAGCTGGCAAAATTTAGGGCTCAAATTGATGTTTATGATGAGAAAATTTTAGAAATTGCAGGAAATAGAATGAAAGTTGCCGATGAAATCGGTTTGCTTAAGAGAGAAAAAAATGTTGCCATCTTACAAAATAAAAGATGGAATGAAATTTTAGGCAAAATGATTTTGGAAGGTGAAAGTAAGGGATTGAGTGAAGAATTTGTATTAAAATTATTCAAAGCAATTCATCAAGAAAGTATCAATCACCAAGAAAAAATTGTGAATAAATAATATATCTTTGTTTAATGAAAGGAATCGTATATAAATCTACTGGAAGTTGGTACACTGTAAAAGCAGAAAGTGGTACTTTTTACGAATGTAGAATTAAGGGAAAATTCAGGCTGCAAGGGATTAAGAGTACAAACCCTATAGCGGTTGGAGATGTGGTTGATTTTGAATTAGATACAACTTCTGATGTTGAAAATGGGTTAATTCATACAATTCATGATCGGAAAAATTATATCGTTAGAAAATCGGTTAACCTTTCAAAGCAAACGCATATTATTGCTTCTAATATTGATATAGTCTTTTTATTGGTAACCATTAATAATCCACCTACAACCACAAGCTTTATCGATCGTTTTTTAGTTACTGCAGAGGCATACGGAATTGAAGCAGTATTAATTTTCAATAAAATTGACACTTTTAATGATGATGTTTCTGACGAACAATTGTATTTACAATACATTTATTCTCAAATAGGTTATAAATGTTTACGCGTTTCGGCATTAGAAAACAAAGGAGTTGATGAACTTAAAGCTTTAATGACTAACAAAACTTCAATGTTTTCTGGTCATTCAGGTGTTGGGAAATCTACTTTGGTAAATACATTAGAACCGGGTTTGAATTTAAAAACCAAGAAAATTTCTGAGTCTCATTCTCAAGGACAGCACACTACAACTTTTGCAGAGATGTTTGATTTGTCTTTTGGTGATGCTAAAATTATTGACACTCCTGGAATTAGAGGTTTTGGAGTTGTAGATATGGATAAGCAAGAAATAGGCGATTATTTTCCTGAATTTTTTGCTTTAAAGGAACAGTGTAAATTCAACAATTGTTTGCATAAAGATGAACCAAAATGTGCGGTTAAAGACGCTTTAGAGAAAGACGAAATTGCTTGGTCTCGTTATAAAAGTTATACACAAATTTTAGAAGGGGACGAAGAACATTATCGTGCAGATATTTACGATGCAGATAGAGCTGAAAGCGATAAAACTAGAAAGTCATAATAATGAGAGTAGTAATTCAAAGAGTTTTAGAGTCTTCTGTAACTATTAATAGTGAAATTGTAGCTCAAATTCAAAAAGGATTACTGGTTTTAGTAGGGATTGAAGAGGCTGATGCTAAAGTAGATATTGATTGGTTATCATTGAAAATTGCAAACCTACGTATTTTTGAAGACGAAAAAGGTGTTATGAATCTTTCTTTAAAAGATATAAATGGTGAAATGATAATTGTTTCTCAATTTACATTACACGCTGCTACAAAAAAAGGAAATCGACCTAGTTATATAAAAGCCGCTAAACCAGATGTTGCAATTCCGTTATATGAAGCTTTCGTAAAACAAATGGAATTAGAATTAAATAAAAAAGTTCAAACGGGTCAATTTGGAGCCGATATGAAAGTTACATTAATTAACGATGGACCAGTAACTATAATAATTGATTCAAAAAATAAAGAGTAATGAATATAAAAAACGCACAACAAGAAGTTGATAATTGGATAAAAGAACATGGCGTTCGTTATTTTAATGAATTAACTAATATGGCACAACTAACCGAAGAAGTTGGTGAAGTAGCTCGTATTATTGCTCGTAGATATGGTGAACAATCTGAAAAAGAAAGTGATAAAAATAAAGATTTAGGTGAAGAATTAGCCGATGTTGTTTTTGTAGTAATGTGTTTAGCTAACCAAACGGGTGTTGATTTACAAGCTGCTTTTGATAAAAAAATGGATGTGAAAGCCAAAAGAGATCACGATCGTCATCATAATAATGAAAAGTTGAAATAATTGTGAATATTGCTATTCAAAAATCAAAAGTTAAAAATCAAAAGTCAAAAGTTAGAATTACAGGTTCAAAATCTGAAACAAACAGATTATTGTTGTTACAAGCTTTATATCTAAATATTTCTTTGGATAATATCTCAAAATCTGATGATTCAGATGTAATGATGGGTGCGTTGAAGCTTATCCAAAACCCAAAATCTAAAACCTTTTGCCACAAAATAGACATTCATCACGCAGGAACGGCTATGCGGTTTCTTACTGCTTTTTTTGCCATTCAAGAGAATAGTGAAGTAGTTATAACAGGTTCTTCACGAATGAAAGAAAGGCCGATTAAAATTTTGGTTGAAGCTTTAAATCAACTTGGAGCTGAAATTAGTTATGAAGGGAATGAAGGTTTTCCGCCAATTAAAATAGAAGGTCAAAAAATCACCAAAAATAAAATTTCTTTAAAAGCAGATGTAAGTAGTCAATATATTTCTGCCTTATTATTAATTGCTCCAAAATTAGAAAATGGTTTAGAGTTAACCTTAGAAGGAGAAGTAGCTTCTGTTCCTTATATCAAAATGACTTTAGCTTTATTAAATGAAATTGGAGTTATAACTAGTTTTGAGAATAATAAAATTAAAGTAAATCAAAAATCAATAGTTAAAAATCATCAATTTACAATCGAAAGTGATTGGTCCTCTGCTTCTTATTTCTATTCAATTGCTGCATTGTCAGAAATTGGAACACAAATTACACTTTCTAAATACAAACAAAATAGTTTACAAGGCGATTCAGTTTTAGTTGAAATCTATAAAGACTTTGGTGTAGAAACAATATTCAATAACAATAAAACAATAACCATTTCAAAGGTCAAAGCCCATAACCTACAATCTATAACTCATAACCTCAAAGATTCTCCCGACATTGCACAAACCATAGCAGTAACTTGTTTCGGATTAGGAATTGCTTGTCATTTAACAGGATTACATACTTTAAAAATAAAAGAAACCGATCGTCTGGAAGCTTTAAAGGCAGAATTAACAAAATTAGGCGCAGCTATTTCAGTAACTAAAGAATCTTTACATTTAAAGCCTTCGACTTCAATTAAAGAAAATATCTCAATAAAAACCTATCAAGATCATCGAATGGCAATGGCGTTTGCGCCGCTTGCATTAAAAACTTCAATTGAAATTGAAGAAGCAGAGGTGGTTTCAAAATCATATCCTGCTTTTTGGAATGATTTAGAAAGTATTGGTTTTAAAATTGATAAGCTTCAGTAAACAAAGGGTTTTTAAAAATAAATACTGTTTTACTTGACAACGCCTATTTCACTATCGTATATTTGCAAACTTGTTTAAAAGAAGAGAATTACAGCTTTTGACTTTTAGGCTTTAAACTTTAAACTAAAATAAATGAAATTATCTCATTTCCAATTTAATTTGCCAAATGAATTATTGGCAGAATTTCCATCAGAGAATCGTGATGAATCAAGATTAATGGTGGTACATAGAAAAACAGGTCAAATTGAACACAAGTTGTTTAAAGATTTGATTGATTATTTTGACGATGGAGATGTAATGGTTTTAAATAATACTAAAGTTTTTCCTGCTAGGTTATTTGGTAACAAAGAGAAAACAGGCGCTAGAATTGAAGTCTTTTTACTTAGAGAGTTAAACGCAGAGCAACGTTTATGGGATGTTTTAGTAGATCCTGCGCGTAAAATTAGAATTGGAAATAAATTATATTTTGGTGATGACGAAACTTTAGTAGCTGAGGTTATTGATAATACAACTTCTAGAGGAAGAACTTTACGTTTTTTATATGACGGTTCTTATGAAGAATTTAGAGCAAAACTTTTAGAACTTGGTGAAACTCCAATTCCTAAATATATAGAAAGAGAAGTTACTCCTGAAGATGCAGAGCGTTACCAAACAATTTATGCTAAAGTTGAAGGTGCAGTTGCAGCTCCAACGGCTGGATTGCATTTCTCTAAACATTTATTGAAAAAGCTTGAAATTAAAGGAATTGACTTTGCTGAAGTAACTTTACATGTTGGATTAGGTACTTTTAATCCAGTTGAGGTTGAAGATTTATCAAAGCATAAGATGGATTCTGAAGAAATGGATATTTCTCAAGAAACATGTGATATCATTAATGGAGCAAGAGCTAAAAAGAAAAAAGTTTGCTGTATCGGTACTACATCTATGCGAGCAATGGAAAGTTCGGTTTCTTCACAAAGAACATTAAATCCATATAACGGATGGACAAATAAATTTATTTTTCCTCCATATGACTTTAGTTTAGCTGATGCGATGGTTACTAATTTTCACACACCTAAGTCAACTTTATTAATGATGGTTTCTGCTTTTTGTGGTCACGATTTAATGAAGAAGGCATATGCAGAAGCAGTTGAACAAAAATACAGATTCTATACTTACGGTGATGCAATGTTAATATTGTAGTCTAGTTGATATTATAAATAAAAAAATCGCATCTAAAAGGTGCGATTTTTTTATTTATAACTATAAGTTTTTACCTTTCTTATTTTATACTTATTTTTACCCTTCATAAAAAATACTTCAAATGAATTTTGAAAATACTTTAGAATTTGCAAAACAACTTGATGGTCAAGATGAGTTAAGAAAATATAGAAATGAATTTATTTTTCCACAAATAAATAGTAAAGATGTAATTTATTTTACAGGGAACTCATTAGGTTTACAACCTAAAAATGCAAAAAAATATGTTGATGAAGTAATGAATGATTGGGCAAACTTAGCTGTTGAAGGTCATTTTTACGCAGATAAGCCTTGGTGGGATTATCACGAAAGGTTTTGTCAACCTTTAAGTGAAATTGTAGGCGCAAAACCAACAGAAGTTGGAGTTATGAATACATTAACGGTAAATTTACATTTACTAATGGTTTCATTTTACAACCCAACTCCCAAAAAATATAAAATTATTTGCGAAGAAAAAGCATTTCCTTCAGATCAATATATGTTTCAAAGTCAAGTTAAAAGCAAAGGTTTTAATCCAAGCGAAACAATAGTTGAAATAAAACGTAGAGACGGGGAGCATAATATTCGAGTTGAAGATATTTTAAGTAAAATTGAAGAAATTGGAGATGAACTCGCTTTAGTTTTAATTGGCGGAGTAAATTATTATACCGGTCAAGTTTTTGATATGAAAACTATAACCGAAGCTGGCCATAAAGTAGGTGCTTATGTAGGTTGGGATTTAGCCCATGCTGCTGGGAATATTGAATTAGAACTAAATAAATGGGGAGTTGATTTTGCTGCTTGGTGTTCTTATAAATATATGAATTCTGGTCCAGGAAATGTTTCGGGTTTCTTTGTTCACGAAATGCACCATGATGATATAAATTTAAATAGATTTGCAGGTTGGTACGGTCATAATAAAGAAAGAAGATTTTTGATGGAGCCAAATTTCGAACCCGTTCATGGTGCAAATGGTTGGCAGGTAAGTAATTTGCCTATTTTATCTATGGCGCCATATTTAGCATCTGTTGATATGTTTGCCGAAATTGGAATGAAAAAATTAGTGGCTAAAAGAAATCTTATCACTTCTTATTTAGAATTTATTTTACATGAAATAGATGCTGAACTTGATGGTGCTGAATTTGAAATTTTAACACCAGCAAATCAAGAAGAAAGAGGTTGTCAATTATCTGTTTATTTACATGGACAAGGAAAAGAATTGTTTCATTATTTAATGAAGAACGGTGTTGTAACTGATTGGCGTGAACCAAATGTTATTCGTTTAGCACCAGTGCCATTATATACTTCTTTTGAAGATATGTATAATTTTGGACAAATATTAAAACAGGGGGTTCTAAAAGGATAGTTCATTAAAATATAATATTTTAATCTGTTAGTAATCATAAAATACATATAACCGAAAAGATGAACTCTTTTCGGTTTTTGTTTTTAATATAATTATCTTTGTTATTATAAATAGTACAAAATGACAAAACAACAAATTATAGATACTTTTGATCCAAGCCAACCAGGATTAGCAGACGCGACTATTTTTGGATTGCCTTTTTCTGCAGAGCAAAGCGAAATAATCATTATTCCTGTTCCTTGGGAAGTTACCGTTAGTTATGGTTCTGGTGCCTCAGAAGGGCCAGATGCAATTTTAGATGCTTCTTTCCAAGTAGATTTAAATCATCAAGAATTTCCTGAATTGTGGAAGTTAGGAATTTTTATGGATGAGGCTTCTAAGGGTATGAAAGAAAAATCATATGAACTTAAGAAAATTGCCGCTCCAATTATTGATGCGCTTGAAAAGGGAGAGATTTTAGATCACCATCCATCTTTACAAGGAGATTTAGATAAAATAAATTATGCTTGCTCAGATATGATTGAGACTATAAAAGAACAAACTTTATATTGGTTAAATAAAGGAAAAAAAGTAGTTCTTTTAGGAGGAGATCATAGTACGCCTTTGGGATATTATCAAGCTCTTTCAGAGAAGCATGAAGAATTTGGTGTTTTGCATATAGACGCTCATATGGATTTAAGAATTGCTTATGAAGGGTTTACATATTCTCACGCTTCAATAATGTACAATGCTTTGCAATTACCTCATATTAAGAAAATTGTTCAAGTTGGAATCAGAGATTTTTGCGAACAAGAAGTAGATGTAATGAAAAGAGTGAATGGTCGTGTATTAGTCCATACTGATACTGATTTAAAAAAGCAGTTATTTGAGGGTAATACTTGGGAGCACTTATGTGATAATATTATCAATTCTTTACCTAAAAAGGTTTGTGTTTCTTTTGATGTAGACGGTATGAATGCTTTGTATTGTCCAAACACAGGAACGCCAGTTCCTGGAGGGTTAACTTATGAAATGGCAACTTATTTGCTAAGTAGATTAGCAGAAACAAACAAAGAAATTATAGGTTTTGATTTTGTAGAGGTTGCTCCAGGTGAAAACGGTGATTGGGATGGTAATGTTGGTGCAAGAATGTTGTTTCACATGTGCGGAATGTTAGCAAAATCTCAAAAAATGAGAGTAGGAGAAAAAATTAATTTTCCAAAGTAGTTTATTATTTGTAAATTAGACTAATACTGACGATTTCCCAAGTCTATTAACCAAAAAACACAAATAATGAGTCATTTTATAACAGAGCAATGGAAAGAATATGAACTTGAAGTTCCTGGAAAAGTAAGGTATGCTGTTTCTAATTTAGGCCGCTTAAAGAGTTTTACTAATAATATTAAAGAAGGTAGAATACTAAAACCTGCAAATAATGATGGTTTTCCTTATTTTAGATATGTAAGACAAGTCAATAATAAAAAGACAATTTATGCACATGCAATTCATAAAATGATTGGAGAATTGTTTATGACTAAAACATCAGATGATCAAACTCATGTAATTCATTTAGATTATGATAAAAAAAACAATGTTATTACGAATCTAAAATGGGTTACTTATCAGGAAATGAGAGAACATGGCTATAAAAGTCCGAATGTTGCAGCTGGAAGAAAAAGAGCTTTTGAAAAATTCGGACCGAAAAATACTAAATTAAGAGAAATTGATGTTATTCGTTTGAAGAGGAAATTACTCGATCCAAATAGAAAAACACGTTTACGCTTAATTGCTAAAGAATTTGGAATAACAGAGATGCAATTGCATAGAATTAAAACAGGCGAAAACTGGGGACATATAAAAATTTAAGTAAATAAAAAAAGACGATTTTAATCGTCTTTTTTTATTATAAAGCTTTTTATTATCTAAGGCCAAGTAGTTTATTTTCTTTATTTTTGTGTTAAGAAATTCTTTAAAATGCAAACACCTAAAAAGATTGCTGTTGTTGGGGCTGGTTTAGTGGGTTCTTTATTGGCAATATATTTAAAAAAAGCAGGTCATACCGTTCATGTATATGATAGAAGTCCAGATATTCGAAAAATCAAATTCTCTGGACGTTCAATTAATTTAGCTATGTCAAATAGAGGTTGGAAAGCTTTAGAAAAAATTGGTATTGCTGAGGAAATTAAGAAAATAGGATTGCCAATGGAGAAAAGAGCAATCCATATGATTAATCAATCACTTAATTACCAAAAATACGGTAAAGATGGAGAGGCAATTTATTCACTTTCTCGTGGTGTTTTGAATAGAAAAATGATTGATTTAGCTGAAGAGGTTGGTGTTAAATTTTTCTTTGAGCATAAAGTTTGGGATGTTACGCTAGGTGAAGCAATTTTACATATTGGTGAAGAAGAAAGAGGAGAATGGAAACCCTATAAATATGATAAAATTTTTGGCTCTGATGGTGCTTTTTCAAGAGTTAGACATAGAATGCAACGCCAGAGTATGTTCAATTACTCACAAGATTTCTTAGAAGTCGGTTATAAAGAATTAAATATTCCGGCTAATGAAGATGGTTCACATAAATTAGATAAAAGTTCATTGCATATTTGGCCAAGAGGTAATTTTATGTTGATTGCTTTGCCTAATTTAGATGGAAGTTTCACTTGTACTTTATTTATGCCATTTAAAGGAGAAAATTCGTTTGAAGAGTTAGACACTAAAGAAAAATTAGTTGCTTTTTTTGCAAAACATTTCCCCTCAACAGAAGATGTTATTCCTAATTTGGTGGAAGATTTCTTCAAAAATCCAAAAAGTTATTTGGTAACTATGAAATGTTTTCCTTGGACTCATAATGACACTGTAGCTTTAATAGGAGATGCTTGCCATGCAATTGTTCCTTTTTACGGACATGGAATGAATGCAGGTTTTGAAGATATTACTGTTTTAAGTGAGTTAATGGAACAATATGGAGACGATTGGCAAACTATTTTTATAGAATATGAAAACTCTCGTAAACCAAATGCTGACGCAATTGCTGAATTATCATATCGTAATTTTATGGAAATGAGTTCTAAAACTGCTGACGATAAATTTCATTTACAGAAACAAATTGAAAAATGGTTTTCTGAAAAGCACCCAGATAAATGGACACCTTTGTATAGTAGAGTTACCTTTAGTCACCAACCTTATGCTGAAGCTTTAGCAGAAGGTGACAGGCAGAATGAAATTATGAAAGAAATCCTAGAAATAGAAAATATTGAACAAATTTGGGAAACAGAACCCGTTGAACAAAGAATTCTTCAATTATTAAGAGAATAAAAAAAGTGGCTTTTGCCACTTTTTTTATTCTCTATGTACTTTGTTAAAGTCGAAGGCAGGTTTGCAAATGGCAATATATTCACAAGGTTCATCAAAAGGATTTGAATATTGTACTCTAGTATTTGCTTCAATTTTTATAGACTGTCCAGTTTCTAATACTATCGTTTCGTTTTCAATAACAAATTGTTTTTTTCCAGAAATAATAAATGTGTATTCCTCAAATTCTGGAGTTTGAAAAGGTTCACTCCATTTTGGCGGAGCTATCATATGTGCTATTGAAATGTCTTTGTTTTCTGTTGAGACTAATCCATGATGTTCTTCAATTAGTTTTCCATCGGTCGTTGGAACCACAAAAGGTTCTTTTTGAATTAAATATTTTTTCATTATTTTTTGTTATTTAATGTATTAATATTTATTTCAAAAATAGCATAAAACCACTAATTACTATTCACTAATTACTAATTACTATTTACTAATCCTTATCTTTGCAAACTATTTTAAGTACAATGTTGAAGAAAGAAACACAAATTGCGGTAGATAAAGGCGAAATGCTGCCTTTAATGGAGGAGTTTTATACGATTCAAGGTGAAGGCTATCATACAGGTACTGCTGCCTATTTTATCAGAATTGGAGGTTGTGATGTAGGTTGTCACTGGTGCGATGTAAAAGAAAGTTGGAATGCAGAATTACATCCGCCAACACATGTTGATGTTTTTGTAGCTAATGCCAAAAAACATGCAGAAACAGTTGTTGTTACTGGCGGAGAACCTTTAACATGGGACATGTCTTTCTTAACTACTCAATTAAAAACGCAAGATTTAAAAGTACATATTGAGACTTCAGGCGCATATCCTGTAACAGGAACTTGGGATTGGTTTTGTTTATCTCCAAAGAAATTGAAGTTACCTGTTCAAGGTGCTTATGATATTGCAAACGAATTAAAAGTTATCATTTACAATAAACACGATTTTCAATTTGCAGAAGAACAAGCAGCTAAGGTAAATCCAAATGCGATTCTTTTTTTGCAGCCAGAATGGAGTAAAAAGGAAGAAATGACTCCGCTCATTGTAGATTATGTAATGAAAAATCCTAAATGGAGGGTTTCTTTACAAACACATAAATATTTAAATATTCCTTAGACAAAAATCAATTTCAAGCTCAAACTTCAATTTCAAAAATTTTTATAATTAATTATATATGTGTTCTAAATTAAAATTTTGACTTTTTAATTTTTCTCTTTTCTTGTCTTTTGAAATTGTTCTTGTTCTTGAAATTTTACAAAGTTAATCGAGCCAAATAATCATAATGTTTGCCTTCCATAATCAATTCACATTTCAAACCATTAGCATAGCAAGCATTTTGTAACGTATTATAATCTAAATAAAGCCAGTCAAAAGTCTCTTCGGTTTCTCCTTTATATTGTATTGAAAAAGTCAATTCACCATAATACCCAGTCGCAGGAACTTCGTAAGCACCATCTTCATCTTGGTCAAACATATATATAATGTCTGATGAATCAATTAAAATTTGTCCGCCTTCCTTTAAAAGACTTTTTAATTTTTTTAGATAAGTTGAAATTTGATCTAGTTTTCCAAAAATCCCAGTTCCATTCATTAATAATAGAATCGTATCGTACTTGTCATTTTGATTTGTCATACTGAGCGCAGTCGAAGTATCAGTATCTAAATCCAATACATTCAAAACTTTAGCATTTTTTAGGCCTCTTAACTTACAAGCTTCAATTGCGTTTGTCGAAATATCAATTGCAGTTACTTCTAATTTTTTTTCATTTTGAAGATATAAAGCATGACTTCCAGCGCCACATCCAACATCTAAAACTTTTCCTTTGGACAATTGTAATGCTTTTTGTTCCAGTTTTGGCATCTCTTTAAAATCACGAAACAAATACGCAACACTCATTTCATCTGCTTCACTAATTGAAGTTTCTGTAATAATATCTTCAGGATTATTATTGGTTTGGTAATCTAAAATGGCTTTTCCAAAAAGGTCTTTCATGTTGTCATTGCGAGGAACGAAGTAATCTTTCCTGTTTTTTAAATTATTTATGTTAAAAGTTGCTTAGTTTTGTATTAGAAATTATAGAAAATGTTGAAACCAAATCTAAACGAACTCGGAAAACTTGCCAAAGATACGCATATCGAAAATAAAAAGTATTTTGATAAGCTGAAAAAGCGTACGCCAAAAAATTTGGATAAAGTAATGCAAGATTTACACGATGCCGAATTTAAAAAAACCGACTGTTTAGATTGTGCTAATTGTTGTAAAACAACTGGTCCGTTGTTTACTATAACTGATATTGAACGTATTTCTAAAAATTTCAAACAAAAACCACAACAATTTATCGATCAATATCTTCGAATAGATGAAGACAATGATTATGTGTTGCAAAGCGTACCCTGTACTTTTCTAGACAACGAAAATAAATGCTTCATTTACGACATTCGCCCAAAAGCGTGTCGCGAATTTCCACATACCGATAGAAAAAAATTCCAACAAATAACCGATTTAACTTTAAAAAACGTAGAAGTTTGTCCGGCAGCGTTCAATATTGTAGAGAAAATGAAAGAGAAAATACCTTTGTAGTTAACACTAATTTCACTAATTAGCACAAATTATTTCGTGGTAATTAGTGAAATTAGTGTTTGATTCAAACTTTTTAACCACAATCTTGTCATTCCGTAGGAATCTTTAATCAAAATTCACTCTAATCATTCCTAAAAACATTTTTAGGAATTCCTTTCTCAAATAAAACTCGATATTTTTTGAAATCAGTGCTATCTTTTATTGGGTAATTTAAAAGAATATAATTATTTATTGGTTTTGATTTCTGATAAATAACCAAATAGTTTAGTTCTAAATTTGGTTTTTCGTTTGGAAGATTTGTAAAAGGATTTGAATTATTGTTTCCATAAAACACTTCTCCATTAGTTATAAATGTAAAATCGCAAGTGTTTAATTTATTTACACCTTTTGATACAATGTATTTTTCAATTTTCCCATTTGCAATTCCATAATCTGCTTTTAAATCTGTTATTTTATGGTCTTTATTGATGTACATAAAGCTAGCTACTGTAAAAACAATAAGTAAAACTAAATATAAAGGTTTTAAACCTTCCTTCTTTCCTCTTCCTTCTTTCTGCTCTCTATTCATAAATCAAATACGGTTTTCTCATTTCTTTAAAATCATTCAACCCTTTTTGCCAAGAAGCTCTAATATCATTTTCAGAAATCCCTTTTTCAATTTGTTCTTGTAGTTTTTTAGTTCCAGCTAATTTGGTAAAAAAGGCATTAAAAAACTTCGATTTGTCAGTAGTTTCAGCATAAGCTTTCATCAACCATTTTAATTCTAGTTTGTTAACAGGTTTAATTTGCGTTAAATCTTCACCATAACAAAGCTTTCCGTTATAAGTTGGATCTTTTGCGCCTTCATTTGGTTTCGGTGTAAAGCTAAAATCACCTTTATTTAAATAAGGCGAACCATAAATTTGAAATTGTTTTTCTGTTCCACGACCAACGCTTACATTTGTACCTTCAAAAAAGCACAAACTCGCATATAAATTTATCGATTGCGCATTGGGTAAATTTGGAGAAGGTTTTACTAATAAATCATAAAACATAGTTCTTTTATAATTCTCACAAGGAATTACAGTCAATTTACATTGAGCTTGTCCTCCTGAGCTTGTCGAAGGGTTCAGCCATTTTTCACCATTAATCATATTCGCATATTCGGCAATAGTCATTCCGTGTAAAACCGGAATTGGATGCATTCCTACAAAACTGGTAAACTCTTTTTCTAAAATTGGTCCGTCTACAATTCCGCCATTCGGATTTGGTCGGTCTAAAACAATAAGTGAAATATTATTTTCAGCACAAGCTTCCATTACATAATGTAACGAAGATATATAGGTATAGAAACGTGCACCAACATCTTGCAAGTCAAAAACCATAACATCAATTCCAGCCAATTGTTCTGGTTTTGGTTTTTTATTGTTTCCGTAAAGCGAAATAATAGGTAAGCCTGTTTTAATATCTTTACCGTCTTTAATTACTTCACCTGCATCGGCAGTTCCTCTAAAACCGTGTTCTGGAGCATATATTTTTTGAATATTAATTTTTTCAGTCAATAAAAAATCAACCAAATGGGTTTTGTTGGTTAAAATTCCACTTTGATTGGTTACAATCCCAACTTTTTTGTTTTTTAAAAGCGGAATGTATTTCTCAAAATTATCTGCACCAGTTTTAAAATCTAATTTGGTTTCAATATTTTCAACTTTCAACTTTTGACTTTCAACTTTAGGCTTTGCCGAATTTCCACATGAAAAAAGAAGTATAAACGAGAATAAAAATGTATTTTTGAACATCAATTTAGAGATCATAATATTTTGAATTTAGAATATTTTATAGCAAAACGATTAATTACTGCTAAAAGTTATAAAAGTAGTATTTCTTCTCCAATAATTAAAATTGCAATTTCAGCAATTGCCATAGGAATTATCATGATGATCGTTTCTGTTGCAACAGGAATTGGTTTGCAAAATAAAATTCGCGAAAAAGTAGCTGCTTTTAACGGACATATCGTAATTACAAATTTCGACGATAATCAATCTCAAGTTCATACCCAACCTATATCAATTAATCAAAGTTTTTATCCCAAGTTTAAAACAGTTGATGGAATTAATCATATTCAAGCTGTAGCTAACAAAGCCGGAATCATTAGAACAGAAAGTTCGGTTGAAGGAATTATATTAAAAGGAGTTGGTAAAGATTACGTTTGGACCAATATTAAAGAGTACATCACTCAAGGACGTTTGCCTAATTATAAAAACGAACTAAATGAAGAAGTTTTAATTTCTGAATATTTAGCAAATCGTTTAGGTTTAAAGTTGGGTAATAAGTTTAATACTTTTTTCATGAAGGAAAGCGGTAAAATGCCCAATCTTCGTAATTTTAAAATTGTTGGAATTTACAATTCAGGTTTCCAAGAGTTTGATGCTTCTTATGTAATAGGCGATATTCGTCATGTACAGAGAATCAATAAATGGAAACAAGACGAAATTGGAGCTTTCGAAGTTTTTATAAACGACTTCACTCAAATTAAAGAAATTGGTAATAAAGTATATAAAGAAATTCCGCCTACATATAATAGTGTAACAATCGAAGAAAAATTCTTTAGTATTTTCGAATTTCTAAAGTTGTTCGATTTTAATATCATCATTATATTAATCGTAATGATTGTCGTGGCAACTATTAATATGATAGTAGCGTTGCTAGTTCTAATTTTGGAACGCACACAAATGATTGGAATTTTAAAAGCACTTGGCGCAAATAACTGGAATATTCGAAAAATATTTTTGTACAATGCAGCGTTTTTAATATCAAGAGGTTTGTTGTTCGGCAATTTAATTGCGCTGGCTTTATTGTTTCTTCAAAAAATATTTGGAATCATAAAGCTGAATCCGCAAAATTATTATGTAAGCGAAGTTCAGGTCGATATTAATTTCCTACACATATTACTATTAAATCTAGGTACAATACTCATTTGTTTATTGGTTTTACTGATTCCTTCCTATATAATTACTAAGATTTCACCCGTAAAAGCCATCCGATTCGATTAATTTCTGTTTTTTTCTAGCAGCTTTATCCCGCTTTCCGCTGTATCTTTTTATTTTTTTTTGAGAAAAAAGATAAAAAGGATGCCGCTTTAATCGGGGCTATGGCATTTGTTTTTAGTTTAAAATTCATTCCAATCCACAAATTCTATGTGATCGGAAGATTAAATTTCAAAAAGTGTAAAAAAACTTTTGCTTGTAAATACTTAGTAATCAGGATTAAGAAAAAAAGATTAAAAAAGAATTAAAAAAAGGCTTGTGGGAATGGAAAAAGGTGCTACTTTTGCACCCGCAATCAAGGCAAGTTCATTAACAAATTGAAAAGATAACGTAAAGTTGTTGACTGGTAAAAAAAGAAAAATTTTTTTTCAAAAAAGTTTGCCAGAATCAAAAAACGAATTACCTTTGCAGTCCGCAAAATTAGCGACGTTCTAAGATTTATTGAGTGAGTAAAACGGAATAAAATTTTTTTAATTTTTTTTTCAAAAAAACTTGCGAGATTAAAAAGAAGTTGTACTTTTGCACCCGCTTTGAGAAACAAGCGAAAGACATAAAGACACGTTCATAGACATATTGGATTGACAGCACGATTTAAATCTTCGGATTTAGATTGTAAAAATTAAGAGAGTAAGACTTAAGAGATTAAGAAATAAACCTAGCCTTTATCGTACAATATTAAAAACACTACGATGAAGAGTTTGATCCTGGCTCAGGATGAACGCTAGCGGCAGGCCTAACACATGCAAGTCGAGGGGTAGAGTTAGCTTGCTAACTTGAGACCGGCGCACGGGTGCGTAACGCGTATGCAATCTACCTTATACAGGGGAATAGCCCAGAGAAATTTGGATTAATGCCCCATAGTATTATCGAGTGGCATCATTTGATAATTAAAGTTCCAACGGTATAAGATGAGCATGCGTCCCATTAGTTAGTTGGTAAGGTAACGGCTTACCAAGACTATGATGGGTAGGGGTCCTGAGAGGGAGATCCCCCACACTGGTACTGAGACACGGACCAGACTCCTACGGGAGGCAGCAGTGAGGAATATTGGACAATGGGCGCAAGCCTGATCCAGCCATGCCGCGTGCAGGAAGACGGTCCTATGGATTGTAAACTGCTTTTATACAGGAAGAAACACCGCTACGTGTAGCGGCTTGACGGTACTGTAAGAATAAGGATCGGCTAACTCCGTGCCAGCAGCCGCGGTAATACGGAGGATCCAAGCGTTATCCGGAATCATTGGGTTTAAAGGGTCCGTAGGCGGCCTTATAAGTCAGTGGTGAAATCTCCTAGCTCAACTAGGAAACTGCCATTGATACTGTAGGGCTTGAATTATTAGGAAGTAACTAGAATATGTAGTGTAGCGGTGAAATGCTTAGATATTACATGGAATACCAATTGCGAAGGCAGGTTACTACTAATACATTGACGCTGATGGACGAAAGCGTGGGTAGCGAACAGGATTAGATACCCTGGTAGTCCACGCCGTAAACGATGGATACTAGCTGTTCGGAGCAATCTGAGTGGCTAAGCGAAAGTGATAAGTATCCCACCTGGGGAGTACGAACGCAAGTTTGAAACTCAAAGGAATTGACGGGGGCCCGCACAAGCGGTGGAGCATGTGGTTTAATTCGATGATACGCGAGGAACCTTACCAAGGCTTAAATGTAGATTGACCGGTTTGGAAACAGACTTTTCGCAAGACAATTTACAAGGTGCTGCATGGTTGTCGTCAGCTCGTGCCGTGAGGTGTCAGGTTAAGTCCTATAACGAGCGCAACCCCTGTTGTTAGTTGCCAGCGAGTCATGTCGGGAACTCTAACGAGACTGCCAGTGCAAACTGTGAGGAAGGTGGGGATGACGTCAAATCATCACGGCCCTTACGCCTTGGGCCACACACGTGCTACAATGGACGGTACAGAGAGCAGCTACTGGGTGACCAGATGCGAATCTTCAAAACCGTTCTCAGTTCGGATCGAAGTCTGCAACTCGACTTCGTGAAGCTGGAATCGCTAGTAATCGGATATCAGCCATGATCCGGTGAATACGTTCCCGGGCCTTGTACACACCGCCCGTCAAGCCATGGAAGCTGGGGGTACCTGAAGTCGGTGACCGTAAGGAGCTGCCTAGGGTAAAACTGGTAACTAGGGCTAAGTCGTAACAAGGTAGCCGTACCGGAAGGTGCGGCTGGAACACCTCCTTTCTAGAGAAAGATAAAGTATAGGTTCTTGATTAGATTAAGAATTACTCTCGCTGTTAGTTCAAATAATACAATATAAGTAAAAAACAGAGTCTCGTAGCTCAGCTGGTTAGAGTACTACACTGATAATGTAGGGGTCGGCAGTTCGAGTCTGCCCGGGACTACTATTTTTTAACTTATAAGGAAATTCTAGAAGTTGGGATTCACAATTCATAATTCTGAATTCATAATTCTGAATTTAAAATTGGGGGATTAGCTCAGCTGGCTAGAGCGCTTGCCTTGCACGCAAGAGGTCATCGGTTCGACTCCGATATTCTCCACAGATTTAGTCGAAAGACTAAAGTCTGAAAGTCACAAGTCCTCGGGCTTTATGACATTCGACTTTATAACTTCAGACTATAATTAAAGTTCATTGACATATTGAGAAAAGAAAATATATTAAATATATAGAAAGCACAAATTTTTGGGTATTCTACGTAAGTAGGATATTTAATAAAACAAGTACAATAAGCAAAATAAGGGCGTATGGGGAATGCCTAGGCTCTCAGAGGCGATGAAGGACGTGATAAGCTGCGAAAAGCTACGGGGATTGGCACACACGAATTGATCCGTAGATATCCGAATGGGGCAACCCACTATGTTGAAGACATAGTACTCCGATAGGAGAGTAAACCCGCTGAACTGAAACATCTAAGTAGGCGGAGGAGAAGAAAACAAAAGTGATTCCGTAAGTAGTGGCGAGCGAACGCGGATTAGCCCAAACCAATGTTGTTACGGCAATATTGGGGTTGTAGGACCACGACATTTCATGCGGATTGAATTAGAATAACCTGGAAAGGTTAACCATAGAGGGTGATAGTCCCGTATAAGTAAGAGAAGATATGAATAGTGGTATCCTGAGTAGTGCGGGGCACGTGAAACCCTGTATGAATCTGGCGGGACCATCCGCTAAGGCTAAATACTCCTGAGAGACCGATAGTGAACCAGTACCGTGAGGGAAAGGTGAAAAGAACCGTGAATAACGGAGTGAAATAGATCCTGAAACCATACGCTTACAAGCGGTCGGAGCCCTTTAGTGGGGTGACGGCGTGCCTTTTGCATAATGAGCCTACGAGTTAACGTTGCTGGCAAGGATAAGTGGTTAAGCCATGGATCCGTAGCGAAAGCGAGTCTGAATAGGGCGCTTTAGTCAGTAGTGTTAGACGCGAAACCGTGTGATCTACCCATGGGCAGGTTGAAGCTGTGGTAACACACAGTGGAGGACCGAACCCGTTGACGTTGAAAAGTCTTGGGATGACCTGTGGGTAGGGGTGAAAGGCCAATCAAACTCGGAAATAGCTCGTACTCCCCGAAATGCATTTAGGTGCAGCGATGAAATATAGTTATATAGAGGTAGAGCTACTGATTGGATGCGGGGGTTTCACCACCTACCAATTCCTGACAAACTCCGAATGCTATATAATGGTCCTCATCAGTGAGGGCATGGGTGCTAAGGTCCATGTCCGAGAGGGAAAGAACCCAGACCATCAGCTAAGGTCCCCAAATGTATGCTAAGTTGAAATAACGCGGTTTGTCTGCTTAGACAGCTAGGATGTTGGCTTGGAAGCAGCCATTCATTTAAAGAGTGCGTAACAGCTCACTAGTCGAGCGGACGAGCATGGATAATAATCGGGCATAAGTATACTACCGAAGCTATGGATTTGTAATTTATTACAAGTGGTAGGGGAGCATTCTAAACTGGGTCGAAGGTGTGATGTGAGTCATGCTGGACTGTTTAGAAAAGAAAATGTAGGCATAAGTAACGATAATGCGGGCGAGAAACCCGCACACCGAAAAACTAAGGTTTCCACAGCTATGCTAATCAGCTGTGGGTTAGTCTGGTCCTAACGCGAACCCGAAAGGGGTAGTGGATGGCCAACGGGTTAATATTCCCGTACTACTTATAATTGTGATGGAATGACGGAGTGATGAAAGCACCGCGAACTGACGGAATAGTTCGTTGAAGATTGTAGCTATAGAGACTGTAGGCAAATCCGCAGATTCTGGCAAAGATCGATAGTACTCGGAGTCTTCGGACAAAGGGATAGTGTGCCTAAGGGCTTCCAAGAAAAGTTTCTAAACTTAGATTATAAGTACCAGTACCGTAAACCGACACAGGTAGTTGGGGAGAGAATCCTAAGGTGCTCGAGAGATTCATGGCTAAGGAATTAGGCAAAATAGACCCGTAACTTCGGGAGAAGGGTCGCCACGCTTATGCGTGGCCGCAGTGAAAAGATCCAGGCGACTGTTTATCAAAAACACAGGGCTCTGCAAAATCGTAAGATGAAGTATAGGGCCTGACACCTGCCCGGTGCTTGAAGGTTAAGAGGAGATGTTATCTTCGGAGAAGCATTGAATTGAAGCCCAAGTAAACGGCGGCCGTAACTATAACGGTCCTAAGGTAGCGAAATTCCTTGTCGGGTAAGTTCCGACCTGCACGAATGGTGTAACGATCTGGATACTGTCTCAGCCATGAGCTCGGTGAAATTGTAGTAGCGGTGAAGATGCCGCTTACCCGCAGTGGGACGAAAAGACCCTGTGCACCTTTACTATAGCTTAGTATTGACCTTGGATAAGTGATGTGTAGGATAGGTTGGAGACTGTGAAGTGGCGTCGCTAGGCGTTGTGGAGTCATTGTTGAAATACAACCCTTTGCTTATCTAGGGCCTAACCCCGTTTTACGGGGGACATTGCTTGGTGGGTAGTTTGACTGGGGTGGTCGCCTCCAAAAGAGTAACGGAGGCTTCTAAAGGTTCCCTCAGCACGCTTGGTAACCGTGCGTAGAGTGCAATGGTATAAGGGAGCTTGACTGAGAGACATACAGGTCGATCAGGTACGAAAGTAGAGCATAGTGATCCGGTGGTTCCGCATGGAAGGGCCATCGCTCAAAGGATAAAAGGTACGCCGGGGATAACAGGCTGATCTCCCCCAAGAGCTCATATCGACGGGGGGGTTTGGCACCTCGATGTCGGCTCGTCACATCCTGGGGCTGGAGA